>JAWOFF010000041.1:0-9120 GCA_046482325.1 Desulfosalsimonadaceae bacterium
GCTTCCTTCCGAAGCACCGTTACCGGTACCCCGTTGCCATACCGCTACACCCTTCGCCTCCATCAGGCTGGGTCTAAGACTTGCCAACTACATGATATCCTGTTATTTTTGGCTCACTTTTAAGAACATGTGCCGTGCCCGGCACACTCAACTCGGACTGGCCATTCCGCTGCGCTCCATTGCCAGCCGGTTATGCGGAGCGTTGGCGCCCCCTAAAAAGTACGAGGTGTTTATATGAATCGAGAAAAATTACTTGAGCAAATAAGGCGAGCCGTCCGCGAAGTGGAACCCGGTGCTGAGATCATCCTTTACGGCTCCCGCTCTCGTGGAGACGCAATCGCGGAATCAGACTGGGACTTCCTTGTCCTGGTTGATGGTCCCTTGAGCGATGTACGTACAGATCGAATACGTCACAGGCTCTATGAAGTGGAATGGGAATCTGGAGAGGTAATATCCTCGATTGTACGAAACTGCGAAAAATGGAATAGTGGTATTTACCAGGCTATGCCATTTCATCAGCGAATTCAGCAGGAGGGAATCAGACTGTGAATGAACGGAGCGGTGATCACATTGACTTTGTCAGCTTTGAAGAATCACAGGTCGTACCATGGATTTCAAAGGCAGAGGAACTCGTCAGATATATTTCCAACTTAGTTCAAGAGCAGACCAGTTGACGCACCAGTTCTTTTTCCGTGGTTCAGAAAAGCCTTGCGCTAACCTTCCTGCTGCACTCTGACCGGTGTTTCGCTACCGCTTCACACCGGCAGGAGAGCAGGTGAGCGCCGCGATTATGCCAGATATAGAAAGTGATGAACAAAACGATGAAACTGCATCAATGGTTCTCTCTGCTCTCATATAAACAGCGTATATGGCTTTTCGGCACTGTCGCTGTTATGCTTGTCCTCATCGCTGGCGGCATTTTTCTAAATCCATCTGCGGAACCGGCAAAGACGGTCAACGTCAGCATTGAGATGTCGGTTCGGGATATTGCGCCAACGCTGAAAGTCACAGGAAAGGCCCTGGCCCGCGAACTCGGTCTGCCTCTTAACGTTTCCAAATCAAAGCCCCTCAGCACGCTGGGGGTTAAACCGGAACCGCTCCGGCATGCAGCACATCACCTGCTCTCTCACCACGATACGAGACTCAAATATTATTTGTACGCAGCGTTGGTTTTAGGGGGCCTTGTGTTCCTCACCAGGCTGGGGCGCCCGGATCTGTGTGCTGTCGATCAGAGAAAGCGATGGTATCCCCGATCCCCTTACATCGCCTCTCTTTTCTTGTCAGTAATCATTGCAGGATTTTTGCTGGGGAAATCACCCAATCCCATGGAAGGGGCAGTGAAGGTGTTCAAATCCATGGTAGGATTATATGCTGATCCAGTAGCCAAAGTGACAGCCTTCATTTTTTTCATCGTCCTTGCTGTCATCGGAAACAAACTCATCTGTGGCTGGGCCTGTCCTTTTGGCGCTCTTCAGGAATTGATATATAGTCTCCCGGTCCTGAAAAGGATCAAGAAACAAAAACTTCCTTTCGCTCTTACAAACACGATCCGGGGCAGCCTTTTTGCGATCATGCTGCTTTTTCTGTTCGGTATTGCAGGAGGCAGGAAAGGAACGGTTATCTACCACTATCTGAATCCTTTTAATCTGTTCAATCTCGAATTTGAGACAGTCAGCATTCTGCTGACCGTCATCCTCAGCCTTTTGGGATCCTTCGTTATATATCGGCCGTTTTGTCAGTTCATTTGTCCCTTCGGGTTTCTCTCCTGGATTGCTGAGCGATTCAGCATTGTCCGGGTTCGTGTTGACAAAGAAAAGTGCACCCAATGCGGTGCATGCATAAAGGCGTGCCCCCTGGAGGCGGCTGAGGGCCGTATTTATGGGAACAAACTGCCGGCGGACTGTTTCAGTTGCGGCCGTTGTTTGAATGTCTGTCCTGTTGACGCCATTAAATATGAATCTGTTTTCAGGAAAGGCATTACAAAGCCGTCGGCGGCAACTGAATAATCCGCGCAGAAGGCTTGCTTTCCTCAGCGCGTCATGGCAGAGGTTAGCCTTTAAACATTGAAGAAGATATGGTTGAATATCACCCGGAAAGAAAAACATCTAAGGGGAAAGGGGAAAGGGGAAAGGGGAAAGGGGAAAGGGGAAAGGGGAAAGGGGAAAGTTAACTGATTAGAAAAATCGGTCTCGCCGCCGACTGAAAAGCAGCGTCAGGGGACTCGGTCGAGCCCGGCCGACTTGAAACCTTGGAATCAAATATTCGATGCAACCTGAAATCGGGGATGTCCAGGGAACGACAAAAAGCGCGCAGCCCTGGACCAGCCCGTTAGGCTTCAATAACGAACAGAGGAAATCCAATTTGGAATATAAAGTATTGCTTATGGTATTTACCGCTGTATTCATCGCGGAACTCGGCGATAAAACGCAATTGGCTACGATGTTGTTTGCGGCTGACAAAGAAGTCAGCAAGCTCACAGTATTTTTTGGGGCGTCATTAGCCCTTATAGTTGCATCGGGCATTGGCGTTCTTGCCGGAAGTGTTATCTCTTACTATGTAAGTGAGAAACATCTCCATTACGTTGCGGGGATTGGATTCATAGGAATCGGAATATGGACGCTGTTAAAGGCGTAAACCCTGACAAGGGAAAAACCCCTTGAATAATAGGCCCGCTGTGTTTCTTGGTCACAACGCACTATAATGATGAAAATTTTAAGCGGAGGCAAATCATGAAGTTTTGTACGGCAATCAATTGCATGGATGGGCGAGTTCAACTCCCCGTAAAAAAAATGCCGTCTCCCTGGAATTCAGAGAGGCGGCATTTTTGTTGGGATGTATTCCGGTTGCAGTAGCACCGGCTATTGGGGCAGCATCTGGGTCACCACCTTTTGGGTCCGGTCTCGGATCAGGGGCATGGCCTCTTCCTGCTTCATGTTCATCTGGTTGGCCCAGGTGGAGAGGCGCACGCCATGCGGGAAATAGTTGCTGGTTTTGGTCATCCGTCCCGTGCTGGTATTGGTTCCGCGGGTGCCGCCGCCGGCAGCCATCCGGATGAAAAGTGGCATAAAAAGCTAAAGAACCAGTTTGCGGCTCCGCCTCCAGTCCGTAGACGCCCGTGCTGTTGGCGATCAGCTCCAGTCAAAGCTCACACCGGCTGTAATCCAGCGACCGGGCATGGGCGCGAAACCGGCTTCGATATAGTGGGCGTCAAAAAGATTGGCGGCTTCCACAAAAAACCGGTAACTGGAAACCGAGTATGTCAGTCGCGTATCCGTCACCGTATAACTGTCACCCGTCAGCCGTTTGCCGTACCGGACTTTTATGACCTGTTTTAACCGGGGGGACCATCGCATCACAAGAGAGCCGGTAAGCTGGTGTTCCAGGTGATCCAGAGCATATTTGGATTCCATAGTATCCGGCGAGCTTCTATCGCTGTCAAGATAGGTATATGTGAGCTCTGCTGAGGAAAACAGGCGGGTGTCAAGAAAAAAGGAAGGATACAATGTTATGCCCGCCTCTGCGCCTTTGGTTTGCACTGTGGCAAGGTTTGTGACCTCCCATGCGCTTTCGCCCGGCTCGCGGAACCAGTCGATGGCATTTTCCAGATCCCTGTAGAACAGACTGAATTGGGCGGTGATCCCTTCGCCTCTCCAGCGCCAGCCGCTCTCCCCGCTCCAAGCTTTTTCCGGATCCAGTTCAGGATTTCCCTGATTTGCCGGAGTAGAATAATAAAGCTCCGTATAGGTAGGGACCCGAAAAGATTTTTCAAATGTTGCAAACCAGCTCAGGCGCTCTGTCACATCCAGACTCATGTCCGCGCCCGGCCAATACTCCCAGCCCCATTGACTGTAATGGAGGACAGAGGCGCCGATCCCGATGGCAAGCCTGTCTGTGGGATAGATGCGGTGTTCAAGAAACAAGGATTGACGGCTGCGGTCGTGATCTCCCAGACTTGTGCTTTCCATGGCATTTCCTTCAGCCCCGGCCCCAAGGGTGGTCCTGCCCCATCCTGAGGAAATCAGGGCCTTGACTTGTGCGCCAAAACTGTCGGTTCGATGATCGTTCCGGCTCCAGGAGTCATTGATATTAATTTTATATTCATCCTCATGCCGCCGCCAGTGTATCCGGGGAACAATGACCACATCAGCCAACTGAAGCTCGGCATTGCCGTATATCAGAAGCGCCCCGGTTTTTTCCCGCTGTTCGGGATACGCGTCGCTGTAAAATTTATAGGCACCGAACGCCTTTTCAGTAAATCCCATCCCCAGGCGGAAAGCGTTGGCGTTTTTTTTATAGCTTCCTTTGCAGCTTACCGTTTTGATATCAAAATCCGTATCCTTGCCACTAAGATAGCCTGAACTGTATCTGCGTCCGGCTGAGAACCGGGCCGAAGTGTCCTCCCTTCGCAGCGCCGCATGTCCGGATACGTTGTGATAGCCATATTCGCCGAACTCCGCATGCCCGCCAGCAGAATTTTTCTCCGCTTCCCGGGTGATGATATTGATGACTCCGGCCATGGCATTGGGGCCGTAAATCCTGGCGGCCGGTCCTTTAACGACTTCAATCCGTTCAATATCGTCCAGGCTGACAGGAAGATCCATGTTATGATGACCGGTCTGCGGATCATTCATCGCAATGCCGTCAACCAGGATAAGGGTCTGCTCATAGGCTCCGCCCCGGATGCCGATATCCGCCTGAACACCGCGGGCTCCGCGCTGGCGGACATCCACGCCGTTTACATATTCGAGAGCACCGGCAATATTGTCCACCGGCAGCTCGGCAATTTCCTCTCCCGTCATCACAGTAATGGAGTTGGCGGTCTCCGAAAGACGGCGGGGCATGTGGCTGCCGGTGACCACGACCGGATCCAGTTTGTAGGAGGAGTTATCTTTCTGTTCCGCCATAAGCGGAGGGGGCCAGGCCAATGCAGGAATAAGAAAAAGAAGGGCGGCCCGTATCAGTGAATACCCTTTTCTTTTATTCATGGGCCTTGTCCATGAAAAAAATATCACCCCCGGTGATCCTTCGGGTCAATCCGCCGCCGGGGTCCAGGATAAGCGCTCCCTCGCTGTCAATATCCACGGCTTCTCCCTCCAGGAACTGCCTGCCGCAGGAAACCCGGACTTTTCGTCCCAGGGTATCGCTTCGTCTTTTCCATTCATCCCTGAAAGGCTGGAATCCCTCCGCCTGATAGGCTTCCAGAATGTTTTCCAGGTTACAGAGAATATCACGGATCAGCGGCAGCCGGTTAACGGCAGCGCCGGAGCCCTCCGAGAGCGAAGTGCTTGTCTGCCGGATGTCAGGGGGAAAGCGGGAAGGCGACGGGGCTACGTTAACACCGATTCCCAGGATCAGCCAGTCCAGAAAATCCATTTCTCCTCTGATTTCGGCGAGGATACCGGCTGTTTTTCGCTGCCTGAGCAGCACGTCGTTGGGCCATTTCAGGCGGGGCGCAGCGAAAGTGTGGCGCTCCATCGCCCGGGCCAGTGCAACACCCGCCACAAGGGGAATTTGAGCGGCCTCGGCCATGGTAATAGCGGGACGGAGCAGAACCGAAAAATAAAGCCCGCCTTCAGGCGAGACCCATTTCCGGCCGATCCGGCCACGGCCGAGAGTCTGGGTTTCGGCAACCACGACCGTTCCTGCCGGACATCCCTGTAAGGAGAGCTCTTTTGCGTGGTCCTGGGTGGAAGTGATTTCCTCCAGGGAGACAATATTTTGGCCTAGCACCCTGGTTTTTAGTCCATGGCGGATTTCATCGGCCAAAAGCCGGTCCGGCACGCTTTCTAACGTATAGCCGCGCCGGGGTGCCGAGGAAATTTCATAGCCCTGCCGGCGCAGTTGTTTGATATGCTTGGACACAGCCGCCCGGGAGACACCCAGCTTGCGGGCCAGGGCCTGTCCGGAGACAACCGGCTCCGCCTTTAACGAATTAAGAATGGCATGTTTCATACCAAAACTGTGTATGCGACGCCATTCTTAATGTCAACCATTAAAATTAACTTGGTTTACATTTGCCGGACGGGCCCGGTTTTTGAAATGATAGGCAGTTTTGTTGACAATTGATAATGCAGTACGAGCCATACGGGATTTTCAATTTAAACTGTTTTCCTCCGGTTCGAACTCGTCAATCATTTGGGCAAGTTTGAGAAAGAAAGGTTTGCTGAAGCGGGTTTTAACGATAAACTGCGATTTTATAATGTTTTTATCAAGTTTGCCGGAGGCCAGAACATACTCGAACCGGCCTGCGGCATCCAGCTTGTCTTTAAATTTCTGTACCCCTCCTGCGGGTTCTGCAAGAAACATGGCAAAATTATTTGCTGTCTTCACCCCTTCATCAATGTTTAGATAAAAGATATTACGGTTGCTCGTGAGGCTGTTTTTTAACCGCTCATCCGTCAGTTTCTGAGCAAACCCTTTATCTTTTTCAGCCTTTAAGGCTTTTTCAAAAATTGGTTTCCCTGAAGCCAGCAACAACTTATTATCATCAACACCGGTGTACATCTGTACCATGCCGGCATTCACAACATACGCATCCGTCCCGCCCACCTTTTGACGACTTACCATGGCCTGCTTGTCAGGGGGTAACAGTTTAATTGCCTTATCAATTACCTGCTTCATCAGTTTTTCATCCTTGATCCCTGCGGTGAAAAGGGCGTTGTAATTCAGCATTGTTATACTGGCCCCGTCGTATAATCCAAAATTGATGCTTCCGCTCAGGTTGTCTAACAGCTCGGTTTCCGGATCAATCCCGGTTTTTTCCTTAAAAGCATCCATCCGGGTTTTTATGGATTCCTCCTGGTTCGGCGGCGTCATGGTTTTTATAACATCATAGTAACCCTTTATATTGGCGCCAAAGGACAGCAGCAGGGCTGCTGGTTCTGTAATGCTTAAAACCTTTTGCCTGTTTACGCAATCTTCGCTCCAGATCTTTTTCATCTCATGATCATCAACAAGGGCCGTAATTGAATTGACCTCAAGGTCCGGGCTGCCAAGGTCCACGGTCAAGGCGGCAGAAGAATATTGCCCGAGCGACTCAATTGCATCGGCTGTTTGCGCCGACTGGCAGGCGGCGGCCTGTGTGAGCTGGTCTGAATTTTTTTCAACAATGTCAGCAATATTGGCATAAAACACCAGACCACGGGTTAAATCCGTTTCAGATGCGACCGTCCGGAAAGCTTCTGCATTGGTCAGTGAAGAGGTATTTTCAATAACGGATTCAAGAAACAACTGCGGGTCGGTTTGTGAATTTATAGTCATATAAAGGTATTGATCTTTAACTGCAAGGCAGCCTTTCTCTTGCCCGCTGTGCCATTTGATAAAGGGCACGCCGTCTTTTTCCGCTTCCACGAAAAGGACATTGTTGTTCCGAAGGCCTGAACGAATCGTGTCCAATGCATCAGCGCCCTCAGATAGCGGCAGCAGGCCAAAAACATCAGACCCGATTTCCTGCTTATCTGCCGGATCGAGTTTCACATTTGTTGCTGCCAGGCAAAAGGGCTTTTCAAGATTAAAACCTGCCTGTCTGACTTCTTCCGCATTCAACGGGTTAAATCCCAGTCCTGTTTTTATCTTCTCAATATCCTTATCTTTTAGAGCAACTCCCATTATTGTGTTTTGAGAAACGACAAACTGCTCGTAAAATTTTCCCAGTGCTTCAAGCTTGACCAAAAACTGAGTATTTTCAGGCACCATGGCCAGCAGATCCACTGCTTCAGACCGTTCGGAGGCCGGGGCTTTTGCAGTCTCCCCGCCTTCTTCATCTTTGGAACAACCTGCCAGTGTCACAGCAGGAATGATTAAAGCCAAAGCCAGCAGTATACGTATTTTTTTCATCACTATTCGCTCGACAAAATTAAGATGGGAAACTATGTTGATATCCTGACAGGATATCTTGAAAACGGGGCTTATATAGAACAAAAACATCCCCGATGCAAACAAAATCTATAAGGATTTTCCACAGCCTCCGAAAGCAAAGGGAACCTTTAACCAAACCTCCGGGCGGACGCTTTGCCCATGCCGGTTTATTATTCTGCAAAAGGCGACAGAGAAGAGTTTGTTCGTAAGGCGACAGGCCTGATCCGCAGCGATATCGCTTCAAAGCGCAACATCTTGATTAAACCAAACATTGTGTCCGTGGACCCCTATCCCGCCACCACTCATCCCGGGCTATTGGACAAATTAATACGCCTGCTGAAGGAATGCGGCAAAAATATTTATGTCGCTGACGGCCCGTCCCTTGAGCGCGGGAAAAACATGCTGCAGAAAACCGATTTGTCAGGCGTCTGCCGGAAACACGGCGTTCCGCTCTTCCACTTTCAACGTTTCCCCAGGGAAACCATTCGAAACAGTGCATTGCGGTATCAATACAGAATATACAAACTGCCCTTTGACTGCGATTATCAGATATCCCTGCCTGTTTTAAAATCGCATGTGCTGAAAAGCGTAATGATGAGCTGCGCCCTGAAAAACCAATTCGCCTTTATTGCCAATATTGACCGCCTGAAACTGCATCTGTTCAACAGGATCAATACAGCAATCGCGGATATCAACACTCTCATAAAACCCGATTTTTTCATTGTTGATGCAATTGAAGTGCTGTTAAACGCGAACGAAAAAAGATACGGCGGGATTGCAGCAAAGTGTGGAGCCCTGTTTTGCGGCTCTGACCCTGTGGCACTGGATAGTCATGGATTTGTTTTGCTCAAAAATGCAGGTGAAAAAAAACTTTCCGGCAAATCCATCACTGATATCCCATATATCGCCGAAGCAGAGAAACGGGGCCTGGGTTTCACTAACCATATGCTGGAAAAAATATGATACCTAAATTGAGCGATTTTCAAGTTTGCCGCAGATACAAGGAAGATGACTGTCGAGCTATAGGCAGCTATGCGAGACATCATCTGACGCGGTAGATGCGGTAAAATTGAAAAGCCCGAAGGGTTTAAAATTTTTAAAACTAAAAATGGCTTAAACACCTTAAAATAATACAGAAATAAGCAGGTTTAAAAATTTGAAACGCTCAGTTTAGGTGATATATGGAACCTTGTATTGCGGTATTTGTCGCCACTTCATTGGAATATCATTTGCTGAGAAAAGCCCTCTCCCGGCCCGCCTCTG
>JAWOFF010000056.1:0-35061 GCA_046482325.1 Desulfosalsimonadaceae bacterium
GCGCGCAATCGCGAAAGGTCGCCCTCGGGCACATCCGGCCGCGCGTGATACAGCAATTCCGCGACCGAGCTGGTAAAAATGGTGCGGCCGACTTTGTTGATAAGGGCTGCCTGGATTACGTTCTGGGTGCCCAGGATATTGGTTTGGACGGCGTCAAACGGGGATTTTTCGCAAAGGGTGACGTGCTTGAAGGCGGCGGTATGAAAGACGATGTCCATGCCGGCGAATTTCCGGGCCAGCTTGTCCGCGTCCCGGGTGTCGCTCAGGTAAAAGTTGGCGTTGGGATAGTGCTGGTATTTCTGCTCGGTGAAGAAAAGCTCCGCTTCGTTGTTGTCCAGGCCGATGAGCTCGGCCACCTGGTATTCGTCCAGGAGCTGTCTGACGAGTTCGCTGCCCACGGTGCCGCAGGCGCCGGTCACCAGAACGCGCTTGTTGTGAAAAAAGGCTGCTGTCATTCACCTTCCCCGGCTGGGCTGTCAGGTTAATTGATAAAAGGGCCTCGGCATTGGTAAAAGCAGAGACAGCATAGGATATAACAGGCGTTTCGATCAAGAGGAATGATGGGGAGGGGGACGTAGTTCAGTATTCCGTGACGGGGTGTTTTTCGCCGCGGATGACTATGCAGAGACCGTTTTGGTCCTGATCCAGCAGCGGGGCGATCTGCATCAGGGCCCGTTCGGACAACTTGATGGTCTCCCTGTTTTTCTCGATGTAGAGGCAGTCGTTTTTGCTGTAGAGGGTTTCCGGGTCAAGCTCAATGCGGCGGCCGGTGTTAAGCTCCAGCAGGGGAGGTGAGTCCTTGCGGAAGATCACGTGAAAAACGAAAAGGGCGGTGTCTTCATACGGAAAATAGACTTTTTCCAGGACATCGTCTTTTTGCTGGGAAACAAAATAGCCGTGTTCATCTTTTGCGATGGCGGCATGGAAGTAGTCGTTAATTTTTTTCTTGCGAAACCTGCCGCCCCTGTTCCGCCACCAGCCGCGGCTGTCCAGCCAGAACACCGCATCTTCGCGGGGGATGACAACTTCCCGGATACTTTGTTCCTTATCTTTGCAGCTCTTTTCGCTCACCCGTTCAGAACACGCCCAGGGGCCGTTTGAAGGTGTAGAGAAAGGGCTTTTTGACTATTTCGTCGAATGTATGCTCAAAGTTTCCGCCCAGTGCGGAAAAGGGGCTGGAAACAATGAAAGCCGCCGTGCCCAAAACGGTTGAGGCAATCCCCACGGGCCGGGCTGCGAAGATATCGGCCGTGATATAGCCGGAGCTTGCGGTTGCTGGCTGCTGCAGTGTTGTCGCGTTTTGGGCTGCTGCCGCGCTTAAGGGCAGAAGCAGTATGGAGAAAAGTGCTGCCATGACCACAAGGCGTTTAGCCGAAACCATGTCCTGTCCTCCCTGTTTTAAGGTCTCTGAAAAGGCTTCTTTTGAAGCAGAGTTCTGCCATATACAAATTAAATTATAATTTCCGGGAGGTTTTGTCAATATTTAAGAGGCCTCCCTGTATCCGGCACATGAATTCGGGGGACAGCTTACTGAATACATGGAAAGCTAAAATCCGGGGTCCTATTTGTGTAATGTGTATTGGTCTTGAAGGCGGGTAAAGGAAACGGGTCAGTAGACAACACGCATTTTATTTTTTCTGCAAAAAGTCGTCTGGCTGAATTCCGGCTTGTTTTAGAATCGCTTTGAGCGTCCCTTCAGGCACATCGCCGGCATGATTGGGAATTGTTGTATAATAGCCGGTTTGTTCGTTGTACCAGATCTCATGACTTCCGGCCGCCTGCCGATCAAACACAAAACCAAATTTTTTCAGGCGCTTTATTATCTCCCGGTATCTAAATCCGGCTAAACGTCCCATATCAGGCGTTTACGATCAATGGATAATCGAATGAATCCTCAAGGGGCGACAGGCGGGGATTTTCTGAGCGTTCAGTTTGGGCCTCTATTAGTTTCCTGGCCACATCCCTGGCAATCTCAAGGGCTTCCGTAGCCGTGCGGCCTTGCGCCACCAGTCCCTGCACATCTTCTGAAGTTGCCAAATAGGGGCCTTCCGGCAGTTTTTCAATATGGATGTTGATTATTCTTTCCATTTTCAATATCCGATTTTATGTCCCGCGGTTAAATCCCACTTTTTCATATTACTTTGCTTTTGGGGTCTCGTCAATGATGGGTAGCGAATTTTAAGGAGTTGACAGCTATAATATAGCTGGTGATAAGCTCAAACAATACAGTAATCAAAGGATCTTTTTGCGACGAAGCGCCGGCGCTTGCTAAAACAGCGTCCGCCGCGGCATCTTCGTTAAATGTGGCTGCAGACGATTCATATCCTGTTGTTATCGAAACATCGAGGGATAAGCAATGACTAAAGATGATCAGTACGCCGTTTTAGGGTTTAGAGCTTTGTAGCGTGCAGCCAGAAAAGTGGCTGAGGATGCAATTAAAAATAATTATAAAATACCGATTTGGAAAAACGGCAGAATTGTCTACGAAATACCCGAGGTCCCTGTGGTACATGCCGGAGATACAGGAACTGAAAACGGGGACCCGTAAAATGCTCCGTTCCCTTACCAGCAAAGCGCCGGGTTGATTTCATACCACAACAGGCCGTTATGTATCGGTCCCCGGGTGCATGGGCTCATGATGCCAAGGAGCGCGAATAGATCCAGGGTTTCATGCAGATCCAGGGGGTCGCCTGTGCCCTGGTTCAGCGTGTTCATAAGTCCCGCCTCGACTTTGTAGCCGACCGCGTGTGGCTTTATCGCCAGGAAAAAAAAGAGGAGCCTTGCGGCCAGGTTTTCTTCTTTTTCACGGAGTACTTTCCGGATGGCCTTTTCCGCATCCAGGGCGCCTTTGCTGGCGGGTTCAAAGACAAGCTCGCGGATCACCCGTGGCATGATGTAGAGGGTTCCCGGGGCCATGGTCAGCATGGAGTCCTCCCATGCGCTGCCGGAGCCGGGCCTTGAGGCGTAGGGAATCAGGAGGCGCTCCTCGAAGGCCATCAGTATATATTCGTCTTTTTTTTCTGCAGGCAGATCAATGGATTCATAATAGAGCGTATCATCGGGATTTACGCTTGCAAGAAGGCGGGCAAGGTTGCCGGCCTCTTCTTCTGAGAAAACCGCTGAAAGAGCTTTTTGGATGTTAGCCGTGGTGTTGTCTGTCATGGAAACCTCTTGATGGCTTGCTTTTTGTATTGCTATGTGGCTTTGCATTCCCCGGGCGCCGCAAGAAGGGCGGGGTGCACCTCGTAGACCGGGGAGCCTTTTTTTTCCGCCGGGCTCGCGCTCATCAGCTTCGGGCTGATGACCCCGCCGCCTTTTAGAATGCCGATCATGGCCCCGGTCAGGCCGTGTATGCCCGCGTTTGTGCAGGCCGTGTGGATTTTCGCCGCGTTGATGCATCCGTTTTGCGCGTCCCGGCAGATCCCGCGGACCAGGGCGGGCATCTCCCGGTAATGCGGCTCATGCATGGCTGCGTACAAGGCCCGAACGGCATCGTCCACGTCCCAGGTGCCGCTTTCTGCGGCGGCATCCAGGAGATAGGCCACGATGTTGGCCATATCATAAATCTCGCCCGCCTCTAATGCAAGGATTCTGTCGTCCCATTCCGCGCACTGCGAGCTGCGCCGCGGCAGCAGAAGCCTCCAGTCCCAGGCCAGAAGGATCAGTTCCGCGGCCTCGTCTCCGGCTGCGGTGGCAATTTCTTCATAGGGAACCCCCGATCGGCCGCGGCACTTGTCCAGAACAGCGGCAAGCGCGGGCGCAAGTGCTGGCTCATCCAGAAAGGAGGCGAGGGCGTGCCGGATGTTTCGGGCTGAACTCATGGTCTGCCAATCGTGATGTTTCGGCATTTTGGGATTTATTGTTCCGGGGCCTTTGTGTCGAATCCAGGGCGCCGGTTCAGCAAACCTTTTCTATTATAGGAGCGAGGCAGGGGCGGGGCAAGAGGTGAGGCAATTTTTTTAATCTCATGGGGGTGGTACGGGCTGATGCAGGGCATAACGGCAGGGCTTTTACCCCCCGCCCACCGGGGGAAAAAGGCCCACCCGGTCGCCGTCGTGCAGGGCGGCGTCTTTCGGCGCGTGCATGCCGTTTACGAAGATGAGTTTGACGGAGTTTGCCGGAATCCCCAGCCGTTTAATGATCCCGGCAACGCCTTCTCCCCCGGAGAGCTCCATCCAGCAGGTTTTCTCCGCTGCCCCCGGCGGCAGAAAGCGTGCGAGCGTTGCGTAGAGGTGGACTTCGATTTTCATTGCATCGACCCGGAAATCTGCCTATTTCTAGAAGAAACGGTTGCATAAATCAAAATAAGGATACCAGAAAATGGGAAATTCCGGGAGGGAAAAACTGGGGGAGGCGGTTTGCCGCCAGAGCGAGCGCGTAAGCGAGGAAGGCCGGAAAACGGTTTCCGTTTTGTCCGGGGATCGCGCCGGGGCGCTGGCCTCGGAATACGGCTGTCACCTGCGCCGGGTGTTTGAGGTTGCACTGTTGGAAGGGGTGCTGCCCTTCCGCTACCTGCGCAACCAAAACAGCCTCTCCACCGGGGATCAGCTCCGGCTCTGCCGAAGCTGCGCGGCTGTTGTGGGGGCAGGCGGCCTTGGCGGGTATGCGGCCGATCTGCTGGCGCGGATGGGCATCGGCGCCCTTGTGCTGGTGGATCCGGACGTGTTCGCCGAATCCAACCTGAACCGCCAGCGTTTTGCCGTGCGCGAGAGCCTGGGGCGGCCGAAGGCGGCGGCGGTCCGGGATTTTCTGGCATCCGTCAACCCGGCGGTGGAGGTTTTTGACAGCCGGGAGCAGCTCGGCCGGGAAAACGGCGCTGAGCTTTTGGCCGGCGCGGACGTGGTGGTAGACGGGCTGGACAGCATTGCGGACCGCCTGGTGCTCCAGGAGGTGTGCGAAAAGGAGCATCTTCCTTTCGTCCATGCCGCCATCGCCGGGTTCGAGGCCCAGGTGCTAAGCGTCATGCCGGGGGAGGCGGGCCTGAAAAACCTTTACGGCGAGGACCTGCCCCCGGGCCCGGGTCCGGAGCGGGAACTGGGCGTGCCCGCCCCGACTCCCCTGATGGCGGCCGGGCTGCAGGTGATGGAGGTGAGGCGGATTCTTCTGCAGGATAAGGCGCGGCTCTCCGGCGGTCGCATGCTTTATTTGGATCTCGAGCGCCCGGGGATGGAGATCTTTGGATTCGGCAATTTGCAGGGGGACTGAGGGACTGAGGGACTGGGGGACTAAGGGACTTAGGTGTGGTTATAATATTGAAGAATCATCTAATTCGGAATAAAATGAAAATATGCCAGAATTGTCAAGATTTCTTGGAATCGTGATAGGGATTTTCCCCCGGGATCACCATCCGCCTCATTTCCATGCGGTATATGGGGAGTACCAGATTACGGTGGAAATAGAAAGCGGGGTGGTCCGGGGAGACTTTCCGAAGCGTGCGCTCCGCCATGTACTGGAATGGCTCGATTTGCATCAGGAGGAATTGCTCGAAGCTTGGAACGTGATTCAAGCAGGGCGTCTCCCGAATAAAATCTCACCATTGGAGTAGATCCATGATACCCAGAATAAAAAGCGCTGAATATGTACACGACTATATCATCCATCTTCGTTTTGCTGACGGTACGGAAGGGGATATAGATCTTGGCCAAGAGCTTTATGGAGAGGTATTTGAACCGCTCAAGGATCCCGAGGTCTTCAAAAGGTTCACGCTGCACCCGGAGTTTCACACCCTGTGTTGGCCGAATGGCGCTGACATAGCCCCTGAGTTTCTGTATGAGAAGATAAAGGTCCCAGTATAACCAGACCATACCGCCGTCCTAACGGGGGCTTTATGACGGAGGCCCTGGCTCGTGCTTTGTTTAATCAATCAGCTTGGGCTGCCAGCGTTTTTTTGTCCACAAAAGCTTGGAGCGGCCGAAGTAGCATTGGCCGTATGCTGTATTTGGATCTCGAGCGCCCGGGGATGGAGATTTTTGGATTCGGCAATTTGCAGGGAGGAGAAAATGGTGAATAAGTACAGCCAGTGTGCCAATGGCGGCCCTGTATTTATCCAAGGGGCCGTATTACAGCCGGCTGCGGATGGAGCAGCCTGTGCAGGGAAGGAGCGGGGAGGGGTGGAAAAAGGTCGACATCCGGTCTGACGACTGAGAATGTCTACGTCAAAAGCCCAATATCTGCGTTGCGCTGCATCCCTCGGAGTTTCACGTACCCTTATGTACGCTGCATTCCTCGGGATTTGCGGCGCCTTGATCTGCGGGCGTATCAGGAGAGGAATCGATGTATAGTCACAAGAGCCAGAGTGGATATGAAACCGTGCTGGAGGGGGTGCAGCGCAAGACGCTGGTTTACGGCGAGCGTACGCTGATGACCGAATTTTTGCTGGCGGCCGGAAGCCGGCTGCCCGGCCACGAGCATCCCCACGAGCAGACCGGCTACCTGGTGGCGGGAAGGCTGCGGATGTTTGTGGGCGGGGAGGAGTTTGTGGCCGAGGCCGGCACCTGCTGGTGCATACCGGGCGGCGTGCGGCACAGCGCGGAGGCTCTGACCGATGCCGTGGCGGTGGAGGTCTTCTCGCCGGTGCGTGAGGACTACCTGCCGGGCGCTTAGCCGCCTCTCTGCCTTTTCCGCAGAATTGCGGCACCGCGGCTTGATAAAGCTTTTTGCGCAGTTATCATAATAGAGTTGAGGACATAGCAAAATCAAAAACCGAGTTGTTTAAAGGAGGCAGGTTATGCAGCTTCTGGTACTCTATTATTCCAAGGGCGGAAATACCCGCAAACTGGCGGAAGCCGTGGCGGAAGGCGTTAACTCCGTGGAAGGCGCGGATGCTGTAATGAAATCCACCGGCGAGGTGGCCCAGGACGACTTTCTGGCCGCGGACGCGGTGATTGCCGGCTCACCCGTGTATTTCGGCGTGATGGCGGCGGATCTCAAGCGCGTATTTGACGAATTTATCGGAACCCGAAAGAAAATGGAGGGCAAGGTAGGCGCTGTCTTTGCCACTTCGGGAGATCCCACCGGCGGCAAGGAGACCACGATGATGTCGATTATCCAGTGCCTGATGATTTACGGGATGATAATCGTGGGCGATCCCATGGAGGCAACGGGCCATTACGGCACGGCATGCTCCGGGACTCCGGATTCCGATGCGCTGGATAACGCGAAAAAGCTGGGCCGCCGCGTTGCCGGGGTGACCCGGAAACTGCGGGGATAACAGCGTTTGAACGGAGCCGGCAGTGATGAATATCAGGTGTGCACTGCTCATTTTTTTGACAGGCTTTATGGTATTTGGGGGATACGGATCCATTGCAGCAGGTTCGGAAGCTATGAGTGAAAATCAATACGCCCGGCAGCGGGAGCAGATGGTGGAGCGGCAGCTTGCGGCCCGGGGCATCTCGGATCAGCGGGTGCTGGAGGCTTTCCGCGAGGTCAGGCGGCACCGGTTCGTGCCCTCGCACTACCGCGAGTTCTCCTACACGGACCAGCCCCTGTCCATAGGGCATAACCAGACCATCTCGCAGCCCTATATCGTGGCCTTCATGACCGAGGCCCTGGACCCGGAAAAGGACGAGAAGGTCCTGGAGGTGGGCACCGGCTCCGGATACCAGGCGGCCATCCTGGCAAAGCTCTTCAGTTCAGTCTATACCATCGAGATCATCGGGGATCTCGGCGAATCCGCGCGCCAGCTCCTGCAGGAGCTGGGATACGACAACGTGCACGTCAGGGTGGGCGACGGCTACCAGGGATGGCCGGAGCATGCGCCTTTTGACGCGATTATCGTCACCTGCTCGCCCGTTGAGGTGCCCCGGCCGCTAAAGGGGCAGCTTGCAGAGGGCGGCCGCATAATTATCCCCATTGGCAAAAAATTTGCGCAGGAGCTTGTGCTCCTGCGCAAAAAGGACGGCGAGCTCCACGAGGAGTCGGTGCTGCCGGTGCGTTTTGTGCCCATGGTGGATGAGCAGGGCGAAAGGTACTGAATTACTCCGGCTCCAGTACAATTGCCGTGCGGGCGGGCAGATAGAGGCTCAGCACCTGCCGCCGGCCGCCGGGGTCGTCTTCCGGCTGCAGGCTGTGATGCACCTGGCCGGGAGAAAGCCGGTTATGTCCCCCGAAATCCGGATGATCCGTGTCCAGGATCATGCGCCATGCACCTGCCGGGGCATCAATCCGGTAGTGCTCAAAGGAGCGGTGCGGGTTGAAGTTAATGGCGAACAGGAGGTCTCCGCGCATAAAGGCCAGGATCTTGTTCTCCGTGTGCTCGTGCAGGAGATCTGCCGGTTCTGTGTCAAGGAAGGCTTGGCTTCCCGCCATCCGGATCAGCGCCTTGTCAAAGACCGCCAGTTGGTGATACTTCAGTGACGGATCATCCGCCAGGTGCCACTGCCGCCTGGCATAGCGGTAGCTCCAGTTGTTTCCCTTTCTTGGAAAATCAATCCACTCCGGGTGTCCGAACTCGTTTCCCATGAAGTTGAGGTAGCCGCTGCCGGCGGTGGCCAGGGTGATCAGGCGGATCATTTTGTGCAGGGCCATGCCGCGGTCCACGCGCATGTTGGGATCATCCGCGTGCATGTGCTCATATATATCCTCGCCGATCAGACGGAAAATCAGCGTCTGGTCTCCCACAAGGGCCTGGTCGTGGGATTCCGCGTAGCTGATGGTTTTCTCGTCCGGCCTGCGGTTGTTGAGTTCATGCCACAGACGGCCCATGTGCCAGTCTTCATCCGGGGTGTCTTTGGTAAGCTTGATCCAGTAGTCGGGAATGCCCATGGCAAAGCGGTAGTCAAAGCCAAAGCCGCCGTGATCCAGAGGAACCCCCAAGCCCGGCATCCCGCTTATGTCTTCTGCAATGGTGACGGCGCGGGGGTTTACGGAATGGATCACCTTGTTTGCAAGGCCCAGGTAGACAAGGGCCTGCTCGTCGGTGTTTTCCGTGAAATAGTCGCCGTAATGGGTAAAAGCCTTCTCCAGGCCGTGGTCCAGATAGAGCATGCTGGTGATGCCGTCGAAGCGGAAGCCGTCAAAGCGGTATTCATCCAGCCAGAAGCGGCAGTTGGACAGCAGAAAGTGCAGCACCTGGTATTTGCTGTAGTCAAAGCAGCGCGAATCCCATGCCTGATGCCACCCTCTCGGCCCTTCGTGGAAGTACTGGTAGTCCGTGCCGTCAAAACGGCTCAAACCTTCAACCTCGTTTGCCACTGCGTGCGAGTGAACAAGGTCCATCAGCACCAGAAGCCCCGCCTCGTGGGCCGCGTCAACCAGGGCCTTTAGCTCCTCCGGGGTGCCGAACCTGGAGGAGGCGGCAAAGAAATTGCCCACCTGGTAGCCGAAGGAGCCGTAATAGGGATGCTCCTGGACGGCCATTAACTGCAGGGTGTTGTAGCCGCCGTCCACGATCCTCGGGAGCACGTTCTCCCGGAACTCGGTGTAGGAGCCGATGCCTTCGTATTCCTGGGCCATGCCGACGTGGGCCTCGTAGATCAAAAGATCGGAAAAATCCCTTTGCAGGGCCGGGTGCCGCCACTGGTAGGGCTGCTCAGGCGCCCATACCTGGGCATTGAAGATAAGCGTTCGCGGGTCCTGGACCACGCGTCGGGCATAGGCCGGGATCCTGTCCCCGGAGCCGCCGGGCCAGTGAACGCGCAGGCGGTAGAGCATCCGGTGGGAGAGGGCGTCGGCCGGCAGCCGGATTTCCCAGACCCCGTCGCCTGCGCCGGCCTCCAGGCTGTATTGCTCCGATTCCCGCCAGTCCGTCATCTCGCCGATTATATAGATGGCTTTGGCATTTGGCGCCCACTCCCGGAACACCCACTGGCCGTCCCTGAGATGGAGGCCGAAGAACTCATGGCCGGAGGCAAAATCGGCAAGGCTCCGGCTGTCCGCGGCCAGGCGGTTTTCTGTTGCCGCAAGCAGGGACAGCCGGCGTTTAACCGCGTCCTTGTAGTCGTTTAAACAGGGATCTGTCTGCAGCCTGCACTGCAGGCGCTTCTCAATTGCGTCGTTGTCAGAGGGGGATAAAGGCATAAAAATCTCAACCTGTAAGCGGCCGCTCCAGCATTCGTTCATAAAGGTCCATGTACTGCCGGGCTGTCACATCATGGTTAAATGTTTCCTCGGCATGTTTCATGATCCGTTGAATATGGGCCTGGCGGCGGTTAAGCGGAAGTGCGTGAAACTCCATGGCCTGCCCGATGGCCCAGAACAGGCCGTTTGCGTCGTAGTGTTCGAATAAAAATCCGTTTCCCGTCCGGTTTTCCGGATCCAGGTGCACCACGGTGTCATGGATGCCTCCGGTGTCGCGGGCTACCGGGAGTGAGCCGTATATGGGGGCGATCATCTGCGGCAGCCCGCAGGGTTCGAAAAGCGAGGGCATCAGGATAAAGTCCGAGGCCGCGTAGGCCAGGCGGGAGAGCCGCTCGTCAAAATCGCAGACAGCCACCCGGTTTTTGATGCCGTGGAAGTCCACGATATCGTGGAACATCTGTTTGTAAGCCCCGTTTGCCACGAACAGGATCTGCAGGTTCCGGTTCCAGTAAGCGTCCACGGTTCTGTAGAGGATCTCTGCCATCAACTGGCAGCCCTTCTGGCTGTTGTCCAGGCGCGAGGGCCAGAAAAACAGAGGCGCGTTGTCGTTTTGTACAAGCCCCAGATTTTTCTGGATATAGCGCTTGTTCTGGATTTTGCCCGGGCCGTGCTCATTTGGGCCGTACTGGCGCACAAGTGCCTTGTCTGTTGCCGGGTTGAAGCTGGGGTCCGGCGAGTTCAGGATCCCTCCGGCGCAGTCGGCCGCATATTTATTTGTCAGTTCCCGGCGAAGCGAGGGAAAGACGAAATTGTGGTAGCCGTTAACGATTTCGCGCAGAAAAGTGGGGCTTACGGTGTTTACGAAATGGGCGGCGAAGACCCCGGATGTAAGAAAATCCACAGGGTTGGCATCCCGGGCGTGCTCGTATTCCTCGGCCATGTAATCGTAATAGAGGTGGTCCCAGAAATAGGCTGCATCTATGCCCCGGTCCTCGATATGGGCGAGTGTAGCTTTCACCGTGTGAATGTTGTGGATGGTAAACAGGCAGGGGATTCCCATCTGCCGGCTCATGGCGGGGACCAGGGCCGTCATCCAGTCGTTGCAGTGGATCAGGTCCGGCCGCACGTTGGGTACGATATGGTTCATGACCTCACGCTGAAAGGCAAGCGAGATCCGCATGTTCTCCCAGCTGTAGCTTGAGTAGACGTGGTGCAGGTAGAAAAACGCGCGGTCTTCAGCCAGGTGCACCCGGTCATGAGGCATCTTGGTGCGGATGATGTGCCGCTGCTGCCTTAGGATGGGCTCCATCTGGTTGTCAAACATGGCCCGGTAGTCCGGCATGGCCACATGCACGTCCGCCCCCTGGTTGAAAAGGGCTGAAATCAGGGAGGCGGACACGTCCGCCAGACCGCCCGCCTTGGCGGTCATGGCGTTGGCAAGGTTTCCCATGCCCTCCGGCAGATATGTGGTCTCCGGTGTTACCAGAAGTATGCGGGGGTTTTTGCGGCTTGTCATAATGTATTCCCGGGCATCATCGCATTCCCACAGGTTTTTTTACTTTGCCATCCCAAACTGACTTTTTACGAGAGCATCAATTTCTTGTTTTTATTTTCTAGTTTCTAGTTTCTAGTCTCTAGTCTCTAGTCTCTAGTCTCTAGTTCACGCCCATACTACCATGCCGGGATGGTATTTAAGCAGGTTGTCTCCCCTGGGGGTTGCCCTGGCGGTGAGGCCATAGCGGCCGGGCATGTCGCATTCCAGCGTGCATTCATAGATGTAGCTGCCCTCGCCAAGATCTTCTTTTACCTGCATCTTCTTTTTTTGGATGTTTTCCAGAAGGTCGATTCTTTTCGGCCTTCCGAAGCAGACCTCAACGTCCACTTCTTCCGGCGTCAGTTCGCCAAGGTGCGCCCGGGCGGTTACCGTAAAGGCCTCCCCCACCCGGAAGGGGCCGTCCATGTCCCTTGAGGGCTGCTCGATGGCGACCTCGCCCCAGTTTTTCTCCAGCTTGCTTTTTTTCTTCTGCAGCTCCCCGGCCTCGGCCGCCTTGTCTGCAAGCAGTTCATGGTAGCGGCGGGAGGCCGGCTGGTAGGCTGTTTCCATGTACTGGCCCAGCATCTTGTGGGCGCAGAACTCGCTCATGGCCATTTTCATGGAGGATTTCATCATTTGTATCCAGGCCATAGGGATGTCCCCGTCCCTGCGGTCGTAGAATTTGGGGATCACCTCATTTTCCAGGAGGTTAAACAGCGCCTGGGACTCCACAGCATCCTGGTAGTCCCAGTCCTCGTATACCTCGCCGTTTCCGATCCGCCAGCCCCGCTCCGGCGTGTATCCCTCACACCACCAGCCGTCAAGGATGCTTACATTTAACACGCCGTTTACCGCTGCCTTGATCCCGGAGGTGCCGCAGGCTTCATAAGGCCGGCGCGGGGTGTTTAGCCAGATATCGCAGCCCTGGACCAGGTGCCGGGCAATATAGGGATCGTAATCCTCGAGAAAGACGAAGCGGTGACGGATGCTTCTGCGGCGGGCAAATTCGACCAGACTCTGTATCACCCCCTTGCCCTCGTTGTCACGGGGATGGGCCTTGCCTGCCAGGACGATCTGTATGGGCTGCTGCCGCGAGGAAAGCAGGGCTTCCAGACGTTCAGGGTCGCGAAGCAGGAGATAGGCGCGTTTGTAGGTGGCAAAGCGGCGCGCAAACCCTATACTCAAAGCGTCATGATCCAGCACCGAGGCAGCATCTTCCATCATGGATTTTGGGGCACTTCTTCTTCCGTACTGCTTGGTCATCAGGTGTCTGCATGTCCGTATCAGGCGGGCGCGGCTCAGTTCGTGGGCCCGCCAGAGCTCTTCGTCATAGATTTCTTCAATCCGGTCAACGATGTCCGGCTGGCACCAGGTATGCAGGTGCCATTCCGGGCCCAGGTAGCGGTCAAAGAGCATGGCGTTTTCCACCGAGATCCAGGAGGGGATGTGCACCCCGTTGGTCACGTGGCTGATGGGCACCTCATCCTCCGGGAGCCCGCGCCAGATTTTGTTCCACATCCCGCGCGCCGTCCGGCCGTGGAGCCGGCTCACACCGTTGCAGTACTCCGAGGAGCGCAGGCCGATGCCGAACATAGAAAATGGCGAAAGCCCCTCGTTGTCCTGATCGATCTGTCCCATGGCAATTATTTCATCGACAGTGATGCCGAACTCTTTTTCATAGGGTTTGAGATAGGGCTTTACCATGTCCACCGGAAATTCGTCGTGCCCCGCAGCCACAGGGGTATGGGTGGTAAAAACCGTGGTGCGGGGCACCACCTCCCTCGCGGTTGCAAACTCAATGCCGTGATGGCGCATGAGCTGGGCCAGACGTTCGATGATGACAAAGGAGCAGTGGCCTTCGTTTAAGTGGCAGGTGGCCGGCCGGATGTTCATTGCCTCCAGGGCCTTCATCCCGCCGATGCCCAGAACCACTTCCTGGGCCAGGCGGTTTTTGGTGTCCGCCGTGTAGAGTTTGCTCGTTATGTTTCGAAGCTCCGGTGCGTTCTCGGCTACGTTGGTGTCGAGCAGATACAGGGGTATGCTGCCGACCATGATGCGCAGCACCTGTATGTGGATGTCGCCGTCCGGGCCGGCCACCGTGACGCGGATTTCATTTCCTTCCGCGTTTCGGGCCCGCTCTATGGGAAGCTGGTAGAGATCGGTTTCAGGGTATGTTTCCTGCTGCCACCCGTTCTGGTCCAGGTACTGGTGAAAGTAGCCCATCCGGTAGAGAAGGCCCACGCCCACCAGGGGCTCGCCCCGGTCCGATGCCGCCTTCAGGTGATCGCCGGCCAGCATGCCGAGTCCCCCCGCATACAGGGGCAGGCTCTCGTGGATGCCGTATTCCATGGAGAAGTAGGCAATCGGGCCCAGCTCCTCGTCTTTTTCTACCGGCTGCTGCACCTGTTTTTCAAATGACTCGCGCACCCTGCCTAAATGGGCGAGAAAGCCCTCGTCTTTGGCCAGGGCGTCCAACTGCTTCTGGGGCAGCTGTGAGAAGAAGAGAATCGGATTGCGTCCCGTCCGGTTCCAGAGCTTGGGATCAATGCGCCGGAACAGTTCAATGGCGTCAAGATTCCAGGACCACCACATGTTTCGTACAATGGTTTCCGCAAAGCGCGTGGCTTCCGGCACCTTGGGATACACCTGAAATGTCTGGATATGCGTCATAATTATCCCCGATGGTCTTTTTGCGTTTACACCACAACAACGCAGTTTTCACTGTCCGAAAACCCGCTGGGCACGTAATGGTCCGCCGCCCGGTCGTTTTTCCAGGTCTCCTGGTTGATGAGGTAGCGGAACTGGTACTGTTGATTCACAGGCAAATCTACCGTAACGGTAAATGCGCCGTTTTTCAACTTCTTCATGGGCGTTTTCTGAATGTCCCAGCCGTTGAAATCGCCGGCAAGAAACACGGTTTCCGCGTGTGCCGCGGCTCTGCCGTCCAGCCGGAAGGTTACCTTGCAGACCGGCCGGCTTTTGAGGTAGCGTTTTTTAAGGCTCATAATTTTTTCTCCTCCCATACATCTTTGGTTGATGCTTTTTATTTTTACCTTGATTGTTTAGTTGCAGCCATACCCGCAAAAGCTCGCTCACCCCCCAGGCCTGGGCGTCGCAGCCCCTCTGCGTGTGCGGCCGGTCTCCGTCAAGGATCTCCGGCACCTGTCCCGCGCAGCCGTTGTTTATGAGCAGACTGCTGCTTGCGAGCCAGGAAAGCGCCGTATCTTTTGCCTCATCGCCGTAGGCCAGGACCCAGGCCTCGCAAAACGAAGGAAATACCCAGGTCCAGGCCGTTCCGTTGTGATAGGCCGGCTTTCTGCCGGTATCCTCGTCTCCGGTGTAGACCCCCTGGTAGGGGTGGTGAGGATCGTTTAAGAGGCTGCCCCCGCGGCGGATCGGCAGGGAATGCTCCACGGGCCGATCCGCAAGGCTTCGGATGGCGCCCGGCACCAGGAGCTCCATGCAGGATGCAAGCACGGAGCGCTGGATTTCTCTGTTTGTCACGGCGCCCAGGGTGATGGCAAAGAGCTGGTTCGGCCGCAGGGCGTCGTCAGCCGCGGCCTCAGATGCAGGAGTCCCCGGCTCTGCATGCAGGCAGTCGGAGAGCCAGCCTTTTTCAGGCAGGGCAAAAAAACCTGCAAGGGAGTTTTTTACCTGCTCCGCAAGTTCCTGCCATTTCTGCGGCTGCGCGTCGCATTCGGCCATAAAGCCCAGGGCGAAATGCCACAGGGCCTGGATTTCTATGGGGTATCCCTGCCGGGGCGAGCCCGCCGGGTGATTGGTGTCCATCCAGGTGAAATGGGACGGCGAATAGATCAGAGCGCTTTCCGGATCCATGCGGATACCGTTTGGCGTGCCTTTTATATAGCCTTCCGCAATCGAAGACAGAACCTGGAAGATACTTCTGCCGCCCGCGGATTTTTCGAGAAAAGCCGAATTGTTACGGGTACGGACGAGATCTGCGCAGGCCGCGAAAAACCAGAGCGGGGCATCAGAGGTGTCGCGGTTTTGCGCGTCTTCTCCCCGGATCATGTTGGGCAGGGTGGCCGAGTCCTCCATCTCCGCGAACTGGAGCAGGATGGTTTCGGCTTCGTTTAAGCGACCGGCTGCAATCAGCCCGCGGGTGACGATCAGGGTGTCGCGCCCCCAGTCCAGAAACCAGGGATAGCCGGCGATTATAGTATGCAGATGCCGGCGCGGCACGATATAGGCGCTTAATGCTTCTTTTAAGCTCTCTGTAAAGCCTGTTTCGGCTTCTTCCGTGCCGGGCTCCCGGCCGGAGGCGGCGCAATAATCCAGCGGCCGCTGTCCGCCTGCATGTGCCTGCAGCTCCGCTGTCTCACCGCCTGCCAGGGTGAGGGCGAAATAGCCGGGGCTGAAAAGATCGGTGTGCGGATCCATGCCGCGCTCTTCTTCCACGGGGAGATACTGCATGTACTGCCACTCAGGCTCAAAAACAAATCGGCCCGAGGAGCTCCCCATCTGCAGATTGCCCTGACCGGAGGGAGCAAAAACAAAGCCCCGCTCACCGGGACTGCATTTTTCCGGCCATTCATGTTCCGGGCCCAGGTAGGCCTTGGTGTTGGCATGAAAGGAGCGGTCGTCTATATCCGGCCGGATGATAAGCTGCACCGGACGTTCGTCCGGCAGCCGGTCCGGCGCTTTTTCCGCAGGCAGCCGCCCGGCGGTTATGGCCGCCCGGTTTTCACCCTCGATCATCTGTGCCCGAAAGACGAGGTTTACATGCTGGCCCTGGCCGCAGGGCACGCTGAAGTGCCATACGCCGGTGTGCCGGTCCTTAACCCTGAACTGCTGCTCGCAATCCGGGCAAATTTCCTGGGAGAATCCCTGAAATACAAGCCAGGCCCGGCAGCGGATCAGCAGCATGCGGCGCTCATCCGGGTAGTCCGGGTTGAGGTTTGCGGCCAGAAGCCCGTCGTATTTGCTGTTAATCCGTCCCCAGGCCGCGTGGGCGCGCATCATGGCTCCCCGGCCGTTGGTGGCCAAAAACTTGATGGTGTTTGTTTTTAGAGGCCGGCGGCCGAACAGGCGGCGTACGGCTGCCTGCTCCGGGCCCCCGAGATAGAGAAGCGGCGCTTCCGCATGCGTGCAGGTTTTTGTTTCATAGACAGAGAGCAGCAGAAAACGCTGCGTGTGGGAGGCGGCCTCCGAAAGCGGAGGAAGAAGGGCGAAGCTTCCGCCGTCTGCCTGCTCCATGCTGTCTGCCACCTGACAGTTTTTTTCCCTTTTAGGGTTTTTTTCCACAACCCGCGCCCTGAAGGGGGCAGGGGCCTTTATTAGCAGAAAATGGCCCGGAGGTATCATGACCTGGCGGCGGCAGTCCGCCGGCCATTGCCAGCGGATTGTGCGCGGCTCTTCGCTTTGAGGGTTTATCTGTTGGCAGAAGTTCTCAGGGTCCGCGGCCAGGGCATTGGCGGCGGCATCAGGGTCAAAATCGCCCAGGTGGCTGGTGCCGAAAAAGGCCTGAAAGACTTCCAGCGCGGCGGCCCGCAGGCGCTGGCGGCCTATCCGCTCGGGCAGAAGCGGGTTTTCGTCGCAGGTGCCGCCCGTCTCTTCCGCGCTCAGGCACAGGACCTGTCCCGGTTCCAGGTCCAGGAAAAAGGCCCCGTCTTCCGCCTGCCCCGCCTCTATGACCTGCTCGCTTAACAGATCGGCATAGCGCGATACTTCGATGCCTGCATCTCCTGGATACCAGCGGGCCTGCTGCGGGTTCTGCCAGTCCAGGTTGGCGGCTATCAAAAGGCTTTTGCCGCTTTTTTCGTGGCGGCGCAGAAAAACCAGGGCTTCTCCGCCGCCGTTTTGGATCATCCGGATTTGCGCCCGGCCGAAAAAGGCCGGGTGGGTTTTGAGCAGGGAGCTTATGCGCCGGATCTGCTTTGTCTGGTTGACCCGGCTGCCCCAGTTCAGGGATTTTGCGTCGTGTACGTCGATTTTTTCATCTGCAAACCATTCCACTCCGTTTGCAAACCCGAAACCGCCCCTCGGGGCGCACAAGGCGCACAAGGCGGTGCGCATGGCCGCGTAGCGGGTGGAGGTTGCGGCCAGGCGGTTGTTGTCGTGGGTTTCGGCGAAGTTGATCATGATTCCGTCCCGGCCGGAGGCCTCCAGGGGCTCGGGCAGGTAGCCTTCGATTTGAGCCCGGTCGTAGTTTTGAAACAGCTCCGAATAGGCCCAGTCAAACCCCCCTTTGTTTAATAGCTGGCGGGTGACCGAAATCTTGCCGCCAAGGCCTTCAAGAAAAAAAATGGTTTCCGGAAACTCGCGGCGCACGGCGGATATGATATAGAGCCAGGCCGATAGCGGGATCATGTAGCCGGCGTCGCAGCGGAAACCGTCAACCCCCCGGCGACACCATACAAGAAAAACCTCTCCCATATACTGCCACAGGTCTTTGTGCCGGTAGTCCAGGCGGGCCAGATCCGCCCAGGTCACGCCCCAGGCGCCAGGGGCTTCGATGCTGCCGGTGGCATCGCGGGCCAGCCATTCCGGGTGGATCTCGTGCAGCTCCGCGGCCCAGCCCGTGTGGTTGGGGGCAATGTCCAAAATGAGTTTTGCCTCCCGGGCATGGACGGCATCAACGAGCTCGATGAACTGTTCCAGGGGCGTGGCCCCGGGATCGAACTCAGCAAGTGCGGGATCAATGCTGGTGAAGTCAAGCGATGCATAAGGGCTGCCGAAGCGGCCCATGCGTCCGTAAGTGGTGGGCGTGGGGTTTACGGGCAGAAGCTGGATAAAGCGGCAGCCCAGGTAGCCTATGATAAAATCAAGCTCTGCTATCAGATCCCGAAACGTGCCCGAGGGCGGAATCACCGTGTAGCCGGCCTTGTCCAGCTCCTTAATGGCCGCGCTTTTTTTCTGGCCGGGCGCAAAGGATCCGTCCTTGTTGGGACCGAACTGGCGTACGAACGCGTTGTATATAATGTTTGCGCAGCAGGTGTCTGTGGGCTCTGTGTTTATGGTTACATTGTCTCCCGGCGGCCAGACCGGAGCGTGCCCGCCTTCCGGCAGGAAAAAGCACTTTGCCTCGAAATGGCCGATTTCGCACAGGCCCAGTTCAATCCGGAATGTGCGTTCGTCTGCGGGCTCCATCCGGATGTCGTACCAGTCCCGACCCAGCAGGCTTTCATCATGGCTTACCGAACGTATGATTTCACGCCTGATTGTAGGGCTCTGGCCGAGGTTGGTGCGCAGCCATGCCTGGCCGGCCTGTTGTTTGGGAAGGGTCAGCGTGAAAGCAATGCTGTCCCCGCGGGTCCGGAGCAGACGGCGGCCGGGCTCCGGATGCTGATGAAGGCCGTTGTCGGTCATTTGATAAATAACTGCCTCGCTGTTACAGGATAAATATCTCCTCCATTCAGTCTTGATGGCTTTTTTAGGAACTGATTATGCCGTCAGTATAGAATGTCTCGCAGGGCGGGAAGGAAAGGAGGCTTTAGACAAGCTTCTATTTACTTATACCCTGCTTCATATTACTCTGTCGATAAAAAATACCTACTGAACAAATAATAACCGCAGTAGGAAAATGGTCAAGCCATTGATGGAAAGGACAGCAACTATGGAGTTTCTGGTAATCGGCGGCGATGCCGCCGGCATGAGTGCAGCAAGCAGGGCCGGGCGCAACCAGCCGGACATGAACGTGACCGTGCTGGAGCAGACCATGGACGTCTCTTACAGCGCCTGCGGCATGCCCTATAACATTGCCGATCCAAAGCGCCCCATCGACGATCTTGTGGTCCGGCAGGCATCTGTATTCCGGGAAAAGCAGGGAATCAATCTGCTTACCGGCTGCCGGGCGAAGAAAATCGATACAAAGGCCCGGGTCGTGACCGCAGTGGATCATACGGGCAAGGAGCAGTGCTTTTCCTACGACCGGCTTCTTATCGCAACCGGGGCCAGGCCTTTTATGCCGGAGGTCGAGGGCATCGACAGCCCCGGCGTGCTGCCGCTCAAGCGCCTTGCCGACGGAAGAAAGATCAAGAGCTACCTGCAGTCCCATACAGTCAAACGGGCTGTTCTTGTGGGTATGGGCTATATCGGCCTGGAGATGGCCGAATCACTGAAAGGCCTCGGCATCGATGTAACAGGCGTCACCCGCGGCTTTATGAAAAACTACGACCGGCAGATCGCAGATGTTGTCAAGGATAAGCTTGCCGAGCACGGCGTTTCCCTGTATGCGGATCAGCCCCTGGAAAAGATAGCCGGCGGCGAGTCGGGGCTTTCTGTCACCTGCGGGGGGCAGATCCTGGAAGCTGACATGGTGCTGGTGGGGCTTGGAGTGCGGCCGAACAGTGAACTGGCAGGCGATGCCGGCATTGCTTTGGGTCCCAAAAATGCGATTTCCGTTGACAGGCGCGTGGAGACTTCGGTTCCGGGAATTTTTTCCGCGGGAGACTGCGCAGACGCATATCACGTGGTTACCGGCGAGAAGGTCTGGATTCCGCTGGCGCTGGTTGCCAACAGGGCCGGCTGGACGGCCGCGGATAATGTATGCGGAAAAGACTCCCGTCTCCATGGAGTCGCCGGATCAACCGTCTTTAAAGTCTTTGAGCTGGAAGTGGGGCGCACTGGGCTTAGCGTTGCTGACGCGGAGGCCGCGGGTTTTGATCCCGCCTCCGTTACCATCCGGACCCCGTCCCGGGCTCACGCCCACCCCGGTTCCAAGACCATATGGGTGCACATGGTTGGCGACCGGAAAAGCGGCCGCCTGCTGGGAGCCCAGATGGTCGGGGAAGAAGGCGTGGCTCACCGGATAAAGGCCCCGACGGTTGCGCTGCACGCGGCCATGACGGTCCGGGATTTCAGCCAGACCGACCTGGCCTATGCGCCGCCTTTCAGCCCGGTATGGGACCCCATGCTGACGGCGGCCAATCAACTGCTGAAAAAACTTTAAAGCGGGCGAACGATCTTGAAGTGCAGCGTTTGCAAAGAAAGTGCTTTTATAAAGCTGGAGCGCCATAACTCGGCTTTCTGCAGGCAGCATTATCACGAGCACGTGCTTAGGCAGGTGCAGCGCACGATCAGGCGGTACCGGATGTTTGCCAAAACCGGCCGGATTCTTCTGGGCGTCTCCGGCGGCAAGGACAGCATGGGGGCCTGGAAAATCCTCACCGGCCTTGGCTACACGGTGGCTGCGGTACACATAAACAATGGTTTCGGCGAGTACTCCCGGCAATCGGAGGAGAAGGTGCGCAGCTTTGCCGCACGGCAGGAGGTGCCGGTTTATGTCTACTCTTTTCAAGAGCTCATGGGTTGTGATTTTGACACGGCCTGCAGGCTTTCCAGAAAGCCTGCCTGCTCTTTGTGCGGCACTATCAAGCGCTATTACTTAAACCGCCTGGCCCTGGAACACGGCTGCGATACGGTGGCAACCGGGCATAACCTGGATGATGAATGCGCCGTGCTGCTAAGCAACGTACTTGCCTGGCATATCGGCTACATGGCCCGGCAGGCACCTGTGCTGGAAGGCGAGCCGGGAATGGCCCGGCGGGTTAAGCCGCTTGTGATGCTGACCGATCGCGAGATGGCGAAGTTCGTGGAAATGCACGGCATCGGCGTGGCCGGGGGGACCTGTCCCCATTCCAGGGGGGCCACCAGCCTGGTCTACAAGGAGCTTTTGAATTCGCTTCAGGATCGCTCGCACGGGGTGAAGGCCCAGTTTTATTTCGGCTTCTTAAAACAAATGAAGGATGCGCTCCCGGATCCCGAGCACAAGGAGGAGGCCGGGGAGCCGGTAAACCGCTGCCCCGAATGCGGCTACAAGACAATAAAACCGGATAAGTGCTTTATCTGCAGTCTGAAGGAGAAAATCGCGGCGGAAGCAGAACAATAAAAGATGCAAGGGGAAAGGAAAAGATCAGGCAATGGCGGATTCGGACACGGAAAGCGGCGGCGGGCAGGATCTGGACGCGCTGCGGCGGGAGATAGACAGCCTTGATGAGCAGATTGTTGCGCTTCTGGAGAAGCGGCAGAATGCGGTCAAGCAGGTTACTGAAATCAAAAAGGCGAGGAACCTGCCGGTGTATCACCCTTCCCGGGAGGAGGACCTGATATCAAACCGCCGCGCCCAGGGGGCTGCAAAAGGACTGGACCCGGATTTTATCGAGGCGCTCTACCGCTCTATCCTGCGCCAGTCGCGGATGGAGCAGAGCCGCCGCTTGTCGCGCAAGGCGGTTTTTCCCGGGGGGGTTATCCTGATCGTGGGCGGAAAGGGCGCCATGGGCCGCTATTTCGCCCGCCGCTTTGCCGGGGCCGGCTATGATGTCCGCATCCTGGACCGGGAGGACTGGCCGCAGGCTGAAAATCTGTGCCGGGGAATTCACGCGGTGCTTGTAAGCGTTCCCATTGACCGCACCGAAGAGATCATCCGCCGGCTTGGCCCCTATCTGCCGGAAGATGCCATGTTAGCCGATGTCACGAGTATCAAGGCTCCGCCCCTGGCGGCCATGCTTGAGGCTCACAAAGGGCCGGTTGTGGGTCTGCACCCTATGTTCGGCCCGAACACCTCCTCGCTTGACAAGCAGATTGTGGTCGCCGCACCGGGCAGAGGAGGGGATGAGTGCAGGTGGCTGCTCGACCAGTTCGCCGCATGGGGAAGTGTTGTAGTTACAGCAGATGCGGAAGAGCATGACAGGATCATGGACCTTGTCCAGGCGCTGCGCCATTTTGCCACCTTCGCCTTCGGCCGCTTTCTGTGGCAGCAGCAGATTGACCTGGAGCGAACCCTTGATTTCACAAGTCCCATATACCGACTGGAGCTGGGCATGGTGGGCCGGCTTTTCGCCCAGGATCCCTCGCTTTACTGTGAGATCATTTTTGCCTCCCAAGAGCGCCGAAATCTGCTTCGGCAGTATATTTACTCCATGCAGGAGAGCCTGGATATGCTGGAACGGGCGGACAAGGACAGGTTTCTGGCCGAGTTCGCGGAAATCGCAGGCTGGTTCGGCTCTTTCAGCGAGCAGGCCATGCGCGAGAGCACCTATATTATCGACAAGCTTATCGAGCGGTTTTGAAACGCCGGGGTTTATAGGCCCGGGAAGTTCTCAGCCGGCTGCCAGCGGGTGATAAGCCTCGTAAGTGGAGCGCCGGATCTGCCGTTGCTGCAGATGGTGTGCAAAAAATCCCGCCCGCCTTTTTCGCCCATTTCCTGGGTATAGGCTGTTACCTGGTCTCCGAAAACCGCTTCCGCCTGGTACTGAATGGCGATTTCAGCCGGCAGGCATTTTTCCGCCGTGGCCTGCGGCACGCTTTCCAGGGCCCAGATGGCGTATATGCTGTTGTTTACATGCTGGTTGAAATCCAGATCATGCATGCGGACGATAAAGGAGCGGGCGTTTTCTTTTGCGGACTGCTCCGGGATCTCCGCGAGATCATTTTCCACGGGCGCCTGGTGGCCGTTCATGATGTGCTCCGGCATGTTGGGCTTTAAGCGCACCGGCCGCCGGCTGTCCAGGCGCGTCAGGATCCACGCGCTTTTGGCCCGGATCATAAGCTCTCCGTTTTCATCCAGGACGTCGAACTGGCGGAGTTCATACAGGTTGTTTGCCGGATGCCGCCAGGTCCGGATCAGAAGCTGCTGCCTCCACAGGGGGTAGCGGCAGATGTGCAGGTGATAACGGTAGACCACCCAGGCAAGATTGCGGGGCAGCAGGTCAATCCCGGAGATGCCCATTTCCGCGCAGTGCTCGGTGGCTGCATCCTGAAGGTAGTTAAATATCATGCCGGGTTTTAAACGGGCCCGGACCCCGGTTTCCGCATACCGTACGGTAACTCTGGTTTCATATCGCATTATCTTACTGCCTCATCCCCTCATCCCCTCATCCCCTCATCCCCTCATCCCCTCATTCCCTCATTCCCTCAGCCCCTCATTCCCTCATTCCCTCAGTGCCTCAGTGCCTAAGTGCCTAAGCCCCTAAGTGCCTAAGCCCCTAAGTGCCTAAGCCCCTAAGTGCCTAAGCCCCTAAGTGCCTAAGTCCCTCAATCCCTAAGCCCCTCAGACTTTAGTATGGGTAAACTGCCAGACTCCGGAGGCCTCGTCAAGCTCCATGTCCTGGAAGATGTTGGGATATTCGCGCTTGCAGACGGCGGCGATCCGGCCGGCCACGATGCGGATTTCCTCCTCGGCCGCCGGGGAGGTGCGCATGCCGATAATATGGCGCCAGGCTCGCAGGTTGCCGGTTACCATGATGGAGGTGCCGAGCCCGATGGGCGCCAGGCGCCGAAACATGGAAGTCAGGTGCTTTTTTTCCGCAAAGTCCGCGGAGTCTTCAATGCCAAATATCTGTGCCAGTTCTTTCTGAGTATTTTCCAGAAAATCGATGACCGTTTCGAACTTCTCCTTTGCCTCCTGATTGCTGCGGGCCGCCTCAGGCATCCAGAAGGCAAGATCATCGAGGCGCACATATCTAAGGCTCTCCTGGCTGTAGGCCATGCCCGCCCGGTGGCGGACCAGTTCATGGGTAAATACCCGTGATACGTTGCGGCAGATAAACGTCATGTTCACATGCTCCAGCACCGAGCCGTGGCCGCTTTTTAAGACATTGCCGAGATACCCGGCATTACCGCGCCGTACCCGGCCAACGTTGGGGTTTGTGGCTTCCGGTTTTTCGGGGTCATAAGGCTGCCAGCTCCGGTAGCACATTCTGCCGGCGGCTTCGGCCAGGTTTTCACCGTCAGATACGCTGCCGTCCGGCTCCCAGTCCGGGCTGCCGATATCCCGTAGGTAGGCGTCAAGCCCCTCGTGTACAAGCTGGGTTTTGGCAACCAGGTAGACCCCGGGCTCTTCGATGGGTTTCATAAGCCCTCCTTTGATAGCCTTGCAGACAGGTTTTTTTCTTTTTTGCGGCCGCTTCACGCGGCTTCTTCCGGGTTCGGGCTGGCCGGCGGTTTATAATCAAACGGCCCCTTTTTGCTGAACCAGGTTCTGATCACAGCGTGAACAAGGGTTGCCAGAGGAATTGCGAAAAACAGGCCCCATACGCCCCACAAACCACCGAATACGAGTACGGCAACGATAATAGCCACCGGGTGGAGGTTGACTACTCCCGAGAGCAGAAGAGGGACGAGGATGTTTCCGTCCATTAACTGGATAACGCCGTAGGCGGCTATTGTATAAAAGAAGTGGGGGGAGGCTCCCCACTGGAAAAATGCCATAAGGGCCACAGGCAGGGTCATCACGGTTGCGCCTATGTAGGGGACCAGAACCGAGAGTCCTATAAAGAAGGAAATGAGCATTGCATAGTTCAAGCCCAGCAGGGTAAATGTGGCGTATGAGGCGACCCAGACGATAATGATTTCCCAGAGCTTGCCCCTTATGAAATTGGCGATCTGGGCGTTTACCTCGTTCCAGACCTCGGTTGCCAGATCCCGGTTTTTGGGCAGAAAGCCTTTGCCCCACCGGATGAGCGTGTCCTTGTCCTTTAAAAAAAACAGGACAAGAAAGGGCACCAGCACCAGGTAGACCAGAAGCGTAATCAGGTTTTTAACCGAGGCCACCGAATACATGAGGGCTGTCTGGCCCATGCGGGTCAGCTCGGATTTTAAGAAGCTGATAATTTGCAGTATCTGGGGCTCCGAGATGATTTCCGGATATCTGTGGGGAAGCTGCATAAGCTCTTTCTGTCCGTTTGCCAGAAGATCGGGCAGTTCCTGTATGAGCTGGGCAATCTGGCGGGACAGAAGAGGCATCAGGCCGATCACCAAAAGCAGGAGACAGACCAGAAAAACGGAAAAAGAGATCAGGACGGCGGCTTTTCGCGGGACTTTCAGGTGCTCCAGACGGCTTACGGGGCCTTCCAGAAGATAAGCGATGACAAGCCCTGCAAAAACAGGTTTTAACATCTCCCCAAGGAAAAAAACCAGCAGAAAGCCGCCGATTAAAAGCATCCAGAGAATAACGATCTGGGGATCGGAAAAACGCCTGGAGAACCACTCGCGAAACATTTTCAGCATAACAGCCGCCAGTTCTTGTCCCGCAGCGATGCCGGCAGTGATCCGTTGTTCATATGCGCTCCGTCAGCCAGTTTTCAAGGTCGGTCAATACCTTCTCCCGCCTGTCTGCTGTTTCGTTGTAGATTTCATGGTACAGACCCTCGTATAAGAGCAGGGTCTTGTCTTCCACGGAGAGTTCTTTGGCAAATTTCTGCGCAGCTTCCGGCTTTACCAGATGGTCGTCTCCGGCCACCTGAAGCAGAACCGGGACGGTAATGGAGCCTGCGTTGTCCATGGTTTCGTCCGCGGCAGCCATAAACTCAGTGAACCAGCGGGCGCTTACCCGGTGATGGACCAGCGGATCTCTCTCATATGAGGTCACCACATCCGGGTCGTGACTGATAAAGCAGGCATCCAGTTCATTGTCAAGCGTCAGTCCGGGCCAGAGGCAGGACATGCATTTACCCAGCGCACTTTTGGTCTTCGGGACGGGCCGGGCGGGGGCCAGGCCCGGTGAGGAGGCGATAATGCCGTCTGTCACGCCGGGGTGCTTTTCTCCGTGGTTTAGCACCATGAGTCCGCCCATGCTGTGGCCCAGAAAAAAGCAGGGCAGAGCCCCGGCCGCCTCATTTCTGGCGATCCGGATCATGTGGTCCAGGTCCTTGATATAGTCGGCAAATGCGCCGATATGGCCCCTCCTTCCGCTGCTTCTGCCGTGGCCCCTGTGATCCGGTGCCCATGAGGAAATGCCCAGGGCGGAAAGACGTTCCATCATTTGGCTGTATCTGCCTGAGTGCTCACCCAGGCCGTGGGCGATCACTATCTGCGCCCGCTCATTTTCCGCCGGCCGGTAACGGTAGAAAATAAGCGCGTTATCTGTGTCGGTAAAGGAGCTTCGGACTTCTCCGTTCGTTTCCATGGGCTTGCCTTAAATGCCGATCTTGGAGAGGAAGGTGCAGATGGAGTTGACGGTTTGCACCAGCCGCGGGTGAGAGATTTCATATTCCTGGACGGAGGAGGACAGGCCCTCTCTGGCGAGCTGAAGGAGCCGCGGGTTGGGCTCTTCCCTGGTGGATTCATGGGCGGCCGCCTTGGTAAACCTTTTGACGCTTTGGGCCTTCTCGTGATCGGTCTTGTCCAGCTCATTGACCTCGTTGTTTAGCTGCTCCAGAAGATGGAAATATTCGGATTTTTTTTCTTCCGGGATGTTGGGGGAGTTCCTGATTTTGGACTCGATTTTCTCCAGGGTGTTTCTCAGCATGGCCGGCTCCTTTCATGGATACAGAAAATACTTTTAATCTATCAAAGGATTCGGTAAAGATCAACTTGCGTAAATATCGGGCATCAAAAGTTAAGTGGATGGATGCGTTTTTTGTGAGGCGGGAATAATGAATCCGTGCGAGACATGTCCTATCGACGACAAGCTGTATGAATGCTGCGGACTCCATCCGGAGACAGGGGCTACGGCCCGGCTGAAGCTTGCAGACGGCCGCGTGGTGCGGGCCTGTCCGCATCTATCGGCAGATGGCCGCTGCCTGATTTACGAGAGCCGCCCTTACGGGTGCCGCAGGCATCAATGCGCACGCTTTGCCCATGAGGCGGCGCGGGGGGAAGATGGATGCGAGCTTTTGGCCGCGCTGTGGGCCGGGCAGACTGCCCGCCCTGCGTAAAACGCCGGGCAGGGCAGGGCCGCGGCTTCCCGGGAGATGGGGAAAAAGGGATGAAGAACAATGGCAATGGGAGTAAGGCCCATTGACCGGATTTCGGAGGCTTACATCCCGCCGAAGGATTTTTCGTGTATCTGCACCGTGGCCTCATTGGCCGTCAGGATGGCGTCCATTTTTCCAAGGGTGGCCGGCAGCACGGAGTATATGAAGTACTGGGCGGTGCGCATCTGACCGTCGTAGAATGCGGCATCCTTGTTTTTCCCTGCTTTTTCGGTGCGTGCCGCATCATCTAAGCTGCCGACCGCTTTTTTTAGCTTGGGTGCAGCTACAGCGGCCCGCCATAGATGCATCCAGCCAAGCAGCACATCGCCCATGACCATCATGAATGGGTGGGAGTCTGCGAATGCGGTCTTAACCTTCTCGGACATGGCCGCCTTCCCGATGTACATGGCCACCTCACCCATCCGGTTGGCGGCGTTCTCCACACGGCCCGCCATATCCTCCAGGCCCTCTGTAGCCTTTGCCTCGGCCACGGTTTGCTGGATCTCGCCCAGAAAATCCATGAACACCTGGCCTTTTTTCATACCCAGTTTGCGGCCCAAAAGATCCATGGCCTGGATGCCGTTGGTGCCCTCGTAGATGGAGCTGATCTTGGCATCCCGGGTCAGCTGCTCCACGGGGTACTCTTTGGTGTAGCCGTAACCGCCGTAGACCTGAATGGCCTGCACGCATACATCGTAGCCCACATCCGTGCAGTAGCCCTTAACCAGAGGGGTCAGAAGATCAATCAGGCCCTGGGCTGTCTCCCGCTCCTCGTCGGAGTCGGCCAGGGCCTCGCGGTCAAACAGGGAAGCCACGTAGTAGACGAAACTTCTCATACCGTCCACATGCGCCTTCATCCACAGCAGCATGCGGCGCACATCCGGATGATTGATGATCGGCACCTGCGGGGCCTCAGGGTTTGACGCCTCCAGCAGATCGCGCCCCTGGGTGCGCTCCCTGGCGTAGTTCACGGCATACAGGTAGGCGCCGGAGGCGTGGTTCAGGCCCTGGAGTCCGACGCCGAGCCGGGCTTCGTTCATCATGTGAAACATTACCCGCATGCCTTTGTTTTCTTCTCCCAGGAGAAGCCCCCGGCACCTGCCCTTGCTGCCGAAAGCCAGGCTTGTGGTTGGGCTGCCGTGCAGGCCCATTTTCTCCTCGATTCCGGTTGGGACCACGTCATTTGGCTCTCCGAGGCTGCCGTCCTCGTTTACCCAGATCTTTGGCACGATAAACAGCGAGATTCCCTTGGTTCCGGCGGGGGCGCCCTCGATTCGCGCCAGCACCGGGTGGATGATGTTTTCGGTCAGGTTCTGGTCGCCGTTGGTAATAAAGATCTTGTTGCCGCTGATCGAGTAGGTGCCGTCCTCGTTTTTTACCGCGGTGGTCTCCAGGTTGCCCACGTCCGATCCGGCGTCGGGCTCTGTCAGAACCATTGTGCCGCCCCATTTGCCGCTGTAGAGATTCTCCAGGAACATGGCCTTCTGTTTCCCGGTGCCAAAGATCTCGACCATTTTGCCGGTGCCGTGGCCGAGCACGGCATAGGCGGCAAAGGCGAAATTGCCGCCGACAAGGTATTCACTGGCGGCCTGGGCGATTAAAAAAGGCAGGCCCTGGCCGCCGATTTCCGGATCTTCAGTTAAAGCGATCCACTCGCCCTCGCAAAACAGCTCAAGAGGCCGGCGATAGCATTCCGGGGTAAAAACCTGGCCGTCCTCGAAGCTCGCCCCGTTTCTGTCTCCTTCGGCATAGGTTGGCAGAATTTCCTTTACTGCAAAATTTCTTGCCTCGCTAACCACCATGTCAAGGGCTTTTTTATTTAAATCCCGGTACTTCCGGGTTTTGGTAAGCTGCTCCGCGTTAAACTGTTCATAGAGAACAAAATCCACATCGCGACGGTCTGCGATATACTGCTGCGCCATTTTTTTATCCTCCTCGTTTATTCTTGCTGATCGCCTGCAGAAAGAACCATCAGTGCCTAAAGCGCCTTGTTCTGCCGCCGGCTACAAATGAAAGAGCTTGCCGATAAGCTGGGATTTCATGATATCTCCCTCTATCTGGAGTTTACCCGAAGTATAGGCCTGCATGGCGGCAAGCGTGCCTTTTATCATATCAAGAAAATCGGAATCCTTGATTTTGAGGGTACAGGTGGGATTGTCATGAACACCGGAAGAAACGGCGCATGTCCCGTCTTCCACGACACAGTACCAGTCTCCGCCTTCGTTTCCGGATATGTGGTATTGAAAAACCACGTTTACGCCCTTTGCGGCCTCCGGGTCGAATACCTGTTCCATTGCCTCAAAAACCTCGGCTACAGAGGAGGGCTTGCCGTTTGTATCCTCGCCGCCGGCATCCGGCCGGGAGAAGGCATTTATCACGTCTGCCACCTGTTCGTTTAATTCCCGGTATTCCTTTCCACCTGCCAGGGAATTAACCGAGTCCATGCTCTCGCTTATCTCCTCCACCGAAGGGGGATTGACGCCGTCGCCGACGGTAGTGGCAGGGCCTGTGACAAAGGCTGCGCGGTTAAACACGCACATGCCGGCATTGTAGATATATCCGCTTTCAGTGCACTGCCCGGAGCAGAGGTAGAGGACCATGGGAGAGACAAACTCCGGCTTCATCTTATCATGCATGTCCGGAGGCAGAATGTCCCGGGTGAGGCGGGAGACCGCCAGGGGGGCCACCGTGTTTACATGGATATTGTACTTGGCCCCTTCCAGCTTGATGCTGTTCATAAATCCAACAAGCCCCATTTTCGCTGCGCTGTAGTTGGCCTGTCCGAAATTGCCGTACAGGCCGGCAGCAGAAGTGGTCATGATGATGCGGCCGTAGCCTTTTTCCCGCATGACCCGGAACGCAGGCCTGGTGACGTTGTAAGCGCCTGTTAAATGAACGTCTATAACCGGCCGCCAGTTTTCGGGCTCCATCTTGACAAGGCTTTTGTCCCGGAGAATACCCGCGTTGTTGATCAGGATGTCCACGGTGCCGAAGGCATCCAGAGCGGACTGGATGATGTTTTCACCGCCCTGCGCGGAAGTCACGTTGTCGTAGTTGGCAACCGCTTCGCCGCCCCTGGCCCTGATCTCCTCCACCACCTTGTCCGCCGGGGTGGCATCGCTGCCCGTACCGTCGCGTGTACCGCCAAGGTCGTTTACCACGACTTTGGCGCCCCTTTCTGCCAGATCCAGCGCATAAACCCGGCCGAGACCGCCGCCTGCACCCGTGATAACAGCTACCTGTCCATCAAACCGGATTTTATCGCTTTGCGGTTCCCCGTATTCAAACACGCCGTTGTTCATGGTTACCTCCCCGGTTTTTGCATTGATTGTCTGCCATACCGCCTGGTGATCTCCCGTTTTCCATATCCGGGTCTGTATGGGGTCTCCAGGATACAGCGGCCTGGAAAACCGGCATTTCATACGCCGCAATTTTTCCGGTTCGCCGGGGATCAGGCTGCTGATCAGGGCCCGGCAGGCAAAGCCGTGTGTGCAGAGCCCGTGCATAATCGGTCGTTTAAATCCGGCCAGTTTCGCAAATTCCGGATCCACGTGCAGGGCGAAAAAATCCCCGGAAAGCCGGTAGAGAAGCGGCTGGTCCGGGGACGGGTGAGCCTCTGCCACGAAGTCGGGCTCGCGCTCCGGAAGCGTAAAGTCTGATCCCGGCGCCGGCTCTCCCCCGAAGCCCCCGTCTTTGCGGGCCACCAGGGTGATTACGTTGGTGCACAGCTTTTGGCCGTCGGAATGCCGGGTTTCGCCTTCGCCGACGATCACCGCTCCCTTGTCTCTGCCGTTGTCGTAAATGCGGCGTATCGCGCCTTCCGTGGTAAGGGTCCCGCCGGCGGGGATGGGGCGGTGGACGATAAGGTCCTGCTCGCCGTGCAGAATGCCGGAAAGATCAACATTGGCGTTGGTGCCTATGTAGGAGAGAAAATCAAAAATTGCCGCGACTGCAAAGCTGGGGACGACCTTCAGGTTTTTTTCGTAGACGTAGTCGAGTTCCTCAAAACCCGCGCCAACCCCCAGGGCATACAGGATTACGTCCTTCCAGTTGTACTCCCTGGAGACCGGCCCTATCTTTTTGCCCACTGCATCCAGATTCAGTGCCATGGTGCCTCCTCCCTGCAGGATTTCAGCATTTTATTCCAGCAATTGATGGGGAACAATAGGATTTTTTCATATGCATGTCAAAAGGTTTTTGCGCGGCCAGTTTAGGTTTTCTTAAGCAGTCTGCCGGTAAGGGGCTTACTCGATTTCGTTCAGGCGGTTCATGATCTTCTGCTGCACTGCAAGCAGGTCCTGCTTCAAGATCTGCAGCTCCTCCATGTGCCTGTCAATCTCCTTTAATTTCTTTTTGCCGTAGGCCAAACTTTTTTTAAGCTGCTCCACCTCGTCAATGTCGAATTCGGCCATGCCGATCATTTCCGCTATTTCATCCAGTGAGTAGCCAAGCCGCTTGCCGCGGAGGATGAGTTTTAAGCGCGCCCGGTCCCGGCGGCGATAGATGCGGTGGTTGCCTTGGGTACGCTGGGGCAGGATCAGGCCTTTTTCCTCGTAAAAGCGGATTGCCCGGGTGCTGATGTCCAGCTCATCTGCCAGCTCGGAAATGGAGAAGGTGGTTTTTTTGGCTTCGCGTTCATTTGTCATCCTGCTTCTCCTTAAAGCGCTGTTCAAACTCAAAGGTTATATGTTCAGGTTATAATTTGTGACTGCTTACTCCGCAAGCTCTGCAAAAACCCCTTCCGGGCGAAGCGGTCCGGTCAGCCGGCACTTGAGGCGGCTGTTTTTATAGGTATCCGGGGCATTAACCAGAAGGGAGAGGTAGTTTTCGCTGACCCCCTTTAACCGACCGGAGGAAGCCTCGCGCCTGTCTTCGCAGATAAGCGAGACCTCGCGGCCTATCTGGCTCTGGTAAAATCCGCGGGATTTCTCCCGGCTCAAACGGCGCAGAAGGCTGCAGCGCTCTTTTATCCGGGTATGGTCCACGTGGTCCGGAAAGCGGCTGGCAGGCGTCTGCGGACGAGGGGAAAAGGGGAACACGTGCAGGTAAGCCACCGGCAGGGAGGCCAGGAGATTGTAGGTGTTTTCAAAGGCATGGCTGTCCTCGCCGGGAAATCCGGCCAGCACGTCCACCCCGATGGCGGCTTCAGGCACGGTTTCGTGGATAAAGCGTATCAGCTCCGCGAAAAGCTCCGTGCTGTAGGGCCGCTTCATTTTTTCCAGTATGCGCGGGTCCCCGCTCTGGAGGGGAATATGAAAATGGGGGCAGAGCCTGCCGCCTGCTGCGGCCAGATGGATAATCCCGGAACTCAGCTCACCGGGCTCCACGGAGGAAAGCCGAACCCGGTCCACCGCCGCTTCAGCCTCGATTTGCCAAAGCAGCGCGTAAAGGCTGGTGCCGGGGTCAAGATCTTTTCCGTAGCGGCCCAGGTGAATGCCTGTCAGCACCACTTCCCGGGCTCCTTCGGCTGCAAGTCCGGAGATCATCTCCATTGCCGCAGCCATGGGAAGGCTGCGGCTTGGCCCCCGGGTGTAGGGAACAATACAGTAGCTGCAGAAATCGCCGCATCCATCCTGGATTTTAAGATTGGGCCGCGCACGGCCTCCTGCCGCGGGAAGCGTTGTCTGCGGAAGGCGGCGTATTTTCATGACGCCCGGGCACATGATTTTCGGCTGCTGCCGCAGCGGTTGATCCGGCGCGGCGATGATCTCCGGTATACGGTGCTTGTCTGTACTTCCGATCACGTAGTGCACGCCCGGGATTTGTGCAAAGGCACCCGGTTCTGCCTGAACGCCGCAGCCTGCCGCCACGACGGTCGCAGCGAAATTTTCCCGGACGGCATGGCGCGTGGCCTGCCTGCTCTGCATGGCGGCTTTTGCGGTGACAGTGCAGGTGTTGATTATGCAGAGATCCGCACATTCTCCGGCTCCTGCCGGATGCCAGCCCCGGGCGTTTAGATCTGCCGCAATGGAGTCGGATTCAAATTGATTTACCCGGCATCCCAGGGTGGTAATCCGGTACAGCGGCTTTCTGCTGCAGGCTTTACTCATCAATCCAGCCTCCGGCGACAACAGAGTCTCCCTGATAGCAAACCGCACTCTGGCCCGGAGTTATCGCGGGCTGGGGGCTTTTAAAACGGATGAGTGCGCGGCCGCCTGCTTGCGGGATAATTTCGGATGCGGCCGGTTCATGACGGTAGCGAATTTTCGTCATTACAGCAAGCGCCTCTGCAGGTTTTGCAGCAATCCAGTTTGTCCCCCGGATGCTGCACTGCCTTCGGTACAGCTTTTCCTTAAAACCTACGACAAGGCGGTTTCTGGCGGTATCTATGCGGATTACGTAATAGGGTTCGCTGGCGGGGCAGTTGATGCCGCGGCGCTGGCCCACGGTGTAGCGGTGCAGTCCCTTGTGAATGCCGATCTGCCTGCCTTCGGTGTCGACAATGCGCCCCTCCGCAGGGGTGAAGCCCCCGTGCTCTGAGAGAAATTCCAGGTAATGTCCTCCCTTTGTAAAGCAAATGTCCTGGCTTTCACGGCAGGAGACAGGCGCCAGACGATGTTTTGCAGCAATTTCGGCAACTTTCTTTTTGCTGAGACCGCCCAGCGGGAAACAGGCGCGCTCAAGCTGCCGCTGATCCAGCATGGCAAGAAAATATGACTGTTCCTTTTCCGGATCCCGCCCTTTTTTAAGCTGCATGCGGCCGGAGGCGGTCTTTTCGCATTCTGCATAATGGCCGGTGGCCAGCCGCTGCGCCCCAAGGCCGAGGGCAGCTTCAAGGAGCCTTCCGAATTTGATTTTCTGGTTGCATACCATGCAGGGGTTGGGTGTTTCTCCTTTTTTGTAAGCATTTACGAAGTAATTGACAACCTGCTCTTCAAAAAAGCGGCGGCAGTCAACTGCCATAATGTCGATGCCCAGCGCACGTCCCAGGCCGGCAAGCGGATCCTGAGGTGGCAGACGGAAATGTTTTTTGGCATCCCCGCCTGCCGGGAGTCGCAAGCAGCCCTCTTGCAAAGGGGGCGTTTGCGCCCTTTCGTAGCCGGAAATGAAGTGGATGCCAAAGACCCGGTGGCCGGCCTGCTGCAGCAGATGGGCGGCAACCAGCGAATCCATGCCGCCGCTGATGGCAATTGCGGTGGCCTGCTTCATCACCCGAAAAAAGCTTCAGAAGATGGCTGAACTTTCATGGCCCGGGTAAGACAGGCCCGGACGCATAGTTCACATACGCTGCATTTTTTCTGATCAAAGACGACCAACATTTCAGGGCGTTTGATGGACAAAGCGCCGGTGGGACATACCGCAGTGCAGGCACCGCAGTGGATACACCTGGAAGTGTCCCTTGTGACCTCCTGGGATGCGTTGTTCACGATTACGCCCTGGTTTCGCAGATACTGAACCCCGGTCTTGAAGTTTTTCTTGGAGCCGGACAGCTCCAGCACCATGAGGCCTTCTTTCCGCGGCAGGATGGTTGCCTTCAGGATGTTGAAGGAAAGGTCATAATATTTGGTCAGGTAGCAGACCAGCGGTTTTTCGATCCCGCTGGCGGGGAATTTAAGAACGAGTATTTTGGAATACAAAACCACCTCCGAGGGGGGCATCGGCATCATGGCCGGTGTCCTCCGAGATACAATTTGACAAACTTCCGGCAAAACTATTTACTTAGACCTAAATTGAGCGATTTTCAAGTTTGCCGCAGATACAAGGAAGATGACTGTCGAGCTATAGGCAGCTATGCGAGACATCATCTGACGCGGTAGATGCGGTAAAATTGAAAATCCCGGAGGGTTTGAAATTTTTAAAACTAAAAATGGCTTAAATACCTTAAAATAATTCAGAAATAAATAGGTTTAAAAA
>JAWOFF010000083.1:0-4605 GCA_046482325.1 Desulfosalsimonadaceae bacterium
GGAAAAATACCAGGAAGAGACCCAGAGCAACGAGGATATCCTGGAAGACCCGGACACATGGCAGGATCTGCAGCTTTCCGCGGAAAAGGCCAAAAAAATCTTAAGTCAGCGCAGCAAGACCCCTGTATCTATCACGCACGGCGGCGAACGGGTCAAGATCGTCCTGGAACGGGAAAAGTTCGAGGAACTGACGGCTGACCTTGTGGAAAGAACCATAGACTTTACCCGGGACATGCTAAGCGCCGCGCGGGGAAAAGGCTACACCAGTTTTGACGAAATCATCCTGGTAGGCGGCTCCACACGGATGCCGCAGATCCATGAGCGGATCCAGCAGGAATTCTCCGTTGCGCCAAAGGTATTTGACCCGGATGAAGCTGTGGCCAAGGGGGCCTCCATATACGGATGGAAACTCAGTCTAAACGACGGGCTTATCCAGCGTCTTGCCGAGAAATCCCAGAAATCGGTCGAAGAATTTACCAATCTCCCGGAAATGATTGAGACCCGGGAGGTAAAACCCGAGGAGTTCAGGGCCGCAGCCCAGGAGGTGGCCGATGACACGGGCTATACCCTGCCCACCATTCAAAGCGCCATGCTAAAGGTCAAAAACGTAAGCAGCAAAAGCTTCGGCGTTGTGGCCCACAACCCCAGCGGCGATGAAATCGTCTTCAACCTGGTGGTAAGAAACACGGCAGTGCCGGTAAAACGCATGAAAAATTTCTATACAGCAGTAAAGAATCAGCAGACCGTTTTGATCCGGATTATGGAAAGCGAAACAAACGATGTGGAAATCCCCCTGGAAAACGCAGTTGAGATCAACACAGCCGTTTTGACACTGCCGCCCAACCTGCCTGCGGACCTGCCAATTGAAATCACATTCAGTTTAAACGAGGAGGGGCGGCTCCATATTACCGCCATGGAAACCAGCCAATCCCGCCAGGTGGAAGTGATGTTAGACACCGCCTCTGTAATCCAGGGTGAAGCCTTTGAAAAAGCCAAAGCCCGGTCCCAGAGTCTGGTTGTGCACTGAGCAGAAGGGTTTAGAATCAACGATGAAAAAGAGATACTGAAATCACTTGATGGAACGCGAAAATTTCTACATTCTCCTCGACCTCTCCATTGATCCGCCGGAGACCGATCCGGCGGTTATCGAAAAGCAAATCAAGAAAAAAAAGGCCGAGTGGAGCCGGCTCCGCAATCATCCCACCAAGGGCCTGCAGGCACAGAAAAACATCAGCCTGATTCCGGAAATCGAAAAAGTCATGCTGGACCCGCAGCAGCGGGACGAGGAGCTTGAGGCTGCGAAATCCGTAATCCGCAAGGGAAAAGAGAGCAAATACCCGGAAATCGACCGGCACATTGACATTCTGATGGGCAAAGGCTTTATCGCCACGGAGGAAGTCGTCAAGCTGGCCAGGCTGCACAACCTGGAACAAAAAGAAATCCAGGACAGGATCAACAAAAAAAAGCAGGAAAAATACGGGCACATTGACCGCGCCATAAGCCTGCGCATGGACAAAGGCTATATCACAGAGTCGGAAATTGCCAAAATCGCCAAAAGATACTCGCTTGACGAAAAAGAGGTGCGCAAGCGGGTGCGCTGTCCCGTGAGAAAAAACGAAAAGGAAAGCGAAGCGGCAGAGCCCCGCCACATAGACAAATCCCTGGAAAAAACCATCAACGACAACCTGAAAGTCCTCGGCAAGTCCTCCCTTTATGATTTTCTCGACCTTCCCGAAAGCGCGGACCTTGAATCGCTCCAGGCCCAGGCCAACCGAAAAAAAAAAGAGATAGCCAGCATCAGCAAAAAAGACGCCTCGGTCACTGCCGGCAACACCCTGGCCGGACACTGCATGACCATTTTCAAGAACGAGGAAGCAAGAAACGCCTATGACATAACACTTGCGCGCTCCCGGCTGGCCGCCCTTGACTCGGATATTGACATAGCTGCCATTAACGGAAGGGTCCGCTTTGAATACTATGACGTGCTTTTGCAGAAAGCCATGGAATTCGGAATGGACAGTCAGGAGGCGGACGCCTATATTTCCAACTACTGCAGCCGCAAAGGCTATAAGATTGAAAAAGCTCCAAGAAAAAGAAAAAAACAGATCCTTATCGGAGGGGCGGCGGCTGCATGCCTTCTGCTGGCGCTTGCCGCGGGTTTTGTCTACCACCGCTTCCATCAGGCGCAAATCCGCGAATCCGAATACCGGGAGCTTATGGCAGAGGTCGAGCAGACCCCGGAGCTTGCAAAAAAAGAAAAGCTGCTCACGCAGTACCTGGGCGCTAACCAATCAGAAGAGTATACCACCGCCATAAGGGAAAAAATCCAGCAGATCAAGCAGCGGATCAAACAGGAACAGTTTGAGAAAGCCGCCAAAAAAGCAGGCGAACTCAAGGCAGCCGAAGATTACCCGGCGGCTATAGAGGTCTATAAGCGCTATATCGACAACCACCAATCAAGCCCCTCCTACACCAGAAAGGCAAAGAAAAAAATCAAACAGCTTCATTCCCGGATCGAACAGGAGGAGTTTGAAAAGCTCAAAAACGTTATCCTCAACGCAGCTGCTGACGAAAAAATCGCCGCCTGCCGGCAGTATTTGGAGGAGTACCCGGAGGGCGGACACAGCGGTCAGGCCAGGGAATGGATCCGCGAGATGAGCCGGGAATACTATATTTTTGTCAAAAACCGCCTGGAAGAACTGGAAAAACAGGAAAAATGGAATCAATGCATTGATCTCTGCGAAAACTATATCGCACTATACGACAACAGCCGCACCGATCGCCTAAAACAGCGTCTGCCGGATTATAAGCGGCGGGCAAAGGACAATCGCATTCTTGCCACACTCAAAGAGCGGGCGGCAGCCAAAGACAATTATCAGGCGGCAAAGCATGTGTACCGGGATTACCTGGAAGCCTATCCGGAAACCACTATTAAAGAAGACATCCGCAGGGAGATAGAACGCCTGGATCAAAAAATTCAGGAAAAGCGAATACAGCAAGACCGCGAAAAAATCCGTTCTGCTCTTGCCGGCGCAAATGAGCGGTTTCATGAGACAGAAAAGGGTGTTGTGCTGGATAAGAAAACCGGCCTTATGTGGACCCTGTTGGATTCCGGCGACGTGCGGCCAAAACAATGCCTCACCTATGAAATGGCCCGGCAGTACGTCAACGGGCTCTCAGTCGGCGGCTATTCGGACTGGCGCCTGCCAGCGCCCGAAGAACTGGCTGGCATTTACAAACAAAAGCCCTTTTTCCCCGGACAGCCGGACCGCTGGTACTGGACTTCCGAGAGCTATTCCAGCTATTCGGATGGCTGGCATAAAATCGTGGATACAGTAAGCGGCAAAAACACCGGCAACTGGCAGCCAAAACAACGCGATGCCACCGAATGCGGCACTGTCCGGGCGGTACGAAAGGCCCGTTAATCCTTCTCTCCCGGCATGTCTTGGCCGGCCTGCCGCTGCACCGTATGCCACAAAAGCTCGATAAGAGGAGTTAAAAATGCCACGGATTGCATTTCCCGGATCATTTTGAGCTGCGCCATGTCCTCTTCCCCGTAAATTTTATCCGCTTCGGCCGGAATGGAAGCATTCAGCTCCTCTGCATCCACCGCACTCCGGAACAGCCGGGTGAGCACCAGGCGGACATTGCTGGAACGTGGCAGACAAAGTGTATCAAGAGCCTGCCGCAGCATTTTGGCATCCACCGCCTCAAGGCCTGCAACGGCGGCCTCGGGGGTAACAGCAGGGCCCTTCTCCATCTCTTCCAGATACCCGGAAAAATCGATACCGGCCCCGTCATCCGCCTGCGCCGAGCTGCCGGTTTCCTCAGCGAGACTCGCCTCAAGAGGCTCTTCAGCAGCATCACTCTCCTGCAGGGAACGGACCGGCTCCCGCGCCTCTTCGGGCTCCTGTGAAGCCGGCCCATCGGGGACCCCGGCGAAATCCAGGTGGGCATAATAGACAAAAACGCCGTCGACATCCTTTGTCAACCGAAAATCGGAAAGCGTGGCAACAGCATCAAAGCTCCGGGCAATATAGCTGTGAATCTCCCCGAGCAGATGATTGCGCTTTTCTTCCGCAGCGATCGTTGTTTTCACGCGGGCCCGCACATGGGAGGGATTGGTCTTTAGCGTATAAATATCCACGTCATGACCGTTTTCCAGCTTGATACGGAAACCGTTTGAAATGCCTTTCAAGACGAAGCCCTTCGCCCGTAACGATTGGATCAGGCTGCGCAATTTTTTGTCGATCTGAGGCCCCATGGTCGCTTTATTATGCAATCCCGCCGGGTTTGTTACGGATCAAGTGATCTTTTCTATACAGTTATGCAGGCTGTGTGATATTTGAAAATTATACAATAACTCCGTACTTTTTGTCTACACTCAAATCAAAACCAGCAGCCTAGCGCCGATGCAACTGCTTTTTCTGGAGCCTTTTTACGGGGGATCGCACAAGGATTTTGCCGACGGCCTGTGCCGCCATTCCAGCCATTCCGTCGAACTGCACACGCTGCCGGACCGTTTCTGGAAATGGCGAATGCGGGGAGCCGCTCTTGCCTTTATCCGCAAAATCGGAGATCCCGGCGCCTATGAAGGAATTATCG
>JAWOFF010000138.1:0-13915 GCA_046482325.1 Desulfosalsimonadaceae bacterium
CCGCGCCTTCTCCTCAGGCGCCTTGTCTATCTTGTCAAACGCCACATACTGGGCCATCCCCTTTAAACCGCAATGCTTGGTGATCGCTGCGGTCAACGTCGTCTTACCATGGTCGATATGGCCAACCGTCCCCACATTTACATGCGGCTTCGTACGCTCAAACTTCTGCTTTGACATCGCTTGATTCCTCCAAGAGCCGGGCTTTTCGCCCCTTCCAAATCATTGCAGCAAAAGAAATGCCCTTTAGCACCTTATGCCATAGTGTTTATAAAGCTATTTTGCCCATCCGGTGTTAATGGCAGATGGGCAAAATAAAGAATGAATCAGATAAATGCGCGGCTACCATCGGTAGTGTGCAAAGGCCTTGTTGGCCTCCGCCATCCGGTGTGTATCTTCCCGCTTTTTCACGCAAGCTCCGCGGTGCTCCAGGGCGTCCAGCAATTCTCCTGCCACCTTCCGGGCCATGGTTTTTTCCGAACGCTTGCCGGAATAATCAATAATCCAGCGCATGGCCAGGGCCTTCTGCCGCTTCGGCCGGATCTCCGTGGGCACCTGGTAAGTTGATCCGCCCACCCGCCGGGATTTGACCTCAATCTGGGGGCGGATATTGCTTATGGCCTGCTCAAACAGTTTCAGGGGATCGTCACCGGTTTTCTTTCCCATAAAGTCCATTGCATCGTATACAATGGACTGGGCGATACTTTTTTTGCCATCAATCATGATGTAATTGATAAAGCGGGCCACCAACTCACTGTTGTACTTGAGGTCCGGCGGCATCTTTCTTTCGGCAACTTCTCTTCGTCTCGGCATGAATTACACCATTTGCTGTTCTTGGTAGATATCGTTTACTTGGGCCGCTTGGTACCAAACTTGGAGCGTCCCTGCTTCCTGTCGGAGACGCCCAGCGTATCGAGCGTTCCCCGCACCACGTGATAGCGGACACCTGGAAGGTCCTTAACCCGGCCGCCCCGGACGAGCACGACAGAGTGCTCCTGGAGATTGTGGCCGATGCCGGGGATATAGGCAGAAACCTCTACACCGCTGGTCAGGCGTACCCTGGCCACCTTCCGCAAAGCAGAGTTGGGCTTTTTCGGTGTTGCCGTATAAACCCGCACGCATACACCACGTTTCTGAGGCGAACTCTGCAGGGCGGGAGTGCTCTTTTTCTGCTCCACCCGCTTCCGTCCTTTTCGAACCAGTTGATTAATAGTCGGCATGATCCTGATTGTCCCCTAAAAATGCAAAGTTGATTAGTCACCGAGTTAAAATATTTAATACTACCTTACCGCACCAGCCCTGTCAAGACTTTTTCACAGAACTTTTGGCCCCGCGCAACCCGCCGGAACCAGCACCGCCAGCCCATCCTTTCCGGGCTACGCCCCATAAGGGCTGGACTCCACTTCTATCTCCGGGGTTTCGTATTCGTCCCTGCCGGTACCGGCAGGAATTAAGCGCCCCATGATCACGTTTTCCTTAAGCCCCTTCAACTCGTCGTATGCGCCTTCAATGCTTGCATCCGTGAGCACCTTGGTGGTTTCCTGAAAGGAGGCCGCAGAGATAAAGCTGTCCGTGGACAGAGATGCCTTGGTAATACCCAGAATCAAAGGCTCAGCTGTAGCCGGATTCCCGCCTTTTTCTATAATTTCCCGGTTGACCTCTTCAAAACGGTGCTTGTCCACCTGTTCTTCCGGAATGAATTCCGTGTCGCCAATGGATTTTACCCTTACGCGCCTCATCATCTGACGGATAATGACCTCGATATGCTTGTCATTGATCCGCACGCCCTGGAGGCGGTAGACCTCCTGGACCCCGTTTAAAAGGTAGCGGGCAAGCGCCACCTCTCCCTGGATGGTCAGAATATCCTGGGGATTGGGGCTTCCTCCGGTCAACTGTTCGCCGGCCTTCACGTAATCGCCGTCATATACGTTAATATGCCGTCCCCTGGGAATTAGGTATTCCTTTTTCTCACCCGCATCCACCGGGGTAATCGTGACTTTCTGCTTGCCTTTTTTCGGCGTTTTGGAAACCGAGACATAGCCGTCAATCTCGCTTAAAAAGGCTGTTTCCTTTGGTTTCCGGACCTCAAAGAGTTCCGCCACGCGCGGCAGACCACCTGTAATGTCCTTGGTCTTTGTAGTCTCGCGGGGAAGCTTGCCGATAATATCTCCGGCCAGGATTTCCTCGTTTTCCTCCACCATGAGGATGGTTTCCACCGGCAGGTTGTAACGTGCAGCGCCGGAGCCAGGAATATTTGCCGTCTTGCCGTCCTTGTCCTTAATCGAAATCCTGGGGCGGGCATCCACCTCCTTGGACTCAACCACGGTCAGACTCGACTTCCCGGTCACAGGGTCAACTTTCTCCTTCAGAGTCTTGCCGATGGTCAGATCCCCGAACTTGACCTTGCCGGAGACAGCCGTGATAATGGGGGTTGTAAACGGGTCCCAGGAGGCCAGCATCTGACCGGCCTCCACTTTTTCCCCGTCTTTGACAAGGATTTCTGCTCCGTAGATTACCGGGAAGCGCTCCAGTTCACGGCCGGATTCCGATACAATGGAGAATTCCCCGCCTCTGCGGTTCATGACAATGATCCGGTTCTCCGAGTTAACCGCCACATTGAGGTCTCCGTACTTAACCGTGCCGCCGACCCGGGCCCGGATGTCGGCCTGCTCCACCCGGCGGCTGGCCGTGCCGCCTATGTGAAAAGTCCGCATGGTAAGCTGGGTTCCCGGCTCGCCGATAGACTGGGCGGCCATGATGCCCACCGTCTGCCCGACTTCCACCATTCCGCCGTGGGCCAGATCCCTGCCATAGCATTTGGAACACACGCCGTTGCGAGTGCGGCAGGTCAAGACAGAGCGGATCTTGATACTGGTTACGCCAGACTCGTTAATACGGTTGACACTGGTTTCATCAATTTCCTCGCCTGCGCGCACCAGCACATCCTCGGTAAAGGGATCCACCACATCCTCCAGCGCCGTGCGGCCAAGCACACGCTCGGAAAGGGCCTGAATTACTTCCCCGCCTTCAATCAGGGCCTCGACCTCAATGCCCATAACGGTTCCGCAGTCATACTCGGAGACGGTGCAGTCCTGGGATACGTCCGCCAGCCGACGGGTCAGATAACCGGAGTTGGCAGTTTTCAGTGCTGTGTCCGCTAGCCCCTTGCGGGCCCCGTGCGTGGAAATAAAATACTGAAGTACGGACAGCCCTTCCCGGAAATTGGCGGTAATCGGCGTCTCAATAATTTCGCCGGAAGGCTTGGCCATAAGTCCCCGCATACCGGCCAACTGGCGCATCTGGTCCCGGCTGCCCCGCGCTCCGGAATCAGCCATGGTAAAAATTGAATTAACCACATCGTTGCCATCCTGTGACATTCGGCTTACCAGGCGCTTGTCCACCTCTCCGACGGATGTCTCCGGGGGTCGTCGGGTATAAGGCTTCTGCATGGCATCCATCATTTCATCGGCAATCTCGTCGGTGGCCTTGGCCCAGATGTCGACAACCTTGTTGTATTTCTCCCCCTGGGTGATCAATCCCTCCGTATATTGACGGTTGATTTCGCCGACCTCGGATTCGGCCCGCTTGATGACATCCCACTTTGTATCAGGGATGATCATGTCGTCGATGCCGATTGAAAGCCCGCCTGAGGTAGAAAGCTTGTAGCCGATATCTTTCAGCTGATCGGCCAGAACCACCGTTGCCTTGGGTCCTTTATACCGGTAGGTATGATCGACCAGCTCGCGAAGCCCTTTTTTATTTAACACCTTGTTGATAAGATCAAAGGCGATTTCCGGACGGCGCTCAAGAACCTGGAAGATGTGAAACTTGCCCCCGGAATACAGAATCGGGGTAATCTCCTCGCGATCCAGGGAAAAGACCGTTTCCGCATCAGATTCGCTGACCTGGAAAATCTCCTGGAATTCATCTTTCTCCAGAAGGCCGATGTTGCCGTCGTAGCTTTTGTCAAAAGCCTCGGAATACTCGCCGACAAGCTCCCGGAAAGTACGCCCGGACCCGAAGGCCTCCATCACCTGCTCTGCCGCCTCTCTGGAAGAGACCATGATATGACGCAGTACACAGGACATCCCCTTGGGCACCAGCTCCCACAGAAGTACGCGGCCCACGGTGGTGTCATATCGTTTCTGATTGATCCGCACCCGCACCTTGGCATGGAGATCCACGTTTCCGGCGTCATAGGCCGCGCGCACCTCCTCGGGGTTGGAAAACCGCATGCCCTCGCCGGCGGCCCCGGGAACGCCGAAAGTCATGTAGTAAATGCCCAGAACAATGTCCTGTGTGGGCACGATCACCGGATCACCGCTCGCCGGGGAGAGAATATTGTTGGAGGAGAGCATAAGAACCCGGGCTTCGACCTGGGCCTCCAGAGACAAAGGAATGTGCACCGCCATCTGGTCGCCGTCAAAGTCTGCGTTAAATGCCGTGCACACCAGGGGATGGAGCTGTATGGCCTTGCCTTCGATGAGCACGGGCTCAAATGCCTGGATTCCCAGGCGGTGCAGGGTGGGCGCCCGGTTTAGCATCACGGGATACTCCTTTACCACTTCATCCAGAGTATCCCATACTTCCGGGGTTTTGCGCTCCGACCATTTTTTAGCGCTTTTCACATTGGTAACGATTCCCTTTTCTTCAAGCCTGCGGTAGATAAAGGGCTTGAACAGCTCCAGGGCCATCTGTTTGGGAATACCGCACTGATGCAGACGCAGGTTGGGGCCGATGCTGATCACGGAACGGCCCGAATAGTCCACCCGCTTGCCGAGCAGATTCTGGCGGAAACGGCCCTGTTTGCCCTTAAGGGTTTCGCTGAGAGACTTCAGGGGCCGCTTGTTGCTGCCGGTGACGACCCGGCCCTGCCGGCCGTTGTCAATCAGCACGTCCACCGATTCCTGCAGCATGCGTTTTTCATTGCGCACAATGATGTCCGGCGCATTCAAGTCCATCAGCCGTTTGAGCCGATTGTTCCGGTTGATGACCCTGCGGTACAGGTCGTTTAAATCAGAGGTGGCAAAGCGTCCTCCTTCCAGGGGAACAAGGGGCCGCAGCTCCGGCGGAAGCACGGGTATTGCCTCCAGAATCATCCATTCCGGATCCAGCCCGGATTGCCGAAAGGCCTCAACCACCTTGAGCCGTTTGGCCAGCTTTTTGCGCTTGGCCTCGGAACCGGTATTGTGCAGCTCTTCGCGCAGCTCCTCATACAAAGCAGGAATATCAACCCGGCTCAGCAGCTCCTTGACCGCCTCTGCGCCAGTACCCGCCTCGAACTTGTTGCCGTAGAGCTCCAGGGCCTCCCGGTACTTGTCCTCGCTTAAAAGCTGGAGTCTTGAAAGACCCGTATCTTTGGGGTCAATGACAATGTAGTTGTCAAAGTAAATAACCTTTTCCAGCGACTTCAGGGTAAGATCGAGCAGGTTGCCGATCTTGCTGGGCAGACTTTTCAGGTACCAGATATGGGATACGGGCGCAGCCAGATCGATATGGGCCATGCGCTCACGACGCACTTTGCTCTGAATGACCTCCACCCCACATTTTTCGCAGATCACGCCCCTGTGCTTCATGCGTTTGTATTTGCCGCAGTTGCACTCGTAATCCTTGGTGGGGCCGAAAATCTTTGCGCAGAACAGGCCGTCGCGCTCCGGCTTAAAAGTCCGGTAATTGATGGTCTCCGGCTTTTTGATCTCGCCGTAGGACCAGCTCCTAATCAGCTCCGGAGACGCCAGAGCGAGCTTTACGCCCTTGTAATATTTCGGATTTTTGGGCTTTATGAAAAAATCGTAGAGTGTTTCCAATATATTTCTCCTTATCCCTTGTCCTCAATAAGGTTTATGTCGAGTCCCAGACTCTGCAGTTCCTTGGTCAGCACCCGGAAGGATTCCGGCAATCCGGGTTCAAACACATTCTGACCTTTTACAATTTTTTCATACATCCGGGTCCGGCCTGCCATATCGTCGGATTTGACAGTCAAAAATTCCTGCAGGGCATAGGAGGCGCCAAAGGCTTCCATGGCCCATACCTCCATTTCTCCCAGACGCTGACCGCCAAACTGGGCCTTTCCGCCCAGCGGCTGCTGAGTTACAAGAGAATAGGGACCGATCGATCTTGCGTGCAGCTTATCAGCTACCAAGTGATGCAGCTTGAGCATATACATGGTGCCCACAGTAATTTTGCCGTCAAAAGGCTCGCCGGTGCGGCCGTCAAAAAGGGTGGCCTGCCCGCTTTGCTCAAGACCTGCCTCTCTGATCAGGTTTTTGATTTCCTCCTCGCGGGCCCCGTCGAAAACAGGGGTGTTCATATAGACCCCTTCCTTATATCTGCGGGATAACCTGTAGAGTTCCTCTTCAGACATTGCACTGATCCGGCTCCTGACCTGCTCGTCCGCGAATATGGCCCTGAACTTCTCGCGCAGGGCATCGGCTCTGGCATTTTTGACCAATTCGTTCAACTGGTCTCCCAGTCCGCTGGCAGCGCGGCCCAAATGAATCTCCAGGATCTGGCCCACGTTCATGCGGGAGGGAACGCCCAGGGGGTTTAAGACCATGTCCACGGGACGGCCGTCCTCGAAGTAGGGCAGGTCCTCTTCGGGCAGCAGCCTGGAGACCACGCCCTTATTGCCGTGTCTGCCGGCCATTTTATCGCCCACTGAAAGCTTGCGCTTCATGGCCACATAGACCTTGATCATCTTGATGACCCCGGGCGGCAGGTCATCGCCCTTTTCAATGGAACTGACCTGATGGTCAAAGGCCTGCCGGGCCATCTCCACCTGTTCGCGGTAGCGGGAAATAATTTCCTGAATCCGCTCATTGGTCCTGCCGTCGGTTACTTCCAGGGACTCGAACCTGGCCAGCGGGATATCTGGGAGCGCCTCCGGATTAATGACGTCGTCTTTTTCCACCCTTACTTTTTTGCCGTCCGTAAAACCGGCTGCACACTGCTTCCCGGATATAAGCGCATCCAGCTCTTTTCTGGCGGTCTCGCCGATGATCTTGATCTCATCATCACGGTCTTTTTGCAGCTGAGAAATTTCATCGCCTTCAATGGAGCGGGATCGTTCGTCCTTGTCAACGCCGCGCCTGGAGAAGACCTTGGCGTCAATAACAATGCCGCCAACCCCCGGGGGCACCCGCAGAGAGGTATCTTTTACCTCGCCTGCCTTTTCCCCGAATATCGCCCTCAGCAACTTCTCTTCGGGCGAGAGCTGGGTCTCCCCCTTGGGGGTTACCTTGCCCACGAGAATATCTCCAGGTCCGACCTCTGCACCAAGTCTTATAATGCCACAGTCATCAAGGTCGCCCAGCGCTTCTTCGCCCACGTTGGGAATGTCCCGCGTGATTTCTTCCCTGCCGAGCTTGGTATCGCGGGCCAGAATTTCAAACTCCTCGATGTGCACAGAGGAAAACACCCCGTCTTTTACCAGGCGCTCGCTGACCAGTATGGAGTCCTCGAAGTTATAGCCGCCCCAGGGCATAAATGCCACCATGACGTTCTTGCCCAGCGCCAGCTCTCCCTGTTCTGTTGCCGGGCCGTCGGCGATGATCTCGCCGGCCTCCACCCATTCGCCTTTCTTCACGATGGGACGCTGGTTAAAACAGGTGTTCTGGTTGGAGCGCACAAACTTGGACAGGTTGTATATCGTTACGTTCTTGTCTGCGGGATCGTCTGAAGGCTCATGCTGCAGAACAATACGAGAGGCATCCACAGAGGCCACATAACCGGACCTTTTGGCCACAATGGCAACACCCGAATCGCGCGCCACAACGCCTTCGTTACCGGTACCCACCAGCGGAGCCGAGGGTTGGAGAAGGGGCACGGACTGCCGCATCATGTTAGAGCCCATAAGCGCACGGTTGGCGTCGTCGTTTTCCAGGAAGGGAATCAGAGAGGCGGATGCGGAAACGAGCTGGTTGGGCGATATGTCCATCAGCTCAATCTCCTCGCGGCCGATCTGCATGAACTCGCCCTCAACGCGGGAGATTACCAGCGGATTGACGAATTCGTTGTTCTCATTTACCGGAGCATTGGCCTGGGCAATTGGGTGGTCCTGTTCCTCGAATGCGGAAAGCATCCGGACCTCGTTGGTTACCTTCGCGTCTTTGACAACCCGGTACGGCGTCTCTATAAAGCCGTACTCGTTTACCCGCGCATAGGTGCTTAGCGATACGATCAGCCCGATATTGGGGCCTTCCGGAGTTTCAATCGGGCATATCCGGCCGTAGTGGGAGGGATGGACGTCCCGGACTTCAAATCCGGCCCGGTCCCGGGTAAGCCCGCCGGGGCCAAGCGCGCTCAAACGCCTTTTATGCGTAGTCTCAGACAGCGGGTTGGTTTGATCCAGAAACTGGGAAAGCTGGCTTGTGCCGAAAAACTCTTTTACCACGGCCGATACCGGCTTTGGATTAACCAGGTCATTCGGCATCAGGGCGTCAACTTCCTGCATGCTCATGCGCTCCTTTATGGCGCGCTCCATGCGTACCAGCCCGATCCTGTACTGATTTTCCAGAAGTTCCCCAACAGCCCTTACACGCCTGTTACCCAGATGGTCGATATCATCGACAGCGCCCTGTGTATCGCGCAGCTCCACAAGGGTTTTGGCAGTCAGCAGAATATCCTCTTTCCTCAGGATCCGAATGTCCAGCGGCGTGTCAATCCCCAGGCGGTGGTTGATCTTTAACCTGCCGACCCCGGACAAATCATAATAGGCGGTTTTAAAAAACAGGTGATCAATGAACTCCTGAGCCACCTCCGCCGTTGCCGGATTGCCGGGCCGAAGGCGGCGGTATATATCCAAAAGCGCCTCTTCCTTGGTCTTTACCTTATCCATAAGAAGGGTTTTCTGGATTGCGTTGCTCGCATAGGGCCCTTCCATGAAAAGGACATCGATCTCCTCCACCCCGGATTCCAGGAGATTCTCAAGCAATTTTTCATCCAGCGAGTCATTAGAACTCGCGATGACCCGACCATCGGGGTCGCTCACCTCGGAGGCCACCACACGGCCGGCCAGATCCTCGCGGGGTACAGGAATCCGGTCCACACCGTCGGCATGGAGTTCGCGGATCGCACGCTTGCTAAATATCCGGCCCTTGCGGATCACCACTTCACCGGTTTTCGGATTTACAACGTCAGCGGAGGACCGCTGGCCCTTGAGGTAATCAAAATTGAGTTCCCGCCAAAACTGATTGTTTTGAATGTAGATTTTTTCCTTGCTGTAGAAATAGGAAAGGATATCATCATCTATGTAGCCCAGCGCCTTAAAAAGAAGCGTGATCGGAAATTTCCGCCGCCTGTCGATGCGGATGTAGACGATATCCTTTGGATCGATCTCCATGTCGATCCAGGAGCCGCGCACAGGAATAATGCGCGCCGTATAAATTATTTTGCCGCTGGAATGAGTCCGGCCTTTGTCATGATCGAAAAACACACCGGAGGAGCGATGGAGCTGGCTAACCACGGCCCGTTCCGTGCCGTTTATGATAAAAGTGCCTTTATCGGTCATCAGCGGCAGGGTGCCGAAATAAATTTCCTGCTCCTTGATGTCGCGGATATTGGATGCCCCGGATCCCTTATCCACATCATAAACTACCAGCCGGACGCGGATGCGCAGGGCGATTTCATAAGTCATGCCGCGATTGACGCATTCATTTACCGAATGCTTCACCTCGGCGAAATGATAGGAGACAAACTCCAGTGATGCAGTGCCGGTAAAATCCTTTATCGGGAAAACCGAATTAAAAACTGCCTGCAGGCCCACGTCCTCGCGTGCCTCAGGGGCCACAGCCATCTGGAGGAAACGCTGGTACGATTCCCTCTGCATCCCGATCAAATCCGGTATATTAACAATGGATTCGATCTGACCGAAATTTCTTCTGATGCGTTTATATTCCGGCGGGTTCTCTGTCATATTAGCTCCAAAAAATATCAAAAACTATGAAACACGGCCGCCCGGCAAGACCCCGGGCGTCCGTGTTACAGGATAAGAACAGCTCTGTCTGCGTGAGAGGTTACTTGATTTCGACGCTGCCTCCGGCACCTTCGAGCTGTTCCTTGATTTTTTCCGCATCTTCTTTAACGATGCCTTCTTTAACAGGCTTGGGAACCTCTTCGACCAGAGCCTTGGCCTCTTTCAGGCCCAGGCCCGTAATCGCACGGACCTCTTTGATGACCTGAATTTTCTTATCCCCGGCACCGGTCAGGACTACATCAAATTCGGTCTTTTCCTCTTCAGCAGGTGCCTCTTCACCGCCGCCGGCAGGGGCAGCACCCACAGCCACCGGAGCTGCTGCCGAAACCCCGAATTTCTCCTCCATCTCCTTTATAAGGTCCGAGAGCTCCAGTACCGACATGTTGGCAATAAATTCAATTACGTCCTCTTTGCTTATATCCGCCATTATATTTCTCCTCCACATTATATCCCGAATACACAATTATGATTGCTATTTTTTTATGCTCTCTAAGCTGCTTCCTTCTGATCCTTAATCGCCTGCAGAGCATACACGAGCCGCTCCGGCACGTTATTGAGCGCCCGGACAAATCCTGAGGGCACGTTATTCATCACGGAAAGCAACTGCCCCAGCAGGATCTCACGCGAGGGAAGCTCCGAGAGGCTTTTGACAGCCTTGAAATCCAGGGCCTTGCCGTTCATGACGCCGCCCTTGATCTCCAGCTTCTCGTTATCCTTGGCAAAATTCATCAATACTTTTGCCGGCTGGACCGGATCACCGTAGCCAACCGCTATGCCGGTCGGTCCCTGAAACTGATCCCTGAGCCGGGCCACATCAGAACCTTCCACAGCCCGGATCAGCAGCCGATTCTTGACCACCTGATACTCAATATCGGCCTCTCCCAGCTTGCGCCGCAGCTCATTGAGCTTGACAACATTTAACCCTTTGAAATCGGTAGCAATTACAATCGTCGAGCGCGAGAACTTTTCCGCCAGCTCACCAACGAGCTCTTTTTTCTGCTCAAACCGCAAACTAAAACACCCCCTTTCTGATTCTGTAAAAACCAGAGGTGTTCCCGACAACGAACACCTGCCTCGGTAGGCCGGAGCCCGGGGGCCCGATTAAACACCATCCGGTGAACCTACGGTCTTTGACAGACAATTTTTATTGATCACTCCTGATTATTTCAGAAGGTCTTTGACATAGGCCGGATCTACTTTAAAGCTTGGCCCCATCGTTGTTGAAATGGCAATACTGCGGAGGTAGGTGCCTTTGCTGGACGCTGGTTTGAGCCGGATCAGGCGGTCGATAAAAGCAGCAATATTTTCCAGAAGCTTATCCACACCAAAGGAGACCTTCCCCATCGGCGCATGAACAATGCCGCCCTTTTCCACGCGGAAATCGATTTTACCGGCCTTTAGATCATTGATCGCTTTTTCCAGTTCAAAGGTTACCGTGCCGGTCTTGGCATTGGGCATCAATCCCCGGGGCCCCAGAATTTTTCCGATCTTTCCGACCGAGCCCATCATGTCAGGCGTAGCAACGGCCTTGTCGAACTCCAGCCATCCGCTCTTAATCTTTTCGACCAGATCATCGCCGCCGACATAATCAGCTCCTGCCTCCCTGGCCTCTTTTTCTTTCTCCCCTTTGGCAAAAACCAGCACGCGCACTTCCTTGCCGGTACCATGCGGCAATACCACTGATCCCCGCACCATCTGGTCCGCATGCCGGGGATCCACACCAAGCTTTACAGCAATATCGACGGTTTCATCAAACTTGGCGTAGGATGCGTTTAATGAGCCCCCGACCGCTTCCCGGAAGCTGTAGCGCTGCAACGGATCAGCATTTGCCTTCGCGTCTTTATATTTCTTTCCACGTTTATGCATGATTAAAGTATGACTCCTTTTTGCCGATTAAACCACTTCAAGCCCCATGCTTCTGGCCGTTCCCTCGATAATCGTACGCGCTTTGTCCATATCGACGGCATTCAAATCCGGCATTTTCTTGCTGGCAATCTCCTCGATCTGCTCCCGGGTGACCTGCCCCACCTTTTCCGACTTCGGGGCTACCGCTCCTTTGGCTATTCCGGCGGCCTTCTTCAAAAGAATGGATGCCGGCGGAGTTTTGGTGATAAATGTAAAGGATTTGTCCTGATAGACTGTCAGAACAACCGGTATGATCATCCCCTCATCATTTGCTGTGCGGGCATTGAATGCCTTGCAGAAATCCATGATGTTAACTCCGTGCTGACCCAGTGCAGGACCGATCGGAGGGGAAGGATTTGCTTTTCCAGCCTCAACCTGAAGCTTGACCTGTGCGATTACTTTTTTCGCCATGTCCCTTATTCTCCCGAGTTATCAACTTTTGATGGCTTGTTAAAAAGTCCGGTATTTCCCGGGCATTGCACTTTTTTTCTCTGCCATCCCAAAAACGATTTTTACGAACGAATCAACCCTTGGATACTTGCACAAAATCCAGCTCAACCGGGGTGGAACGGCCGAAAATGCTAACCAGGACTTTCACCTTGCCTTTCTCCGGGTTCACTTCTTCCACGGTACCGTTAAAATTGGTGAAAGGCCCGTCAATGACGCGGATTTCATCCCCGGGTTCGAAATAGTACTTCGGCTTGGGGTTGCTCTTGCCCGCTTCCATGCGGTTGAGGATCTGCTCGGCTTCCTTGTCCTGAATCGCCACGGGCCGGTCGCGGCCGCCAAGAAAACCGGTAACCTTGGCGGTGGAGGTCACCAGATGCCATGTCTGCTCGTCCAGCTCCATCTGAATAAGAATATAGCCCGGATAAAACTTTCGGTTGGAAGTTTTGCGCTTTCCCTTTACAAGCTCTACCACCTGCTCGGTCGGCACCACAACCTCGCCGAATTTTTCCGAATGGCCGGATGCGGCAATCCGCTCCTCCAGGTTTTTTTTGACTTTGGCCTCAAACCCGGAATAAACATGAATTATGTACCATTTAAGCGCCATTCAGGCGTATTCCCCCCTTTTATATAATCAACCGAACCAGGCTAGACAGGGCAAGGTCGACCAGACCCAGGAATATCGCAACCACAAAAACAAAGACCAGAACCACCGCCGTGGAGCCGAGTGTCTGCTTCCGAGATGGCCACGTGACACGGCTTAGCTCAATTTTTACTTCTCTTAAAAACTGAATCCAGTTGCCGAAATAACGGTCCACCAGCCGTAAAATGAAAGACTGACCGCCGGAGGTTGTACTCTTTGCCGTACTGTTGCGTTTCTGTTTTTTTTCCTTTGACGCTTCCGCACCGCCAGCTCCTGCAGCTTTGCTCTGTACCGGAGCCGGGCCGTTGCTGCTAACCGTCTCTTCAGGGCCGCCGGGCTCTTTTGTCCGGCTTTTCTTTTTTTGTGCCGCGGGTTTCTTTTTTTGTATGCGCGCCATTAAGACTCCTGCAATACGGGAAACTCAAGGCTGCCTGTTTCCCTGCCGGAAAGAGGCGCACCCTGAACTCAACTATCAATGTATGATGGCAGGCCAGGAGGGATTTGAACCCCCAACCACCGGATTTGGAGTCCGGCGCTCTGCCGTTAGAGCTACTGGCCTGCATGGTAAAATGCGGTCACTGAAACGGGAAGGATTTTCCTGACGACCCGCAAGCCGGATTATTTGGTTTCTCTGTGCAGGGTATGTGTGCGACAGAACCTGCAGTATTTTTTAAATTCAAGCTTATCCGGCTTGGTGCGCTTGTTTTTTGTCGTAGAGTAATTTCTGCGTTTACACTCTGTGCACGCAAGCGTAATGTTGACTTTCAACGGTAGCTCCCTGTTCTGCCTTATTCGATGATTTCACTGACAACGCCGGCGCCTACTGTGCGGCCGCCCTCGCGGATCGCGAACCGAAGCTCCTTCTCCATTGCGATGGGCGTGATAAGCTCCGCCTTGATACGAACATTATCGCCCGGCATCACCATCTCCACTCCTTCCGGCAACGTCAG
>JAWOFF010000154.1:0-11041 GCA_046482325.1 Desulfosalsimonadaceae bacterium
CACTGCTTGCCCATGACGCGGATCAACTGGCCTTTATTCTGGATTTAAAGGCTGTTGGCGATATCGGGGTCAAAACCCCGGAGAAATGGCTGCCTGTTGTTATCGGGCGTTTGAAAACCGGTCTGGGAAAGCAGCTGGCGGAGGCAATCCTGCAAACGGAGTGGGACAGCTGGTGGCGCGACGGCTACAGGGAATAAGAAGGCGGGCCTCCGGCTCGGCGCTGTCTGTTTTTTGGAAAGCTTGGAGAGGGCGAAAAATGGCTTGATCAAATTTTGCGAGACGTGTTAATATTACAGGTTATATTACGAATAATCGGTATCCGCCGGAATCGCGGGCGGCTTCCGTAAAGGAGCAAAAAATCATGCAGCTAAGTGTGGACGAATTTGCCCAATGCCTGGATATACCAGCCAGCACGGTGGAGCGCTGGATCCGGCAGGGCCGTATCCCCGTCCGGAGAAAAGGCAACGTCTGCGAATTCAATCAGCCGGTAATCGAAAAATGGGCCGAAGCTAATCACCTGCATTTTAATCCGCCGGGAACGAGAGAAGAGTGCCGGGACGGAGAAGGATCTGAAAAGGTGGACGATTTGCTTTCGGTGATGCGCCGGGGCGGGGTCTATTATGACATTGAAGGCGACAGCGTGGATGCAGTGCTCCGGGAGGCCGTGGAGCGGGCGCCCTATTTTGATACACCGGAGAAAAAAGAGAAGCTTTTTAACAGCCTGAAGGCCCGCGAGGAAATGATGTCCACCGGCATAGGCAAGGGGGTGGCCATCCCCCATCCGCGCACGCCGATGAGCGACAGCGGCTGTCCTGCCTTTATTACTACATGCTTTCTCAAATCACCTGTTGATTATCAGGCAATTGACAAAAAGCCGGTATTTGTTCTGTTTTTGCTCATAAGCCCGAGTGCCAAGCTCCATCTGCACCTGCTGGCGCAGCTTTCCTACTGTCTCCGGGATGAAGGGTTTATGGAGATGCTTGCCCGGAGGCCGGACCCGGATACCCTTTACACCAGAATCGGGGAGCTTGCCGAAGCGGTTGAATCTTCCGGATAAACCGGGCCTTTTGTAAGTGGGAAACATATTGAGCCGATTATTAAACTTAAATTTCTGGCGCTATCCTTCCCAGTGGATTTTGTTCCGCCTGGATGACCGGCTGCTTCTTATCATTATCGGAGCGTTAGTAGGCATATGCAGCGGCCTGGCCGCGGTGGCCATGTATAAGGGGCTGGTCGCCATGTTTGCCTTGATGAGCTATTCCCGGGGTAACTGGTGGGCCTTTCTGCTACCAGGATTCGGGGCTGCCGGAGCAGCCGTATTCCTGGAAAAATTTTTGCGCGAGGGCGCGGGCCACGGAGTACCGGAGGTTGTCTACAGCGTTTCACGCTATGGCGGGCTCATGCGGTTTCGCTCCAGCTTTTCCAGGCTTATTTCGGGCTGCCTCACCATCGGAAGCGGCGGATCCGCCGGCCCGGAATCGCCGGTGGTAATGAGCGGCGCCGCCATCGGCTCCAATATCGCCCAGTTTTTTTCGCTCAATGACCGGCAGCGGGTGGCCATCGTCGGGTGCGGCTCCGCGGGAGCACTTGCGGCCATCTTCAATGCCCCCATCGCCGGGCTGGTTTTTACCATAGAGGTGATTGTCGGCGAGTGGTCTGCGGTCAATATCGTCCCCATTGCCATTGCCTCTGTCTCCGGTGCAGAGGTCTGCCGCCTGCTGATGGGGCATCCTTTTGGAATGGAAAGTATCGCCTTTCAGGTTGATCTTGTGGATACCCTGGCCTGCGTGGGTCTGGCGGTGTTTACTGCAGCCTCTTCCGTACTGCTGACGCGGGGGATCCGATGGTGCAACAGATTCTCTACGGCACTGTCCCGAAAAGGCAGGCTTCCTTTCTGGGTACGCCCCCTTCTCGGCGGCTTCGCCGTCGGTCTGATCGGCCTGGCTTTGCCGCAGGTTCTCGGGGAAGGCTACCACTATATCCGGGAAATGGTCTCGGGCAATTTTGCCCAGGGGTTTTTGCTGGCCCTCGTACTGGTTTTGGCCAAGATCGCCGCAACATCCCTTACCCTGGGGTCCGGCGGCTCCGGTGGAATTTTTGCCCCCTGCCTGGTGCTCGGCAGTTTTACCGGGCTGGTCTATCATCGCCTGATAGATTTTATCGGGCCGGGTTTGAGCCTGGTGGATGAGGGCTGTTTTGCCCTTTTGGGGATGGCCGGGCTGGTCAGCGGGATTCTGCAGGCCCCGCTGACAGGGATTTTTCTGATTGTTGAGATAACCGGAGGTTACGGGGTAATACTGCCGCTGATAGTGGTTTCAGCGGTGTCGGCGACTGTTACCCACGCATTCGAGCCCGCCTCCTTTTATTTAAAGGAGCTTGTGGAGAAGGGCCATTATTTGAGGCCCCGAACCGATGAACGGGTGCTTGCCGATCTTACGGTGCGCGAGCTTGTGGAAAAGGACTGCATTGTTGTATACAAGAACATGAAGCTGGGCGATTTTGTCAGAATCGTCCAGAAATCCCACCGCAATTTTTTTCCCGTGGAGGATGAAGAAACCGGTTATTTCGCAGGCATGATTCACCTTGACGACATCCGGGAGTACCTGTTTGATCCCCTGCTCTATGAAACCGTATTTCTGGAGCAGATAATGGACACAGAGGTGGAAACCGTGGATCTTGATGACGATCTTACCGAGGTCCTGGAGCGCATGGACAGTAAAAATCTGTTCAGTCTGCCGGTGGTGGTCAATAACCGTTTTATCGGCATGATTTCTAAAGCAACTCTTCTGGACAAGTACCGCAGCGAGCTTATGGTGCAGTCATATTATTGATGATGGCGCCAGGGATCTGGAGCCTGCATCCTGAATTGCAAAAGCCAAGGAGACAGTTGTCATGGATTTACAACTGCTGCACATTTTTCGCAATACGCCCATGGGCCGGGAGCTTTTGCTGCAATCCGCCTATTTCTGCCGGAGTGTGGGGGTTTTGCCGGTCATCTATATCCCCCGGTACCTGAAGTTTCTGATGTATTTTGAAAACGACGTGATCCAGATCGATCTCGACGGCTCCTATCTCCGGGCTCCGGCAAGCGCCAGGGACCACGCGGTGGAAATTCTCCGCCGGGAGGGACTGCCGGATCCCAAGTTTCTGGAGTCCAAAAACTTCACAGCCTCCACACTGCCGGATGTGCCCGTCAATTTTGATTTTATGTGCTGCCCGCGTACGGTAAGCGATCTGTCCACCAAAATCGGTCTGGGCTATATCGGCCCGCGGGTGCGGCGGATTGTGCAGTCAGCGCGTTTTCCCGTATTAATCGGGTGCTCCGCATACAAGCCCTGGCTGAGCATCACGGTCTTTTTCGGCGGCTCCGCCAATGCGGTAAAAGCCCTGCGCCTGGGGTTTCGTCTGGCAAGGCTGACCGGTATGCCGGTGGATATGTTCACCCAGGAGGAAAAACGCTATAAAGGCGCATATCAGGATGTGATTGAGAGGGAGGGCCTGGATGCGGATATAAAAAAACACGTCCGCAGATGGCTCTATTATGAATCAGGCGATTTTATTGAAAATCTCTATGACGTCCCTCATGATTCGCTTGTGGTTGCCGGTGCCTACGGCCACGGAGTGATAAAGGAACTGCTCTTTGGATCTACCCTGGAGAAAATCCAGTCCGTTCTGCCGAACAACCTCCTGCTTGTGGGTCCCAATTACCGGGCGGCCATGGGGTAAGAGAATGCGATGCCGGAGATCTTTTTTTACATGCTTATATGCCTGAGCCGGATGTTTTGGCGTATCACCTTGGCTGCAGTTTTCTCAAACTGGGCAGTGACATCTGATACATAGAAGTCTGTTCTGCCGTTTTTCTGAAGCTTCCGGTCCATGTCGGGGTTTTCATGCAAAAAGGCATTGATCTCTGTGGCAAGGGCCATGGAAGAATCGATAATGGAGACCTTTTTCCCGATTTTGCCGGCAATAATCGGTTTTAAAAGCGGATAGTGGGTGCAGCCAAGAATCAGGGTATCAATCTGGCGGGTTCGCAGGGGATGGAGGTACTTTTTAACGATCATTCGGGTCTCGGGCTTGTCCAGCCAGCCCTCCTCGACAAGCGGTACCAGAAGGGGGCAGGGGTTGGAGTGGACCCTTGCCAGGGGGGCTTTCTCGCGGATTTTTTTCTCGTAGATGCCGGAAGCGATGGTGGCGCGCGTCCCGATTACGCCAATAGCCAGTTTTTCCGAGCTTTCCAGGGCCAGGTTGACCGCAGGGGTGATGACCTCGTAGATGGGCAGGGAAAAGCTGGAGGTGACCTTTTCCGTTGCCACGCTGGAGGCTGTGTTGCAGGCCATGACGATTAATTGCGCCCCCTGATCCATGAGAAACTGCGTGTTTTCCAGTGAATAATCGATTACGGTGCGGCTGCTTTTGTTTCCGTAAGGGGTGCGGGCGGTATCCCCGAAGTAAACAATGTCATAGCCCGGCAGCTGGTCCATAATTGCCCGCACAACAGTAAGCCCGCCTATGCCCGAGTCAAAAATGCCGATCATTTGTCAGCATCGCCCTGTTTTTCGCATTTTTCAATGGCAGGCTTACCGTCCAGCGCAGCCAGTTGCCGGCGCACGCAGGCCTTTAGCTGTTCTTGAGGCACATCCGGGTTAATGCCCGGGCACATGCCGGACATGATCCGCCAGTTCTCCGGATCGATCAACACGCTTTCAATAAAGGGCCAGGCCTTGCACATATGGGGCTTTACCGGATGGATAGTGCAGAGACCGTTCCAGAATAAGCAGTAGCCGTCTGCTTTCTGCGCAAGCTGCAGGCAGCCGGCATTATCAAGCCGGCAGTATGTGTTTACCAGTTTTTCCTGCGGTATCTGCAGATATGCTGCGATATTTTCAATATCCCTGCGGGACACTCTGGTGCCGCCGAAACCGATGCAGCAGTCTCCGCACTGCCGGCATTGGAAGAAGTCTTCAGGGCAGCGTAGCTTATACGGCATGGCGGCCTTCCAGGGCTTTTTTAAGGGTTACCTGGTCCACATACTTTAGTTCTCCGCCCATTGGAACGCCGGAGGCAATCCGGGTGATTTTTACCGACCGCCCGGATAGCTGTTCGCGGATGTAGGCGGCTGTCGTCTCGCCTTCCACGCTTGTGCCCGTGGCAATAATGATTTCTTTCACCCGGCCTTTTGCCACGCGCGCAACAAGCTCCCTTATACGGATGTCCCCGGGGCCGATGCCGTCCATGGGAGATATCAGCCCCTGCAGAACATGGTAGCGGCCGGTAAAGGAGGCGGTTTTTTCAATAGCCGCCATGTCCACCGGATGCTCCACCACGCACAGCAGCGACTCATCCCTTGCCGGATCACTGCAGATGCTGCATACCTCGTCATCGCTTAACCCAAAGCAGCGGCTGCAGAGGCGGACCTTTTCCTTTAGCTCACGCAGGCTTGCAGCAAGTTCAAAGACTTCCCGGCTGTCTGCCTGCAAAAGATGCATGGCCAGCCGTTCAGCTGATTTCTCTCCGATTCCGGGCAGTTTTGCCAGATTGCGGATCAGGCGTGTAATGGATGCTGGATATTGAATCATGGTTTCTGGGCTGCCAGATCCTTTCCGAAGTCCCGGCTTTTACATCATTCCCGGAATGTTCATTCCGCCGGTAAGCTTATTCATCTCTTCGCTAACCATCTGCTGGGAGCGGGAGAGAGCGTCGTTTACCGCCGCGACAATCAGGTCCTGCAGCATTTCCACGTCTTCCGGGTCGACTACCTCCTTTTCTATGGAAATGGAGACGATCTGTTGGCGGCCGTTGGCCACAGCCTTTACCATACCGCCCCCGGCTGAGGCCTCAATTGTCTTGTCAGCCATCTCCTCCTGGAGCTTTTCCATTTTATTCTGAAGCTGTTGAGCCTGCTTCATCATTTTTCCCATGTTTTTCATAATGCCTTGTTCCTCCTATAAGATTTTGACATCAATGATCTGACCCTGAAAAAGCTTCATGGCCTCTTCCACCATAGGGTGGCGCAGAGCTTCCTGCTTCAGGCGTTCAGCCTCTTTTTTTTCCGTCCGGGTGCAATCCTCCGCGGCGTTTTCAGGCTCCAGAAAACAGAGCTGCATCTCCCGGCCGAACTGCTCGGAGCACATCTGCCGGAGAACAGACTGGTTTTTTTCCCGCTTTACCCAGTTCATATGAAACTGGCCGGCAGGCAGTTCAATACTGATTTGGCTGTCTTCGACCGAAGCAAGACGGCTTTGGGCGAGACAGGCGGCAAGAGACGGCTGCTGCCCGGCCAGACGCTCCAGGATGGCTTGCCATTTTTCTTCAGGGCTTTCCGGTGCTTTCCGGGCCGGCCGGGCATCTGCTGCACTCCCGGCGGCCCCGGCCCCCTGCCGCGTCTGGCGCTTTGGCTCCTCTGTGTCCTGGAGGGACCCGCCTCGCGGCTGGTCCGGCTTCTGCAGAACTTGCTCCGGGTCCGGCTCCGGAGAGTCCTCTGAAGAAAGTGCCCGGCTTCGGCTTTGTTCGGTCCCCGGCGTCTGCGAAAAAGATGTTTCGGATTCCCGGTAATTTCCTTTTTCTGTGCCTACTTCGCTGCGCAGATGATCCAGCTTTTCAATCAGGGTGTCCAGGGGCAGGGCCGGCTTTATCTGCAGAATCCGCAGAAAGGCCATCTCAAGGGCCAGTTTGGGCTGGCCTGAATGTTTGACAGTGGCTTCCTCTTTGAAAAGGATGTCAAGGATCTGGTTTAAGTGCGTGGCAGGCACCTGTTCAGCCTGTCTGCCCATCTCTTCTATTTCATGGGCCGGCACATCGGCAAGGGTCTCCGGGCCGCCGCCCATTTTGACGACCAGCAGATTCCGGAAATGAGCGACTATCTCGGCAAACAGTTTCATCATGTGCTGTCCCCTCAGATAGCACTGATCTATACTTTCCAGCACGGTAGCCGGATCTGCTGCAAACACCGCTTCCGAGACGGCAAAAAGCTCCCTTCGGTCGATGCTGCCCAAAACGTCGAGGATTTCGCTCGTGCCTACATTGTCTGCTGCGCAGGCCATGATGTGGTCAAGCAGGCTTAAAGCGTCGCGGACGCTGCCGTCAGCTTCCCGGGCAATTAGAGAGAGCCCTTCGGTGTTTATGGTCATGCCTTCATTTTCGCAGATGGAGTTCATATGCGCAACTATGGCATCGATTCCTACGCGCCGAAAGTCATGGCGCTGACAGCGCGATATAATGGTGATGGGAATTTTGTTGGGCTCGGTGGTTGCGAAGAAAAACATCACATGCCCGGGCGGCTCTTCCAGGATTTTCAGCAGGGCGTTGAAGGCGGCATCGCTTAGCATGTGGACTTCATCGACGATATAGATCTTGTACGGGCTGTGTGCGGGCAGGTACCTCGCGTTTTCCCGAAGCTCCCGGACATGCTCGACCTTGTTGTTGGACGCCCCGTCAATCTCAAATACGTCTGCTGCATGGCTGCCCGTGATTTCACGGCAGGAGCGGCATTCATTACATGGCTCGGTGGTGGGACCGGCCTCACAGTTGACGCATTTGGCCAGAATTCTTGCGACGGTGGTTTTGCCGGTTCCCCGCGGACCTGCGAACAGAATCGCGTGGGCCAGACGGCCGGAGGAAATAGCGTTTAACAGCGTCCGGGTAATGTGCTCCTGGCCGACAACTTCGTCAAAGCGCTGTGGCCGGTATTTTCGAGCCAGCACCAGGTATGACATGAATCATCCTCGAATGCTTTTTATTTGCTGCCGGGATAAGGGCAGGCGCTTGTACGGATTTACCTTCCAGGGGCTGTAAACAGCCGAAGCAGCGGATTGGCGAATCAGATTGCGGTGGAAGGTATAAAATCGGCAAAAATGGCGGAGAGAGAGGGATTCGAACCCTCGGTGCCCGTTAGGGCACACACGCTTTCCAGGCGTGCACCTTCAGCCACTCGGTCATCTCTCCGCAGTCATTTGATAAAAAAGAAATCAAAAGAGCTTTCCGCCCTGGAGGTCAAACGACTGTCTATACCGGGGCGCCATGCTGTAGGTGGTATAACCGGCTTGCTTCTTGTTGTCAAGGATTCTGGCGCTAAATCATGGATACTGCGAACAGTTATCGGGGGAAAACGCCGAAACATCGGTTTAGGCAGCTATCCCGAGGTGTCGCTCGCAGAAGCGCGTGAGAGCGCCAGAGAGCTTAAAAAAAAGATCCGGCGGCGGCGGGGTAATCCTGTTGAAGAAAAAAGGGCTGTCAGAAAGGCTCTCATTGAACAATCCATTGACAATGGTGACCATCGTTTCATATGTCTGACATTGGTTTCAGCGGTCCTGTCCGGGTTTTTCCCGTTGACAAAGGCCGAGTCCCCACGTAGACAAATGCGCCGGGTTCAAAGGGTGCGGAAAGTACGTTCTGTACTTCACCTGACCGGACTATGAAGAAGGTATTTAGTACATAGAAAGTTGGGCGGAAGAACTGCCGGCTGCCAAGGCCGGTTTATTGAGTTGTTATTGCACCGGCGTGAAGTCTCTTGCCTTTAATCCAAAAATGCGGCATTTTATAATCTGGCTTGAATTATTGCATCATTGCCTGCCAAAGGCCAATACCAACCATCAAGATGTTTTGAAAAATCAAAAAACAGGCATGAAAAACGAAAACGAGACGTCGAATCAGCCAACAGAAAGAAGGCCATAATTATCTTACCTAAATTGAAAATCCCGGAGGGTTTGAAAATTTTAAAGGTAAAAATGAATTAAATACCTTAAAATAATTCAGAAATAAATAGTTTTAAAAATTTGAAACGCTCAGTTTAGGTCTTAACAAAATAAGACTATGAAACACCCCGAACATCCCGGAAATATCCGTTTTTATAAATTTGATCCATTCTCAGACAAAGTCTATACCCCGCACAAGTCTTTTTCTGATGCCGACTGCCGTCCCAGACAGAAGTCATCCTCACTGACTTCCAGCAGAACCATCCCTCTCCTCCTCATGTTCTTCATACTTTGTTTCCAAATCGTTCTGGTCTTTACCGGTTGCAGTTCTGTCCCCGAAAATGCCCCCCTTACTATACCTAATGGATATGATTCACTCGCAGGAGAATTTGTCGAAGAAGCATCTTTTCCCCATCAGGAGATGCAATATCTCACCTTTGAGGAAATTGAGTCCCTGGCCATGGACCCTCACCCCGAAGGACCACTACAGGATAAGCTCTCCCGCTTCTGGGAAACCCCCATCATCTCAAATGCCGCCTGGTATCGAGGGGTCCGGCCCCGCCGGCCCAGCAATGCTTATCTTGGGGACTACCTGCGCATCGGCACATGGAATATCGAAAATTCCCTCCACCTCGATCTCATTGGAAAGCTGCTGGCCTCGGAAGAGACCTACCGGCAATACCTGGATGGACCATTTCCGAAGAGGCAAAAAACCGAGTATCTTCGTCAGCGGGAACGTTTGGCCAGCGCAGATGTGCTTGTTTTACAGGAGATCGATATCGGAGTACCCCGCTCAGATTATATCCATGGACCTGAATACCTGGCGCAGACACTTGGCATGAATTACGCCTATGCTCCGCAGGCGCTGGAGTTGGGCCCGGTCCTGACAGAATTGGAACTCGATCGCATCAGGGACATACAACTCCCCGAAGAACAACAACCGGATACCGAACTTTATCGCGGCGTCTTTGGCAGCCTCGTTTTATCGAAATACCCTATTAAGTCTGCCGAGTGCTTCCAGCTTAAATTACAGCCCTATGACTGGTATGAGGCTGAGTTAGCTGAGTATGATGCCATAGAAGGTATCCGGAAATTCGGTTCAAAAAGCTTTTTTCATAACGAGATTCGCCGGGAAGCGAAGATCGGGGGACGCAATTTCTTTCGGGTTGATATTGAGGTTCCCGGACTGCCCAAAGACACCCTCACTGTTATCAATATTCACCTGGAAATCAAAGCACAACCTGAGGAGAGAGCGCAGCAGATACGGGAAATTCTTGATTACATCGGGGAGATTGAAAATCCGGTTGTGCTCGCCGGCGATTTTAACTCCTCGCGTTACGATATGAGCCCAACTTCGCTCCCGCGAGTCACTTCGCGGCTTGCCCGGGACGCGAATTTCTGGATCGACGTCGGGATTAATTTATTCTCTCCAGCCTATTCCGTTTACAATACTGGCCGATTCATACTCAACGAGGGGAAAGATCTGCACAATCCGGTAGCCATCAATATTCCAGTAGCGTTGCCGAACAAGGCTTTAGAACTTTTTACCGAGATCCGTGAATATCGATTCCAGGATGGAGGGCGTTTCGACTTTCGCGGGGACAGGGAACATTCCATCAACCAGCGGGACGCAAAACTCTCTAATTCCAATGAAAAAGCCTTTTACGGTTACCGGCCCACCTTTTCGGTCAAGCGCCCTATTGGACCCTTCGGACGGAATCGCCTCGACTGGATCTTTGTCAAATCCGGTTTTTATACCGATGAAAAGGATTCTTACAGGCTTGCTCCACATTTTGGGGAGACCCTCAGCGCCTTTCATGAAGCCATGCCGGAATTCTTGTCCGACCACCGGCCCAATATTATTGACCTCCCATTGCAAAACCCTCCCGTGCCGTAGTTCTAGTTTGGAGAAATTCGCCTATGCGCGCTCTCCGGAATAAAGCCCTTTGATTGATTTTGAACACCTGCTCTTGCAAAGCCTCTGTTATCGTCTGGCGCTCGGCTGCATCAGGATGCTCAGGCCTTCAGAAATGGCTTATTGACAGGCAGTAAGGAGAGTAGAAAAAACCGGCGGGAAGAAATGATTTCCCGCCGGCTGCTTTGTTTACCAGCAACGCCCCCCGGAGTTGCCGTGACGGCCGCGATTGCCGTAGCGGTCATTGCCGGAATAGGCCTGGTAATTCTGCGCCTTGGAGCGAATCTGCTCTCTTATCTCTGACATTTCCCTCTGAAGCTCGGAGGCACGCTCCGGCTCCGGGTTTTCCCGGGCCATCAGGGCCTGATACTCGCCGCGCTTTCCGGCAAGTTCGTCGCGGAGATCAGCGGTTTCTTCCATAAAGGCCTGGTTC
>JAWOFF010000051.1:0-9474 GCA_046482325.1 Desulfosalsimonadaceae bacterium
GCTCCCCTGAGTTCTGCAAGGGATCGGCAGCGGCCATTCGGCCTTCGTGATAGCGCTCCGCCACGGCTTTGACGAGCCTGATGCCGAAAAGGTTTTTCGGGCCGATGCCCGCTACGGTGCAGAGTTCCTCATCGGCTGCGTCAAAGACGGCAGGCAGGCTTTTAAACTTTTTCAGGACCTCCTTAGCCGGCTGCTTGCAGTCTTTGCGCGGCGTTGCCAGCGTCAGAAGGAGCTCCAGCACCTCATAATCCCGGAAACCCTCAAGCCCGGCGGATAGGAACCGCTCCCGCAAGCGCCTTCGATGTCCGTCTCCTTTGTGTACCAAAACTCCCGTCAGGCCCTTGAGCCCGCATACAAAATATAATCAGTTGTCAGTCAGATGCCACCAGCTTCAGCGGACATCGAGCATTTCATCTTTTAGGTCCCTGGTCATCAACTGGTGAATAGCCTCAGCCGTAGAAAGGCCCTCATAGAGAACCGCATAAACCGAATGGCATATAGGCATCTCCACACCCAGGCGCCGGGAAAGGTTATAGACCGACTTGGATGTTTTGACGCCTTCGGCCACCATGTTCATCTCAGAGAGGATCTTGTCCAGGGATTTGCCTTCCCCGATTTTCTGCCCCACGGTATGATTCCGGCTTAAGCTGCCGGTGCAGGTAAGAAGCAGATCACCGATTCCGGCAAGCCCGGCGAACGTGTGCGGATTGGCCCCCACCCGGATCCCCAGCCGCCGGATTTCTGCAAGCCCACGGGTTATGAGGGCGGCCCGGGTATTTAAACCCAGGTTCAGGCCATCCACAATACCCGATGCAATGGCGATTACGTTTTTAACGGCGCCGCCGAGTTCCACCCCGATTACATCGTCATGGGTATAGACCCGGAAAAAAGGGGTGGCAAAGAGCTGCTGCAGCTCCGCAGCCGTCTTCGCGTCAACTGAGGCCACCGTAACCACGGTGGGGAGCTTTCCGGCCACCTCGGCGGCAAAGGTCGGACCGGACAGGACCGACATCCGGGCTGCCAGCGAGGGCGGCAGTGTCTGCTGCAAAACGCCTGTCATGGTAAGATGCGTCTTGTTCTCTATTCCCTTGGATGCGGTAACCACAACGGGGTCTGAATCGATTGAATGCGATGCCTGGCCGGAGACCTCCCGCATCACGTGCGAGGGCACCACAAAAAGGAGAACATCCTTTCCCTTGACCACAGAGGAGAGGTCATTGGAGGCTTCGATGTTACCGGGCAGCTCCGCTCCGGGCAGAAACATCCGGTTTTCACGGGTCTCCATGATGCTTTGCCGAACTTCCGGCTCATATACCCACAAGTCCACTGCATAGCCCTTCTCCCCCAGCAGACCGGCAAGGGCCGTCCCCCAGGATCCGGCCCCGACCACGCCGATGCGAACCGTTTCAACATCCATACTACTCTTCTTCTTCTTCTTCTTCTTCTTCTTCTTCTTTTTCCGCCAGTCTGGCTGCGCTCACAACCCGCTCGCCGGCCTCCATCTCCATCAGCTTAACCCCCTGGGTGTTGCGGCTGATCACGGAAATCCCCTTTATTGGCATCCGGATGATTTTGCCCTTATCCGTCATGAGCATTACCTCATCCTCATCATTTACCACCAGGATGGTCACCACCTTGCCGTTTCTCTCATTGGTCTTGATGGTGATAACCCCCATGCCGCCTCGCCGGCGCACCGGATATTCATCAATGGCGGTACGTTTGCCGTATCCGTTCTCCGTGGCGGTAAAAAGCGTCTGCCCGTGCGTTAGAACTTCCATGCCCACAAGCTGATCGCCCTCGGAGAGCTTCATGCCGCGAACGCCTTGCGCGATTCGCCCTGTAGGCCGAACGTCGGATTCGTGGAAACGGATGGATTTGCCGAACAGCGAGCACAGGAAAACATTTCGCGTTCCGTCGGTGATGCGAACAGCCATCAGTTCATCGCCTTCCATGAGTCTTACCGCAATCAGGCCGCCCGATCGCGGCCTGGAGAATTCCATGATGTCGGTCTTTTTGATCACGCCCTGTCGGGTAGCCATCAGTATATGCTGGCCGGCTTCAAAACCGGGCACCGCCAGCACAGTGGTCAGCTTTTCCTCGGGTTTGAAATCAAGCAGATTGACAACCGCTTTGCCCCGGCTGGTTCGCCCGCTCTGCGGAATATCATAGACCTTGCACCAGTACACCCGGCCCTGATTGGTAAAAAACATGAATGTATGATGGGTGGAGGCCACAAAGAGATGCTCGACAAAATCCTCGTCCTTTGTACCCATTCCCGTCTTTCCCTTGCCTCCCCTGCGCTGCTGCCGATAAAGGGTAATGGGATTGCGCTTGATATAGCCGCTGTTGGTGATGGTGACCACCATATCCTCTTCGGCTATCATATCCTCCAGGGAAATCTCGCGGGTCTCGGATACAATCTTGGTGCGGCGCTCATCGCCGAAGCCTTCCTGAATCTCGCTCAACTCGTCTTTTATAAGGCCCAGAATAATGCGCTCGGAGGAGAGGATCTCCCTGAAACGGGCAATATCCTTTAAGATATCTGCATGCTCCTGTTTGATCTTGTCGCGTTCCAGGCCGGTCAGACGCTGCAGCCGCATATCCAGAATCGCCTGTGCCTGGACCTGAGTCAGCGAAAAACGATCCATGAGCTGGACCCTGGCATCATCAGGGGATGCGCTGTGGCGGATCAGTGCCACCACCTCATCGAGATTATCCAAAGCGATAATAAGGCCTTCCAGCACATGGGCCCGGGCTTCGGCTTTTGCCAGATCATGGCGGGTTCGGCGGATAATAATTTCCTTGCGGTGGACGATGAAATACTCGAGGATCTCCTTAAGATTGAGCATTTCCGGGCGCTTGTTGACCACTGCAAGCAAAATGATACCGAAGTTGCTCTCCAGCGGTGTATGCTTATAGAGTTGATTCAACACCACTTCCGCAACCTGCTCCCGCTTTAGCCCCACGGCTACTCGGATGCCCTCCTTGTCGGATTCATCCCGGACGTAGCGGATGCCCTCAAGATTCTTGTTTTTGACCAGGTCGGCAATCTTTTCGATAAGGGCGGCCTTGTTGACGAGATAAGGAATCTCGCGGATAATAATGGTTTGTGCCCTGGTCTTTTTATCGGTTTCAATCTCGATGCGACCGCGAATCCGGATTTTTCCCCGGCCGGTGGTATAGGCGCTGTGAATGCCCTGAGTGCCGTAGATAATACCGCCGGTGGGAAAATCCGGACCAGGCAGATAGGAAACCAGATCCTCACAGGTGAGATCCGGCTTGTCGATCAGGGCCTTTATGGCTTCGCTCAGCTCATTTAAGTTGTGCGGCGGGATGTTTGTGGCCATACCCACTGCAATGCCGGAAGATCCGTTTAAAAGCAGCGAAGGAATCTTTGCCGGCAGTACCTGGGGCTCCTGCAGGGTTTCATCATAGTTTAGCTGGTGATCGACTGTCTCCTTGTCAATATCTTCGAGCATCTGGTGGGCCAGCCGCATCATGCGCACTTCTGTATAGCGCATGGCAGCGGGCGGATCCCCGTCAATGGAGCCGAAGTTGCCCTGGCCGTCGACCATGGGATAACGCAGCGTAAAGCTCTGGGCCATGCGCACCAGGGCGTCGTAGACCGCCGAGTCGCCGTGGGGGTGGTATTTACCAATAACATCCCCCACGATGCGCGCCGATTTTTTATACGGCCGGTTCCAGTCGTTTTTTAGTTCGCGCATGGCGAAAAGTATCCGCCGATGCACCGGTTTCAGTCCGTCCCGAACATCGGGCAGGGCTCTGCCGATGATTACGCTCATGGCATAGTCCAGATAGGACTGCCGCATCTCCCGCTCGAGACTGATTTCAGGCAGGTTGCTTTCCATTAAGAAAAAATTGCTCCAGTTTTGTATTGCCGTGCAGCGCCGGCTTATTCTATCTTGATGCCTTCCCTGAAGGCAAAGCCCAGGGCTGCAAAGCCCAGTATGATCTCAAAAACAAACATGGCGGGAAAACTCTCAAAAATCGCGTATACAATGCCTCCGCCGATGATCACCGGAATGCCGAATACGATCAATGTGCCCAGAATTCTTGCGATTCTCATGGCTTGTTCTCCTATGGAAGAAAAATGCGGTTCATTCTCAACTCTCAAGCCTCAACCATCATGGCCATGCCCATTCCCCCGCCGATGCACATGGAAATAAGCCCGGAGGAGAGGCTTCTGCGCTTCATCGAATACAGGCAGGTCACTGTCTGACGTGCACCGGTGCAGCCGATGGGATGCCCCAGAGAAATGCCGCTTCCCAAGGGATTGGGCTGCTCATAGGGCAGGTCCAGTTCCCTCATGCAGGCAATGGCCTGGGCGGCAAAAGCCTCGTTTAATTCAATGGTGTCAATATTCCTGAGTTCCGCCCCGGTTTTTTGCATTACCTTGCGGATTGCGGGAATGGGGCCCAGACCCATGTATGCGGGGTCCACGCCGCCGCTGGCAAAAGCCTTGATACGGGCCATTGGCTCAAGGCCCATTTCTTTGGCCTTCTGCGCGCTCATAAGAACCACCGCCGCTCCTCCGTCATTAACACCGGAGGCATTGCCGGCGGTCACACAACCGTCTTTTTTGAAGACCGGCTTTAGCTTTTCCATCTTCTCCATGCTGGTTTCCATGGGTCGTTCATCGGTATCTACAACCACGTCCCCCTTGCGGGTTTTAATTGTGACCGGAACAATCTCCTCCTGAAAAAACCCCTCTTTGATGGCACTCAAAGCCCGGTTATGGCTCATCACCGATAGCTCATCCTGCTCTTTTCGGGGGATACCGTATTTTTCAATGATGTTTTCCGCTGTCACACCCATGTGATAGCCGTAAAAGATTTCATACAGCCCGTCATAGACCATCAAATCATATACATCGCCCTTGCCGCTCACTTCCATCCGGTGGCCCCAGCGGGCCTTGGGCAGGGCCATGGGCGCGTTGCTCATGCTTTCCTGGCCGCCTGCAACAATTACTTCCGCCTCTTCCAGCATAATGGACTGTGCGGCCAGAGTGATGGCCTTAAGGCCCGAGGAACACACCTTGTTCAGGGTAAAGCCCGGGGTTTCCTTGGGGATCCCGGCTGCAATCATGGCCTGGCGGCCTGGGTTCTGCCCCTGACCGCCCTGCAGGACGTTACCCATGATCACCTCGTCGATGACAACCGGTGCGGCATTGTTGTCCCAGTTATCAGCCCGGGTCTCGAGCTCGACAGGCCCCTGGTCCTTTAGTTTATCCGGAGCCGCAGCTTTCATCACCTCGCCTGAAACCGGCCGCAGGCCGGCTCTTTTTACGGCTTCACGTATGGCGATGGAGCCCAGTTCTACGGAGTTTACATCCTTTAAAGAACCGCCGAATGTCCCAACCGGCGTCCTTGCAGCACTGACGATCACCACCTCTTGCATATCTGCCCCCTCCTTGCTATTATTACTTTTGCTTGTCTGGAAAGCATCCGGATGGAATCTTTCCCGTCTGACAGGCGATTGTAAAATTATTATTTTTATCAGACCTCTCAGGAAAAAACAAGAACAAACCCATGTGCCTTATTGTCCTTGCCTATCACTGCCATCCGGACTATCCCCTGATCATCGCGGCCAACAGGGATGAATTTTACAGCCGTCCCACCGCCGCACTGGGATTTTGGTCCGAACTGCCCTCTATCCTCGGCGGCCGGGATCTCAAAAGCATGGGCACCTGGCTGGCTGTCTCCGTGGAAGGGCGCATCGGGGCAGTAACCAACTACCGAGACCCTGCATCCCTTGCCAGAACCCCCCAGGGTCCCTCCCGGGGACTGCTCATAAAAAACTTTCTCACCTGCAGCAAAACCCCGGACGAATACATAAGAGGGATTCGGACTGAAAAGGATATTTATGAGGGCTTTAATCTTCTGGCAGGCAGCAGCAGCAGGTTGTGCTGGTACTGCAACGTATCCGGCGCGATGGAAGAGCTCTCCGCGGGAATACATGGCATCAGCAACCATCTGCTAAACACCCCGTGGCCCAAGGTAGAGAAAATCAAAACCGCCCTGGCCGGCCTGCTGCAAACAAATCCAGGGCTTCAGCCGGAGCCCTTCTTTGAAAAGCTTGCGGATCAGACGCGGCCCGCGGACAGCGAACTGCCGGATACCGGCATCGGCCTGGAATGGGAGCGCACCCTGTCGCCAATATTCATTACCAGCCACATATACGGAACCCGCTCCTCATCGCTTGTTTTTATACACTGTACGGGAAAGGTCGATTTCTACGAGCGCCGCTTTGTCTCTTTCCGGCAGACAGCGGTTGCCGGGGCCACCAGGCGCATATCCTTTTTTATCCGCCCGCAGGCAGGCGAAAAATAGGGCAGAAACCGGCATCACGCCTACAGCTATTTGATTTTTACGGCGATTCCCGCCACCATCCAGATTACCTGTCCGACGCAGGCAGCCACCCGCTGATTGGCAAGTCCGGTAAGATCCCTGAATCTGCGCGCCAATGGATTTTCCGGCACAATGCCGGCCCCGACCTCGTTGGATACCAGAAAAACAGGAGACTGCGCAGAGTCAAGAGCTGCGCACAGATCTTCGACGCGCTCGCACACACCTGTATCGTTTAACTCCTCCATAAGCATGTTGTTTACCCATAGGGTCAGGCAATCCACGAGCACGGCATCTGCCGAATGTGCGTGCTCGTGCACGGCTTTGGCAAGATTGAGCGGAGCCTCCACAGTATGCCAGCAGTCTCCGCGCTCCGCCTGATGCCGCTCTACCCGATTCCGCATTTCCTCGTCCCGGGCTATGCAAGTGGCGATAAAGCAGTTGTGCCGGCCGCCCCGGCTTTGAACAAGACCAAGCGCATGGCTGCTCTTGCCGCTTCTGCAGCCGCCCAGGACAAGCGTTGTCTCACCCATCAGCAAGCCTTTCGGCAAACGGCGCAGGCTTCAGGATTCAATACCCTTTCTTGCCAGCACCCCTTTTTCGTAGTAATGTTTTACCGCCCGCATCTCGGTTATCAAATCTGCGCTTTGCTGTACCTCGCCGGACACACGGCGTCCCGTGATAACAAGCTCCACGTCATCGGGCCGTGCCTCGATAACCGATGCCACGTCCTCTGCGGAAATTAGCCGGAAAAACTCGGCTACCCCCGCCTCATCCATGATAACCAGCTTGTATGCACCTGAGGCCACGGCGGCCCGGATGGCATCCAGGCATTTCCGTGCGGTGGCAATGTCCTCTTCTTCAGGCTCTCCCCGGATATAGCGGCCTGTGCCGAACTGCTCGATGGTGATCAGGTCGTCATATCGCTTTAACGCCTCAAGCTCGCTGTAGCAGCCCTGCTTGATGAACTGCCCTATATAAACCTTCAATCCAGCACCGGCGGCCCTCAATGCAAGCCCCAGTGCTGCAGTCGTTTTCCCCTTGCCGTCTCCGGTGTATACCTGGACATAACCCTTTTCCATTTTTCCTCCCTTTCTGTGGATGGTTGCGCCCCTTTCTTTCTTTTCATATGGGATCATTACCGGATATTGCAATACCTAAATTGAACGATTTTCAAGTTTGCCGCAGATACAAGGAATTAGCATGTGGCCGTATTTGAAGAGGCCTGCAAAATCCTCGAAAACAGCCGTCCCATCGTGGTAGCCGATTGCGCCTGCCGCAAAGAAAAGCCGGCTGCCGGCGATAAAGCCAAAATCCCCCGCGAAGTCTGCTTCATGTTCGGCGCCATGGGCCGCTACTATATAGATCATCAAATGGGCCGGGAGATCGAGCTGGGCGAAGCCCTTGCCATTTTAAAAAACGCACATGAAGCTGAACTTGTCATCCAGCCGGCAACCGCGCGTAATCCGGGCGGCATGTGCAACTGCCGAACGGACTGGTGCGAGGTGCTGACCGCACTAAAGGCCCGGGCCCGGCCGGCGGAGGTAGTCTGGGCAACCTATATCGCGCTGGTGGAGGCACGGCTTTGTACGGCATGCGAGGCCTGCCTGGAACGCTGCCAGATGGCGGCAATTACTATCAATGCGGAGCAGGCTGCCTCCGTCAACCCGGAGCGCTGCATCGGCTGCGGCCTGTGCGCCTCCGCCTGCCCCACGGGGGCGTTACAGCTGATACCCCGGATATAGCTTTTTCCGGTACCATCAAGTTTTTTCTTGACACCATTTGCTGCTTACGCAAATTTTTAGAGTTTAATACAACCTAAAATTGAGCGATTTTTAAGTTCGCCGCAGATATAAAGAATCCAACAGGGGGATATCATGCAAGATCCGCTCCACCAGCCCATCACCATCAACCGGCTGGATGTGAAAAACCGCATTTACATGCCGGCCATGCACATGAACATGGCCCGGGAGTTCGAGGTAACCGACCGGCTGATTGCTTTCTATGAAAGGCGCGCCCGGGGAGGCGCCGGCATGATTACGGTGGGATATGCCACCGTGGACGAGCTCTCCGGCAACTCGATGAATATAGGTGCTCACAAAGATACGTTCATCCCTGGCTTAAAACGGCTGTCAGAAGCCATAAGGAAAAACGGCGCCCGATCCTGCGTGCAGATCAACCACGCCGGACGCTACAACTTCTCCTTTTTTCTGGACGGCAAACAGCCGGTTGCCCCTTCCGCCGTCGCCTCACGGATGACCAGGGAAACCCCGCGGGAGCTATCCGCGGAAGAAATCCGCGAAATAATAGATAATTTCGCAGCAGCCGCAGGCCGCGTACAACAGGCTGAATTTGACGCCGTGGAGGTGCTAAGCGGCACGGGCTACCTGATCTCCGAATTTCTGTCTCCTCTCACCAACCGGCGCACGGATGCGTACGGCGGATCCCCGGAAAACCGCATGCGCTTCGGCATCGAGGTATTGCAGGCCATACGGAAAACCGTTGGGCCCGAATTTCCTGTAATCGTACGCATGAACGGAAACGATTTTATGGAGGACGGCCAGGGCCGCGAAGAACTGAGGGAATACGCAAAAGCCCTTGTTGCGGAGGCAGGAGTGGACGCGCTCTGTATCAATGTAGGATGGCACGAGGCCAGCGTGCCCCAGATCCAGACGGCTGTTCCCAGAGGGGCTTTTGCCTACCTGTCCCGCGGCATAAAGGAAGTGGTGGATGTACCGGTTATTGCCAGCCACAGGATTAATGATCCCGAAACCGCACGGGAAATGATAGCCGATGATATGTGCAACATGGTTGCCATGGGCCGGAGCCTGATAGCTGACCCGGACCTTCCGGAGAAATCCCGCACGGGCCGGGAGACAGAAATTCAGCACTGTGTTGCCTGCGCCCAGGGCTGCTTTGACAACCTGTTTAAATTAAAGCACGTGGAATGCCTCTGCAACCCGATAGCCGGTCATGAATGCGACATTGTCTGTGAAAAGACGGCCAATCCCAAAAAGGTCATGATCATCGGCGGCGGCGCGGCCGGCATGAATGCGGCAATCGCCGCTTCCGACCGGGGCCATGACGTGGTATTGTACGAAAAAACCGA
>JAWOFF010000142.1:0-19908 GCA_046482325.1 Desulfosalsimonadaceae bacterium
TAAAGCGGAGAACAGGGATCACGCCGGCGCCACAGCGCCTCCGCACGGCCTTTTCATGGTACGGGCCCTCTATGATGATACCGTGGATGTGCCTTTAAGCCGCTGAACCTGGCGGTTATAGAAGGCAATCACATGGCGGCGGTTTAACATGCCGACAAGCACGCCCATGTCATCCTCCGCCACCACAGGCAGACTGTCAATATTTTTGGTGGTAAACTTCTGCAGCACCGCATTCAAATCTTCGGATTCGGTGGTGGCAACCACCTCGGAAGTGGCAATGTCCTTCATTACCACCAGGTGCTCGATATCTTCAGAAAAAAGAACGCCGCGCACATCTGTGCTGGAAAAGATCCCCACCATGCGCCCCTCCGCATCCATAACCGGAAAATAATGCTGTTTGCTGCGGCAAAAAAAACTTTTGAACTCGGAGAAAGGCATGTCCTGGGGAATGGTTTCCACCTTCTGCACCATGTGCATAAGGTCGCGCACCTTCATCATCTGGAGCACATCCACCATAAACTCCCCGGCATGCGCCGGAGAGGCCACCCGGTTGTCCACCTGCCTGGCATAAATCCCCCAGCTTCTGGCGCCCATGTAGGTTATGGAACAGACAAACAGGCTTGGCAGCAGAAGCTGGTAGGAATTGGTCATCTCGCTGACAAAAATAATGGTGGAGATGGGCGCATTGGAGACAGCGGTAAAAAAGCCGGCCATACCAACGACCACGAAAGTTCCGGGATGCGTGACCACCATGGGCATAAACTGGTTAAAAAGCTTCCCCACGACTCCTCCCATGGCCCCGCCGATAACGATTGAAGGACCGAAAACTCCGCCGGAGCCGCCGGAGCCGATGGAGAAGGAAGTGGTAAATATCTTTCCAATGGCTATGGATAACAGGATGAGAAGCGGCAGCTGATTGTTTAAGGCCTGCTGGGCGAAGCCATAGCCAAAGGCCAGGGTCTGGGGCAGAAAAAAACCGATTATGCCGGTAATAAGGCCGCCGATGGCGGGTTTTATATAATTGGGGATGGCAATCGCCCGAAAAATGTTCGTGGTGGTATAAAAGGACTTTACATAGACAAAGCTCAAAGCAACCAGCGCCATGGAAAGCACCGCATAGGGACCCAGCTCCAGGGGATTGGAGAACATGACATCCGGGGAATCAAAAAGTGAGCCCCAGCCGAAAACCAGGCAAAAGATGCAGTAGGCTACAACCGAAGAGATGCCTGCAGGGATAATGACCTCGGATTCAAACTCAGGATCCCTGTATAGCACTTCCGAGGCAAAAAGAGCGCCTGCCAGAGGGGCCCGGAAAATACTGCCCACGCCTGCGCCGATACCCGCCGCCAGCATTATGCGCCGCTCCCTTTCGGAAAGATTGAGGCGGGTTGCCAGAAAGGAGCCGAACCCTGCTCCGATCTGGGCGATCGGGCCTTCGCGGCCGCCGGAGCCACCGGTGGTAAGGGTGACAGCCGAGGCCAGGGTCTTGATGATCGGAATTCGCCCCCGCATGTAGCCGCCCTTCTGGTGATAGGCCTCAATGGCGGCATCCGTTCCGTGACCTTCGGCCTCGGGCGCAAACGTATAGACCAGCCAGCCGCTTATAATTCCGCCAAATGCCGGTAAGAAAAGCATTATCCATCGGTTGAAAGGGCTCCGGGTGGGCGGAAGCAGATAATGCTCGCCGGCCGCGGCCGGCGGCCGGTAGCCGGCGATCAGGTCCATGAAAAAATGGCTCCCCAGCTGGCAGAGGTAATGGAAGCAGACAGAACCAAGGCCGGCAATAATTCCGATCAGAATAAAAAAAAACATCCACTTGCCCGCGCGCACCACGTTGAACATATGGAAGCGCTGCCAGAGAAACGCAAAGGTTTTTTGAGCAAGCTGGAATGATTTCATCATTATTGCCGTCAGCGCCCCGGGGCTCAGCAGGTAAGGTCCCGGACCGCCTGCAGCATGGTATCAAACAGAAGCGGAATCTCCTGCTCTTCCAGGCAGGAAAAGGCGATGCGGATATCACTGCTCCCAAGCGCGATTACCCCCACCCCGTAATGCTCCAGAAGGTGCAGGCGCAATTTTTCGGCATCCAAAGACTTCAGGCGCACGCACATGAAATATCCTGAATTAAAGGGATATACCGACCATGCATCTGCATACTTCGGGTCAGCCACCACTTCCCTGAGCTTTTCCGCACGGCCCCGGAGAATTTCAAATTTCCGGGCCTTCTCCCGCTGGTAGGAGATGCTTTGCATGGATTTCAACACAATGGACTGGCTAACATGGGAGGCATTGGAAATATTGCCCCGCACGCAGCCCGCGGTCTTTCTTTCCAGGGCGTCGTGGAGCGCCGAGGGATCGCCGTCGCAGAAGCAACCATAAGTGATAAAGCCGACCCGCAGGCCCCATACATAATTTTCCTTGGTGGCGCCGTCCAGCTTTACGGCAAGCAGGCGGGGGTGAACCCCGCAAAGCCTGGCAAATACCGATTCCTTAAGCGCCTCTTCTTCGTAGAACAATCCGAAGTAAGCATCATCGGAGACTGCAATGACATTGGTGCCGGCTTCTGCGGTTTCTTTCAGCACGGCCGCAATCTCCTCTGCTTCCGCTTCCGTCAGGGTATAACCCGTGGGATTATGGGGGAAATTGAGCAGTACGACAATTTTGTCCCTGCTTTGCGCCGCCTCTCTCACCGCATCGGCAAATGCCCTGGTATTGTATCCGCCGTCCTCATTGAAAATCGGATAGTGAAGGATCCGGGCCTTCTTGCGGACACTTAGAATCATATTGTAGTTGCCCCACATCATGTCCGGCAGTATAACGGCGTCAGCCGGGTCCAGCCAGACATCCGCGAACACGGATATGGCATGGGTGATCCCGTTTGCCGTCACCGGCAGGCTGATGGATTTGCCCTCAAGGGAAGGATTTTTTTCAAAAAGCGCGCTTTTCCAGAGGCTTCTAAGCTCCGGCAGACCAAAAGAAGGCGCATAGGTCAGCGACTCTTCCGGTTGAAGACCCTCCAGCTGCGACATAACGGAAGGCAGCCCCATGGGGCGGCCCTTTTCCCTGGCAATACCTATGGTGGCATTTAATTTATCAGCCTTTTCCCTGGCCTCTGCACTCTGGCTTAAAATTCCCTTTGGAAAAAACAGATTCTCTCCCACTTCAGAAAGCATTTCCTGCAAATGCGGGTTGGCCTGGCGAATCGTTTCGTTTAATTGTTCGGCAATCGGGTTCATGGCGCTTTCCCTTTACTTCTGAAATAAATGGCACTTACTAATCTTTGCATGCATGCATACAAAAATACCGGTGGCGCAGGCCCCTGAGAACAGAGCCGTAACTTGGAAAATGTATCCTTTTTGCGCATGGTTTGCAACAATAATCCCGGCAGACAATCATGAGGAGCTTTTTTTTGCCGGGCTTTTGGCAGTTTTCGCCGAGAATTGCTGCCTGCTGCATCAGGTTCTTGACATAAGAGCGCAATACTGCCATAGAAAAAAGTTTAAATATTGATTAATTTCCTGTTTCACTTCAAAAAATGATTTCGATGCCTGCCGTGGGCGGGCAAACAGCATATTCACTGATGCGGACAGCAATTATCGGTGCCGGAAGGAAACGAAACGGCATCGGAGCATATATAGGAAAATACCTTCAGCAAAACGGTGCGGATGTTGTCTCCGTCCTGGGCACTTCCCCGGAGACGGCGCAAAAAGCTGCCGTTGCGCTTGGCACCTATGGCATAAAAGCCTCCGCCTATGCCGGCTTCGCAGCCATGATGCAGGCGGAACACCCGGATGCGGTTGTTATCGCATCCCCTGTGCGGACCCATTATGAATATGTATTAAAATCCCTGGATCACGGCGTTCATATTTTCTGCGAAAAGCCTTTTATATGGGAGGATCAAAACAGGGGTGATATAGACGCCCTGCTGGAGCCGGTTTTTGAGCAGGCACGACGCAAAAACAGGAAAATCGCCATGAATTGCCAATGGCCCTTTTCGCTGCCGTTTTATGAAGAGCTTTGCGGGCCGGTGGATGCAGAGGCAGCGGAAACCTTTTATATCCGCCTCTCTCCGGTAGTCTCGGGCAGGGAAATGATTCCGGATTCTGTTCCGCATGCCTTGAGCCTGTTATACCGCGTTTTCGGCGCCGGCGAAATAAAAGGCCTGTCCTTTACCGCCGGCAGTAAAGAAGCAGCGGAATTGACAATCCGGTTCGATTATGCCTCCGCCTCCCGCTCCTGCCAAAGCAGCATTGAACTTGTACAGACGCTTAGGCAGCCCCGGGATTTCGCTTACGGTTTCAACGGCCGGATTGTGCAGCGGGCGCTGGAGGGCCCCGGTTACCGGATCTCTTTTACGCACGGAGATAAAAAAATACCCATACAGGACCCCCTGGAGCTTTCGGTGCGGGATTTTATTTCAGCAGCAGAAAAAAACCGCGAACCGGCAGCCGGCACCGAGCATATCCGAAACAACATGAAGCTATTAACAGAAATCTATAATGCAAGCGAAAAATAATTCAGGAAAAACCGCTGCATTCTCATCTTGCAGGCAACACTTAAAACTTAACACTTAACACTTAAAACTTAAAACTTAAAACTTAACAACACCTTTACAGGCGCACATGATATAAGGAGATCCCATGAGCAGTTCCAAGCACAAAGTACATGACTTCAGCGCCAAACTGCGGCAATCCTCCGTAATAAATGGCTTCAAAAAATATGTTGAGTGGCAGAGAGGCATAAGAAAGGACGAAGGCCCGCTTCCTGTTCCTGATATGGCACCGGTCTCAATCAACCTGGACCTTACCACAGCCTGCAATTTCGCATGCCCTCACTGCGTGGATTCGGAAATTATCAATACCGGCGGTTTTCTGCCCCTGGAGGAAGTAAAAAAAAGCCTGGACACCTTAAGAGCCCACGGCCTTCTCTCCGTGATACTTCTTGGAGGCGGAGAGCCCACCCTGTACAAAAACTTCGGCGAGGTCGTCCGCTTTATGAAGGACCTGGGGCTTCAGGTGGGGATCGTCACAAACGGCTCCAGGCTGGAAAGGGTTGCCGAAATCGCCCCCCTGCTGGGAAAACACGACTGGCTGCGGCTCTCCCTGGACGCTGCCGGCCAGGAGACCTTTGACAAGCTACACCGTCCAAAGACAAGGGTTCTTCTGCAGGACATCCTGGAAAACGCCAGGGATATAAAAGCGCAAAACCCGGAGCTGTCCCTGGGCTATTCATTTGTCATCATGTGGGAAGGCCTAAGCTTAAACGGCGTGCCGATTGCACCGAACCTGCATGAAATGAAGGCGGCGGCGGCACTGGCTGCAGAACACCGCTTTGACTATATCTCCTTTAAGCCCTGCCTGATAAGGCTTCCTGATCTGCACCAGGAGAGCCTCCTGGACAATGTGGACAAGGAAAAGGAGCAGCGGATCATTGACAATGTGGGCGAAAAGCTCTCGGAGGCCAAAAGCGCTGAAGGAGACAACATCAAGATCCTTGAGAGCGTGAATTTAATCGCCATGATGGATCATCGGACCCATGAAATGAAAAGGCAGCCCCGAACCTGCCATATGCAGGTTTTCAACTCGGTGCTCGCACCGGCGGGCATTTTCCACTGCCCGGCTTTCCGCGGGGTGGATACCGCCAAAATAGCCGAAGCCGACGGGTATGCAGGAGAAGAAAAATTTCAGCAGACGCTGGCGCGCCTGCGGCAGTCCATTGCCTCCTTTGACGCCCGCAAAGAGTGCGACCGCATCGCCTGCTTCTACAACCATGTCAACTGGTGGATGGAGGATTTCATCAGCTCCGAAAGGCCTGTTGCCGAACTTGAGGAAGCAGAAGATGACAACTTTTTCTTCTAGAAACGGTCTCGTCTGAACCGGATGCCGCAAACGGAGAACACGGAAATGACGGAGAAAAACCGGCCGAAAACCACCATACATTCCGATGTGTGTGCCGGGACGGACGGCTGGCTTGATCCCATGCTGCGGGAAATGAACTCCGGTTCGCAAGCGGCTGTCGCAGGAGCCTGGATTCTGCATAATGAACTGGAGCTTGATAATTTTTTTACCCGGAAAGAGGATGCAGCGATTTGAGCAAGCCCCCTGCCGCAGACAGCGCCTCTCTGCGTGCCGCCGGCCGCAATATTGAGACGCCCTTTACGGTCCATGTCCATCGGAATTCCTGGTCCGCGGAGCTGACATGCACCCGGGCCATGCGCATTCTGCCAGGAAAGCGGCTTGTTTTTGCCGGCGAAAAAGAGGGGGAGAAGGTTGTTGCAAAATTCTTCCTGGACCGCAAAAAGGGAGAGCGGCACTGCAGCCGGGAAGAAAGGGGGATCGCCGCCTTACACAAAGCCGGGATCCATGCACCGCAGATTCTTCTCAGGGGCCGACTGCACCATGGCAAAGAGCCGGTTCTCGTGTTCCAAAAAATTCAGCCGGCACTTGGTTTTTCAGAGGCATGGGAACAGGCGGATACTGATACCGAGCGCCGGGAACTTTTGAAACACCTTGTCTCCGTGACCGCAGCAATGCATGAGGCGGGGCTGGTTCATAAGGATGCCCATCCCGGCAACTTCATGCTCTCGGGTACCCTGATGTACGCGGTTGACGGTGCCGCCGTCCATACCGCACACCAGGGAAGACCCCTTTCCCGGCAGAAAAGCCTGAAAAACCTGGGCGCGTTTTTTGCCCAGTTTTCAGGCAGCCATGACAATCTTCTTAATGAAGCGTTCCAACAGTATTTAAAACAGCGTGGCTTGAAAAACCAGAGCGGCTTATCCCGCGCACTGGCAACACAAATCCGCCTGCAGCGAAAAAAAAGGGAGCAAAAATATCTAAAAAAAATCTACCGCGAATCCTCCGCCCGGGTCTGCAGGAAAAGCTCTGGATGGTTTTTGCTCTGCGACCGGAGCCTTTACACGGAGAACATGGCACGCTTCCTGGCAGAGCCTGACAGGTTTATGGATTCCGCAAGGCTTCTTAAAGACGGCAACTCCTCCACGGTTGCCCTGATAGAGATTGATCAGCAGCCCCTGGTGGTGAAGCGATATAACATCAAGGATCTCTGGCACGGCCTTAGGCGATGCCCCCGACCCAGCAGGGCCTGGCACTCCTGGAAAAACGCGCACAGGTTGAATTTTCTGGGCATTGCCACGCCAAAACCAATTGCACTTATTGAAAAAAGATGGGGCCACCTTCGTTTCAAAGCTTATTTTATCACCGAGAATACCCCGGGCATAAATGCCTATCGCTGGTTTCATTCAGAGAAAGGGAAGAATTTGAACCAGGAAAAAATTGTCTTGCAATTTGGGGAGCTTTTACAAAAGCTGTATGAGGCGCGGATCATCCACGGTGATTTCAAGGCGACGAACTTTATCATCTCAGACGGGCGGTTGTTTGTTACTGATCTGGACGCCATGCGCTCGTATAAAGGGAAACTCGGAGCATTCCGCCGAAAATTTAATAAAGACTGCCATCGCCTGATGCAGAACTGGACAGACCTGCCCGATGTATATGAAATGTTTTACAAACAAATCCAAAGATAAAGCAGAACTTATGAATGCACAAAGAAGCATTATAATCAGTTGTACAACAACAAAAAACAGAATAGAGCTCCTGTTTTACATGATCGAGTCTCTTAAAAAGCAGGCCCTGATGCCGGATATGGTATATGTGAATATTTCTTCAGCGCCATCGCTTGCCACGGAAGGCATAGCGCGCCTGCCGGCCTGGTTGGATAAAGAGTTTATAAAGATCAACCGGGTAAAAGATATGGGCCCTTATACAAAACTGCTGCCAGTTATAGAAATGGTCGAGGATAACGATCTCATTGTTACTGCAGACGACGATATATTGTATCATCCCACATGGCTTCAATCGCTTGTGGAATTGGCTGATACGCATCCCGATCATATAATCTGCGCCCGTGCCAGAAATATCAAAAAAAATATTTTTGGGAAATGGCAGGGCTATTATAATTGGGACCGAATTTGCCGGACCAAAGAAGGCATGTCCATATTGCCGACCGGTGCGGGCGGCGTTGTTTACAGAAAAGCACTTCTTGATGTAGAATTTTTGATGGATCTGACTGCTCAGGATATTGCTCCGACAACAGATGATCTTTGGTTCAGAATGGCAAGTCTGCGGAAAAAGGTTCCGGTCTATGTCTGCCCGGAGATTGATCAAAAGAGTATTTATTTAAAGCATAACAAAGGATTGGAACAGATTAATTTCAACAGGAAAAAGAACTCGTATTATAGGGACAACAAAAAAAACAATCCTATAAAAAAAATGAGAGCCTGGATAGGAATAAAAACTACCCGAAATGATAAAGCCTGGTCCAGAATCAATCGATTTTCCTGCTCGCAGCACGGATCGCAGGGAAGGTAGAAATTTAGGATAACAACTTTACATCAGGGAAGGAATTCACCTTATTGATCAAGGATTTATAAACGATGGATAAACTTCTGGCCGTATCCGGATTTATTACTGTTGTTCTACTTTTCTTTTTACCGAGATCAATTTCACATTCAAGAAAATCCTGCAAGATATTTACATTATCAAACAATTTTTCATATCGGACAGCCAAAACGGGATAACCTTTTCCCTCACGAGTCCAGGCATCAAATATTCTCTCATACCCCAAATCATCCCGGTTAAAAATATCCGGATAACTATCAGAATGATAACCGCAGTTCAAAAAATGATCGTGATCAAATCTTTTTTGATAAGTCGATACAATCGCAGCAACAGGATCACCAAATAAAAATATCACCTTCACATCTTCAGGTATTGAAGATGGCGCCAAAGAATGTGTTTTCATAAACTTTTTATTTGGCAGGCATGCAAGATCACGAACAAAACAACAATCGAAAGTTTTTGGACATGTCGATCCGGGTCCAAAGCACCCCAACGCCCGGACTAGAAATGTTGAACCACACCGGGGTACGCTGGCAACCAATACACTTCCCTTTGGCCTGCCCTTTCTTTTATATATGCGGTAACAATATTTGATCAGTTCTTTTGAATAACCCATCTTCTCACCTGAATTGAACGTTTTTCAAGTTTGCCGCAGATACAAGGAAAATGACTGTCGGGCTATAGGCAGCTATGCGAGACATCATCAATCTTATCATCTTTGTTTTTCCGTATGTGGTGTTTTTCCGTATGCCGCTTGATTCGGGCGGTTTTTTTCCGGATCCAAAGCCATTGCACGCGGTCAGTGAAATCAGGATGGCTTTTGCAGTTATAGAAAAGCAGGATATCAATCCGATCCTGTTCGCTAAAAATCTCAGCTGGCAAACTATAGTTTAGCCGCGCCAAGCTCTTTATTTTCCATCGAAAACGAAAAAATATATTTTTTTCAACTCGCTGCATATCAAACAAGGCAATTTGGGGAATATCGGAATCACGAGGGTAATACAGAAGAATATGGGTGGCATTAAAATCCTGGTGATTAAATCCTTTATTATGCATTTTTCTTGCCAAGCCCCCAATTTCCTTTATCAGGTATTTTTTTCTATCCTCTCCCTCTCTGCCTGAAAAAAATCCGGGATTGCTCTTAAGAAGATATTCCAGAGAGACATAGGGATAAAAATCTTCTGTAATAAGAAATGATTGAGCCCAAAAAATCCGATAAAACTTTTCGCCGGCAGCTACTGGTGAGACTGTCTGCAGGCCGTTTTTTCTAAACGCGCATATATTCCAAAATTCCAAGGTGCCCTGCGTAGCGCCCTTTCTATTCAAAAGCAGTCCCAGCAGACCGCGGAAACCTGTAAATTCCAAATTGTGACGTTTCAAAAAAAGGCTTCTGGAAACATCCCTGTGGATGACTGAAAAGCGCACCACAGAACGGGGCGCTATGCTTTTCACAGTCTCCCCTGCCGGATGGTGCCATACGGATTCAAAACCGTCAAAGCCGATATCCCGCAGAAGGGCTTCATACTCTCGGTTTATGATCAAATCTTTTTTACGGATGCAAGCGATGGCGGAACAAAAATCTTTCATGCCTCAGAACTCTATGCCTTTCTGAACAGATTGAACTTCACGATATACCATATCGCCTTGACTCCGTCCCGCCAGCCAATTTTCTTGCCCTGTTGGCAAATCCTTGGTTCATAGTAAATCGGCACTTCAAAAATACGCGCTTTTCGTTTCGCAAGCTTTGCCGTGATCTCCGGCTCAAAGCCAAAGCACTGGCATTCTATAGAAATCTCCCTGAAAAGATCCGCCCGTATCATTTTATAACAGGTTTCCATGTCCGTCAGATGCAGATTAGACAACATATTTGAGAAAAACGTCAGGAACTTGTTTCCGTAATAATGGACAAAGCTGTCCACCATCACCTCGGTGCCCGAGTACCTGCTGCCATATACGGCATCCGCATTGTTTTCCACAAAAAATTTATAAAGACGGGGATACTCTGCGGGATTGTATTCAAGGTCCGCATCCTGGATGATCACGAGATCGCCTGTTATATACTCCCGCGCCGAACGTATGGCAGAGCCCTTGCCTGAGTTAGCATGATGATTAACCACCCTTACCGAATCATCCCCAAGATAAGCCTCAAGAATCTCTTTCGTCCGATCCGTCGAGCAGTCGTTGACGACAATAATTTCCTTCGGCAGATCAACTGCCTGCACTCTTTCAATCAATTCCTGAATGGTGTCTTCCTCATTGTAGGCGGGAATAATGACGGAAAGCGTAAGGTTTTTTTCCATTAAACAACAGCCTTTTTTAACCGCAAACCTTTATTCGGGTTCTTTTCCGGCGGCATCCAGCAATTCCGGCGAAAACCGGACTGCTCTTTACACAAGGCGTCTGCCGGCGGCCACCTCCTCAATTACATCAGCCGCCTTTTCATGACGGCTGTAAACATCTGTTTTCCTGACATACTCCCTTCCGTTTAACCCCCATTGTTTTCTTTTGTCAGAAGAAAGCATAAAAGCCAACCGGATATTCATTTTTTCCTGCCTAAAGGGCGAAGGCACCAGTTCCCCCGCGCCGGCCCTTTCCACGTGAAAACTGTAGCCGCAGGTATCGGTTGCCAGAACAGGCAGGCCTGCAGCCATGGCTTCTATCAGAACGGCGCCGGCAGTTTCATGATAGGCAGGATGCAGCATAAGATCAGCACCAGCCAGGAAACGATGCGCATCATCCCTTTCTCCTGCAAAATATAAATGAGATGAGACATTAAGCCTGTTGGCTAGCCGCTGATAGGGACGGGTCCGCCCCTTGCCAACAACAACAAGCCGTGTTTTATTCTTTAACCCTGGCGGAAGCGCTGAAATAGCCTTTATCGCCCGATCCACGCCTTTTCTCCTGTAATCTGAACCCAGCATTAAAACAATATTCTGTTCCGGCTCAACCGCAAACTCACGCCGCCAAGCATCACGTATTCCCGGCTCATTTGCTGCATTCAGGCGATCTCTTGAAATACCCGGGGGCACGGGGTGAAACCGGCTTGCAGAGGTACCATAACAGGCCATGTATCGTTTGATCTCAGCATCGGATATGGATATAATTTGTGTATTTGAATGTTTATTAAAAACTGCCCGCTCCAGGGCCGTTAAAGTCCGGCATCGTCCAGACAACCGATATACAAGGCTCCGCTGCCCTGCCCTGCAAGCATAGCAGACATCCGAGGCGAAGTAAACGTCCAGGCCGGGCATCTTGTTAAACCCAACCACCGCATCGTAATTTGCCGGGCCTGTAAGCCGCTGCACGCGTCTGGCAAAAGACTGATAACGTCCATGGTTTGTCAGGCGCCTGTTTGGAATAATAAAAATATTCAGGTTCTCCGGCTTCTCCCCTTCCCACGAACCCGTGTATACATCCACCTGATGGCCCCGGGCAACGCACGTGCGGGCAAGCTGCAGAAACCCCCGCTGCAGTCCCCCGTAAGGAAAATATTTGAACAGGCAGAACGCAAACTTCATGAACAGACCCACTAATTCGTTTTTTTACAGAGTTTCTTTAGCAGATTTGCAGGACAAGTCAAGAATGATGGCCCCACCGGAGAAGCCGAAGAAGCCGGAAAAACCGGAAAAGCCTCAGGCCGGGACCGCTCCCGCAAGCCCGCGGCGGGGCAAGCGGCTTGACATGGAAGGGGTGATCGGCTATGGACAATCAGGCCCCGTATTTTGGGGAAACCCTGGCAGTACGCCTGTTTTGGGCCGCAACAGAAACCGGCAGAGAGCAGTACCGCGCCAAAGCCCAATGAGGAGTCCCCGGATGATCAAACCGGACAGCAAATTCAAAAAGCTCCTGCTCGCAGGATTTGTCATCATACTCCTGCTGTCAGGAGTAAAGGTCGTGGATAAAGCGCTGGAAGACCGCACCGCCTTTCTGCGATGGGACAAGCACACCGAATCCATTTTGGAGGGAGAAACCGTCTACGGCGAAAAAGGGGGGAAATACCCCAATCTTCCCTTTATGCTGATGATCCTTATACCATTTCATGCAATGGAGCCTGTAGCCGGCTCCATTGCATGGCTTCTTTTTAAGTTTGCAATCATTGTTTTTATATTCCGGTCTGTGAAAAGGGTTGCCGAAAACCACGGGCCGCCCCTGCCTGACTGGGCGTTGTTTCTCCTGCTGGTGCTCAGCATGAGGGTATTTATGAGCGATCTGACCCACGGCAATATAAACCTGATCATAGGCGGACTTATTGTCTGTGCCATGCTGTGCTCCTACCATCAGAAGGATTTTCTCTCCGGACTCAGCATAGGCCTTGCCACTGTGCTGAAAGTAACGCCCGCACTGTTTATTCCCTATTTTTTATACAAGCGGAAATGGACAAGCCTTGCCGGCTCCTTTGCAGGCATCGCTTTGTTCTGCTGGCTGATACCCGGGCTTTTCCTGGGCTTTGAGTTTAACAACCAGCTTGTCATCCAATGGTACAAGCAGATGATACATCCGTTTATAGCGGGTATGCCGGTTGGTTACATGCAGACGCAGCACATGAACCAGTCCTTTACCGGAATTTTTTACAGGCTGCTCTCGGACTGCACAGCCATTGCGGCAGAACCGAAGGAAGGCCTGGAAGCCCTAAAGATCAATCTCCTTTCTCTTGACCAAAAAACGGTTTCCCTTATTGTTAAGGGAGCCTCCCTTGCCGTCGTGGCGGCCCTTGCCTGGTTTTGCCGCACACCCCGCAGCAGTCCGAAACACCTGGGGCACCTGGGAGAATTCGCCATGGTGTTTCTCGCAATGCTTTTTCTCTCCGAGCGATCCTGGAAGCATCACTACATCCTTTTAATCCTTTCCCACGGATTCCTTCTGTACTATTTTCTTATTATGCGACCCTCGGGCCGGAGAAAATGGGTGCCGCTTGTTTTTACGGCAATGGGCATTTTTCTGCACACCTTTACCAGCAGCGCATTTTTCGGCAGCTATTTAAGCGACGTTCTGGAGGCCTACGGCGTTTTTGTTATCGGAGCACTTTTTCTTTTCATAAGCTGCGCTTCTGTCTTAACAGTGCTGCGCAGAGAGGGCTGGCCCGACCGGCCTTCCATACATGCAAAAACCTAATAGGAAAAAAAGCGTGAAGCAAAGGAAGCTATGCCTGAGCATTCTGCAAAACGGCTCGAAAACACAAAGGCCCTTATAGGCGTTGTGCTCCTGTCGGCTGCGGTAAAAATCATCCTGCTGCTGTTTTATGTGCCCTTTAACTCGGACGGCGTATTATATATTACAGCAGCCCAAAAGTTTGCCGCAGGCCATTTCGCAGAGGGATTAGCTGTTTATCCCATGCCGCTTTATCCCTTAATGATCACGGTTTCGCATTTTATAGTCCCTGACTGGGAAATCGCCGCCAAGCTTGTATCCCTCACCTGTCAGGTGCTGGCGCTTGTCCCGCTCTACTTTTTAACCGCCCGCCTTTTAAGCCGCAGGGCGGCCTTCTGGGCCTGCCTTGCCTTTGCCCTTGCTCCCCTGCCCAATGACTGGGCAGTTGACGTGATCCGCGGCCCCGCTTTTGTCTTATTTGTACTGCTTGCCGTCTATTCAGCCCAAAAGGCAGTTGACGCGAAAAAACCGACCTTGTTTTTTCTGACGGCTTTTCTCTGCTGCGCCTCTTTTCTGCTGCGGATTGAAGGGGTGATACTGCTGTTTTTCTTCTCTCTTTACTTGATTTACCTGATCCTGATCAAAAAAGGGGAACGGGCGGCTCCGGCGAAAGGCCTTGCAGCCTGGATGCTTTTCCTGGTGATTTTTTCCGCGCTCTGTCTTCTCGCTCTGCATATAAGCGGAGCGGGTTTTAACAGAGCGGACTATATAGCAGAGAAAGCCAGGCACATAGCAAGGCTCGGCTTCCTTGACAATTACCATATGATATATGAGCAGCTCGAAGAAATGGAGAAGCTCTCCCCCCATAAATACCGCAGGGAAAACCTGGCCGAGGTAGCCAGGCACTACATGTACCTGCTCTATATGCTGGGAGAAGCCCAGATATTTATCAAAGTCCTGTTTCCGCCCTTTCTTGTGGCGCTTATCCTGGGCTTGAGGCGATCTCCGCACGTGAATCCCCGCCGCTCCTTTGTACTTTCCCTGCTCTGCTTTTATCTGCTGCTTATGTATATTTTGTATGTTGACAGGGATTACCTGCAGAGGAGATTCCTGTTTGCCCCTGTTGCCCTTGCATTTCCATGGGTGGGGCTTGGCCTTGAGAGAATCTTTGCGCGCCTGGCCGGATCTTTGCGGCCCAGGCTTTATTTGGCCGTTTTTCTGATTATATTTTTTCTGATCCCGGTATCCAAGGCCGTGCAATCGGCGGCCGAAAAAGATAATGTGCTGCGCCGCGCGGGCGACTGGGTGGAGGCAAATGCCATGGAGCCGGACGCCAGATATTTTTCCAACGACCCTCTGCTGCCGTTTTTTGCGGGTCTCCAAAAAAATAACTATATCGAAATCCAGGGGGACAAAAAATATAATTTTACTGCCATAGAAGAATTCGCCTTAAAAAGGAATGTGGACATCCTTCTTTTAAAAGTACCGAAAGAGCTGTCCGACTCGTTAAGCAGCTTTAGCCGTTACAGAGAAATAAAACACTTCAGCGGCGAAGGCGGAAGAAGCGTGTATATTTACTGCAAACCCTCTTTTTGCAGCCATCAAAAGGAATACCATGAAAATTGAGGTCTCCCTCGGCGAACTTGTGGACAAGGTGAGCATACTGGCCATAAAGCTCGAAAAAATCCAGGCCGGGGAAAAACTGGCCAACATCAGAAAAGAATACGGGCTGCTTTACCGGAAAATGCGGGAAGCCGGCATAAGCGAGGACTCTTCTGAATACCGGGATCTGTACGCGATTAACTTAAAGCTATGGGAAATCGAGGACAGGATCCGGGCCAGGGAAGCGGCCAAAACTTTCGATGACGAGTTCATTGAACTGGCCCGCAGCGTCTACAAAGAAAACGATCAGCGGGCGGCGGTAAAGCGGGAGATAAACCTGAAGTACGGATCCGCCATAATCGAGGAAAAATCCTACGCGGCCTACAACTGAAGCGGAACCCGCCGGCTCAATCCTCGTGGTATAGCAGATCGGAAAAGTACTGCACGGTACGCCCAAGTCCTGCCGACAGATCAGTTGTTGCCCGCCATCCCAAAAACTGCTCCGCCCGGCTGCAATCCGGCCGCCTGCGCACCGGATCGTTTTCCGGGAGCGGCTGAAACACGATTTCCGCACTCGAAGCGGTCATCCCGATAATCTCGCGGGCAAGATCAAGAATTGTTGTCTCCTGCGGATTGCCCAGGTTGATGGGGCCGGTAATCCCGGAATCCGTATCCATCAGGCGGACCAGGCCTTCCACCATATCGTCCACGTAGCAGAATGAGCGGGTCTGGCCGCCGTCGCCGTAAATCGTGATGTTCCTGCCGGACAGGGCCTGGAGCACGAAATTGCTCACCACCCGCCCGTCGTCCGGATGCATGCGGGGACCGTAGGTGTTGAATATGCGGGCGACCTTTATTTTTACCTCCTGCTGGCGGTGATAATCAAAAAACAGGGTTTCCGCGCATCTTTTTCCTTCATCATAGCATGAGCGGGGACCTATGGGGTTTGTATTTCCCCAGTACTCCTCTGTCTGGGGATGAACATGGGGATCGCCGTACACTTCGCTGGTCGATGCCTGAAGAATTTTTGCCTTCACCCGCTTTGCCAGGCCCAGCATGTTGATCGCCCCGTGCACGATGGTTTTTACGGTCTGCACCGGATCAAGCTGGTAGTGGATGGGAGATGCCGGAGATGCCAGGTTGTAGATTTCATCTACTTCCACGTAAAGCGGAAAGGTAATGTCGTGGCGCATCAGTTCAAAATAGGGGTTGTTGACCAAATGAGCTATATTGGCCTTGCGGCTTGTAAAAAAATTATCCGCGCAGATCACTTCCTGGCCGTCATTTAAAAGGCGCTCGCAGAGATGTGAGCCGATAAACCCGGCCCCGCCGGTAACAAGAACGCGCTTTTTGCTGAATCTTCCGATTGACATGAGCGGTATTTCCCCATTATCTGTTTGGTGGCTTCTCAAAAATCCCGGCAACAGCAAAAAAATTATTAACAGGAAAAAATAATATGTGTAAACAAAATTGATGGCAGAGGAAAGACGCAGATGAAGGAGAGCGGAAAAAAAATGCTGGTATGCGGCCCCGCCTGGGTAGGCGATATGGTCATGACCCAGAGCCTTTTGAAAAAAATCCGGGCGGCTTATCCGGACGCGGTCATAGATGTCCTCGCCCCGGCCTGGACCATAGCCCTCGCCCGCCGGATGCCGGAAGTAAACAGCGCTGTCGAGCTGGCCGTGGGCCACGGCGAGCTAAAAACGGGCAGGCGCCTTGCCGCTGCCAGAGACCTGGCAAAGAGAGGCTACGAGGAAGCCATCGTCTGCCAGCGCTCCTTCAAAGCCGCGCTTGTCCCCTTTCTCGCCAGAATTCCGATCCGCACCGGCTACAGCGGGCAGATGCGCTATCCGCTTATAAACAACCCGCGCAGACTGGATAAAACAAAACTTCCCCGGACCGTTGACCGCCTGGTGGCTCTTGGCGCTGAAAAAAATGCCAAACAGCCGCCTGTATTTGAAAACCCGGATTTGAGAGTGGACCCGGCAAACAGGCAAAGCCTGTGCGTGCGTCTGGGGCTGCCCGCGGGGCTTCCCGCGGCAGCCTTCCTTCCTGGCGCGGAATACGGGCCCGCCAAACAGTGGCCCCTGCAATACTTCCGGGAACTTGCAAAAACCCTTGTTTCCTCGGGCTGGCAGGTCTGGGTGATGGGCGGGCCCAAAGACATTGCCTGCGGCCGTTTTATTGCAGGGGGAGATGATCCGCGCATCCACAACCTGATAGGCCAGACCCGCCTGGAAGACGCTATCGATCTTATAAGCCTCTGCAAGGCCGCGGTAACCAACGACTCGGGTCTCATGCACGTGGCCTCGGCAGTGGGCACCCATGTGGAGGTGCTCTACGGCTGCACACCGCCGGATTACACGCCGCCGCTGACCAAGAGAAAAAACGTCCATTACCTGCGGCTTCCCTGCTCGCCCTGTTTTAAACGAACCTGCCCGCTCGGGCATAAAAACTGCCTGCGAAATATCCCGCCCGCTAAAGTGGCAGAGTCCCTGCTGGCCGGCAACAAAGATTAAGCCCCGCCGCGTTGGTCATTGCCGCGGATTTTTTCCAGGATACCGCTTGTGCTCTGCCCCTCCAGCAGCTGCACCAGCTCCACCCTGCCGCCCCAGGATTCCACCAGATCCGCACCGACCACCCCGGATTTGGAATAATCGCTTCCCTTGGCCAGAACATCCGGACGCAGGGCCTTTAAAAGCTCAATTGGCGTATCTTCGTCAAAGCATACCACGAGGTCAACGCATTCCAGAGCGGCAAGTATCGCCGCCCGGTCCTGCTCCGCAAGCACCGGGCGCGAGGGCCCCTTGATGCGCTGAATGGAGGCGTCCGTGTTAAGCCCCACAACGAGCCTGTCACCAAGCAGCCGCGCCCGCTGCAGCAGCGCGATATGGCCGGGATGCAGGATGTCAAAGCAGCCGTTTGTAAAAACCACCTTCTGACCGGTTTTCTGCCAGTGGGCCACCATCTGCGCGGCCTGGGACCGGGAACAGGCGGCATAACGGTTCTCCCTTCCCGAATCCTGAGCCAGGGCGCGCAGGAGATCCCCCCGGCTCGCCGCGTAAGTACCCACATGACCCACGACCTCGCCTGCCGCCAGGTTGGCCAGTCTCATTGCCTGCTCCATGGAAAGGCCGGCCGCAGCCCCGGCCGCCATCAGGGCGATCACCGTATCCCCCGCACCTGAAACATCAAAAACCTCGCGCGCGGCCGAAGGAACGGAACAGGCGGGGGCTTTGCCGCTTAACAGGCTCATGCCCGCCTTTCCCCTGGTAAGCAGCAGACAGTCCAGGTTGTAATGACTTATAAGCGCCCGGCCTGCCTGCTCCTGGTCCGCCGGATCAAAAGAAAGCTTCTCGCAGGCCCGGCTGAATTCCTTCAGATTAGGCGTTATACAGGTGCTGCCCGCATATGCCCGCCAGTCCGCGTTTTTGGGATCGACAAAAACCGGCACCCCCTTTTCCCGGCAGGCGCTGATGCATCTGCGGAGAAACCCGTCCTCAAGCAGGCCTTTGCCGTAGTCAGAGAGCACCACTGCATGAACTCCGGAAAGCGATTTTTCAAACACTTCCCGGACAGCTTCCCTGGCAGCGGCATCCATCTGCTCCGGCCGTTCCTCGTCAAGGCGCACCACCTGCTGGGCCCCCGCGATAATCCTGGTTTTTGCAACAGTGGGAAGGCCCGGCGCCTGCCTGCAGGCATCTATTATGCCCTGATCAGAGAGAAGCCCTGCGATCTCGCCTGCGGCGGCATCCGCACCAACGACCCCGGCAAGCGTGGTTTGGCACTCCAGACCGGCCAGGTTGGCGGCCACATTGCCTGCACCGCCCAGCCGGCAGGTGCGCTCCCGCACATGTACCACCGGAATGGGTGCTTCCGGGGATATGCGCTCCACGCCGCCCCATATATAGCGATCCAGCATAACATCGCCCACCACAAGCACATGCACACTGGAAAAATCCGGCAATTCCATACTCAATCCGTCTCCTGAAACAAAAACGCCTCGATCATGCCGGCCAGGTAATGGAGCACAAAAATATGGGCCTCCTGGATCCGGGGTGTATCTTCAGCGGCCACCACGAGGGCGGAATCCACCAGTGCCCCCAGCCTGCCCCCGTCTTTTCCGAGAAGCCCGATTGTATGAATCTTTTTTTGCCGGGCCGCATCGACGGCTTTTTCCACGTTTGCCGAATTGCCGGAGGTTGAAATTGCCAGCAGGATATCGCCGGGCCGGCCGAGGGCTTCCACCTGCCTGGCGAAAACCGCATCAAAACCGTAATCATTTCCCACCGCTGTCAGCACCGAGGTGTCCGTGGCAAGCGAAACCGCGGGCATGGCCCGCCGCTCCCTGTGAAAGCGGCCCACCACCTCCGCTGCGAAGTGCTGGGCGTCGGCAGCCGAACCGCCGTTTCCGCAGACAAGGATTTTGCCGCCCGTGGAAACGGTCCCCACAAGAAAATTGCCTGCCTCTCTGACTTCGGTCTCCATCTGCGCAAGGTTCTGCATAACACTTGCGTGAGAGGCAAGATCATTTTGAAATCCCATCAGGTTTTGATCTCCCTGTAACGCTGCGTATTCACCATCAAATACTTGATGATAAGACAAAAATTCCTTATAGTAAATTTTTTTCCAAACCCTGGGATGATAATCTTGGAAGTAACCCCCCCCCACCGGCCGCAGCCCGGGACCGAACCGGTCAGTAACTTCCAGGGTCGGCTGAAGGGGCTTAGGGGTTAAGGGGTTAAGGCACTTAGGCACTTAGGCACTTAGGCACTTAGGCACTTAGGCACTTAGGCAC
>JAWOFF010000089.1:0-12992 GCA_046482325.1 Desulfosalsimonadaceae bacterium
GGAGTGGAAAAGGGCTGAGAGAAAGACAAAAATAACCGCCATCGGGAGCACGCCGTTTGGGATATGAACGGAAAGCGGATGCACATGGTGTTTGACAAACTCCCGGTTGACCAGCTCGACAAAGGCCGGAACCGGACCTCCCGTAACCGGGGCATTGTCCGGGGCTGGCTCCTGTCTGCTCTGTTCTGCGGTTTTGTCGCCGCTTGCCACGCCCTTTTGTCCCTCTTCGGTGACTTCTGCAAATTTGCTTTTGTCCGCTCCGCAGACCGGGCATTTTTCCGGCGGCTCCGGGCCGGTATGGATATATCCGCAAACCAGACACTGCCACTTTTTCATGATCGCCTCCTCTGTTATTCGATATTGCAAGACAAAAAAAAATCATGCCGTGCCAATTTTAGGCATCATAAGGTGATACTGCCTGATATGCAATGGGAAAAAAACAGCCGCCTGCCCGCATCTTCCATTGAGGTGGCATGCACAAACGGCTGCAGACCACCCCCTTTTAAGGGATTTATATTGCTTCCGGGCAGGTTAGCTGACAAAGGGACGCCGGAGCACCGTGTCTTTTTTCCAGCGGGTGTCGTTTTTGTCCGGGTAGGCGATGTTGTAATGCAGTCCCCGGCTCTCTTTGCGATGCTTGGCGCAGCGGATGATCAGTTCGGCAACAATGGCGATGTTGCGCAGTTCAATCATATCCGGTGTTATCTTGAAATTCCAGTAATATTCTTCGATTTCGGACTCTACGAGTTCAATCCGCCGCTGAGCCCGGGCCAGACGCTTGTCTGAACGGACAATGCCCACATAGTTCCACATGAAGCGCCGGATTTCATCCCAGGTATGGCTGACCAGAATGGCCTCATCCGAGTCCAGTGTGCCCAGATCATCCCAGGGCGGGATTTCCGGGAGCTTTCTGAATTCGGAGTTCTGCAGATCATCCATGCTTTTTCCGGCGGCCCGGTGTGCGTAGGTGAGTGCTTCGAGAAGAGAGTTGCTGGCCAGGCGGTTGGCCCCGTGCAGGCCGGTGCATGCCGTCTCGCCGATGGCGAAAAGCCGCTGAATGTTGGTCTGGCCGTAGATATCGGTAACCACGCCTCCGCACATGTAGTGGGCCGCGGGTACAACAGGAATGGGGTCGGTGGTCATATCAATGCCGAATTCCAGGCATTTTTTGTGCAGATGGGGAAAGCGGCTGCGGATGCTGTCGGCCGGTTTGTGGGAGATGTCGAGAAAAACCGAATCATCCCCGCGTTTTTTCAGTTCCGAGTCAATGGCGCGGGCCACAACATCCCGGCAGGCAAGTTCTTTGAGCGGGGTATATCGCTCCATGAACCGTTTCCCCTCCGTGTTCAGCAGTACGCCTCCTTCGCCCCGCACCGCCTCTGAGATCAGGAAGTTTTTAGCCTCCGGATGAAACAGGCACGTGGGATGGAACTGGACAAATTCCAGGTTGGCCACTACCGCGCCCGCCCGGTAGGCCATGGCAATGCCGTCGCCGGAAGCGATATCCGGATTGCTTGTGTAGGCGTAGACCTTGCCGGCGCCGCCGGTGGCCAGCAGTATGGTCTTGGCACAAAAGGTATGAATCTGCAGGGAATTGCGCTCCAGCACATAGGCGCCGTAGCAGTAGTCTTCATGTGTGGTAATGATCTGGCCCCGCTTGAGACGGGTGGAACGGGTTATCAAATCTACCGCGATATGGTTTTCAAAGACTTCTATATTTTTGTGCTGCTTAACTCTTTCAATCAGCGCTTTTTCAACTGCGAGGCCTGTTAGATCGGCTGCATGGACAATGCGGTTTTGACTGTGGCCTCCCTCCCGGCTCAAATCAAGATGCAGTCCGCTCTCCTGGGCGAGGTCAGTGTTGAAATCGACTCCCAGACTGATCAGCTCGCGAATCCGTTCCGGTGCATTTTTGACGACCATTTCCACGACGCTCTCATGGCAGAGTCCGTCTCCGGATGTCAAAGTGTCGGCGATATGGGCGTCAAATGAGTCCTCCCGGCTGAATACCGATGCAATTCCGCCCTGAGCGTATGCTGTGTTGCTCTCCTCTATATTTCTTTTGGTGATAATATGGACGCGGCCCGAGTCCGCCACCTTCAGTGCATACAAAAGACCGGCAACGCCGGAGCCGATAACCAGATAATCGGAGACATATTCCATGGCTGCAGCCGACTTATACAAGCGATGAGCGTTTGCGTTTGTTCCGCGAGCCGATGAGGATACCCAAAACTAGCACGCCGGCACCGCAGAGAAACCATTTCAGGGCATCAGAGAGAAAAGCGTCGGCTGCCCTGTCTTCCAGGGATGCGATTTTCTGGTTTTTTTTCTCAAGCTGGGCGGAGAGGCGCTTGTTTTCCTTTTTGACCGTCAGGTACTCGGATGCGGATTCCCTGAGTTTTTTGTATTTCTCCTCGGTCCGGGACAACTGCTGGCGCAGCTCGGCAAGTTTGTCCGAGAACCTTTGATTCTCTGTCTTAAGGGATTTATTGGCGGATTCGAGATCAGCAAGCTTTTTTTCCAGGGGAGCGCATTTTTCCTTCAGGTTTTTGTATTTTTCGCTGTCAGGGAGTTCATCGGTGAGGTAACGGCTCAGGACCCAGCCTTCTGCGCCTCCGGGAAGGTTTACCCGGCTCCACTTGTCCCTTTTTTCCAGCATCTCCAGCTCTGTGCCGGTGGGCAAAGAACGCAGGATCCGGTATTCCAGGCCGGGCCCGGAACGAAGGGTGACTTCCAGACGATCGTTGACGTATTTCGCATCCGCGGCGGCAACCGCGGCCCCTGCCAGGAAAATGAGAAGGAATACGGCACATGCGCGCATGGTACAAGGCTCCGTTGCTTTTGATTTTATACCGAAAGAAACTCCCGCCTAAACTGAGCGTTTCAAATTTTTAATTTGAAAACCGCTCAATTTAAGTGTCAGCTTCCGTTTTTGTTATAGAAAAAAACGATATAGGAAAATCCCTGCGGGTTCAAGCAAAAATCCGCTCAATCGGAGGCCGCCTGCTGCAGTCGTTGTGTAAGGCCGGACAGGCGCTGTTCAGGGGTGTTGTTGGCAAGGGCTGTGGAGAGCGCCTTTTTGCTTCCGATAAGGATTACCAGCGAGCGGGCGCGGGTAATGGCTGTGTAGAGCAGGTTGCGCTGAAGCATACCGTGGTGGCTTGAAACCAGGGGAAGGATGACCGCCGGATATTCGGAGCCCTGGGATTTGTGCACAGATATGGCGTATCCCAGCGTAAGATCCCCAAGTTCATCCCCGGCGAATGCGACCTCGCGTCCGCAGAAATCCGCGAGCAGTTCCGAAGTCTGCGGGTTTGCTTGAAGGATGCGGCCTATGTCGCCGTTATAGATCTCTTTGGAATAGTTGTTTTTCAGATTCATAACTTTGTCGCCGGTACAAAATCTGCTGCCCGAACCTGCCATGGCAGTCGTTTGCGGGTTCAGGGCAAACTGGAGCTTCTGATTCAGGTTAATTGTGCCCACAGGTCCCTTGTGTATGGGAGACAAGACCTGGACGGCGCTCAGGGGATCTAGGCCAAGGGCGGCGGGGAGCAGGCGGGCACACAGGTAACTGATCGCCTCGGCAATGGCTTCCGGATCGCTTTCCTCCCGGAAATAAAACTCCGCATCCGGAAAATCGGTTTCTGAAAAGGCACAAAGCTCCGGGAACCGCCCCTGGCGCACCAGGTGGGCATTACGGATGATCCGGCTCTCCGCGGCCTGGCGGAAAATGGTGGTCAGGCGGGCCGTGGGGATAATGTCCGCTGCGATAAGATCTGCCAGAACGTTTCCCGGTCCTACCGGAGGCAGCTGGAAGGCGTCTCCAACAATTACCAGCCGGGTTGAAAAAGAGACTGCCTGCAGCAGATGGGCCATGAGATGGGCGTCAACCATGGAGGCCTCGTCAATTATCAGAAGCTCGGCGTCAATGGGGTTGTCCTGGTGGCGGCCAAAAAAATTATCGTCAAAGTTGTAGGCAAGCAGCTTGTGAATGGTATGGGCGGTCTTCCCGGAGACTTCGGAGAGGCGCCGCGCGGCACGGCCCGTGGGGGCGGCCAGACAGATGCGGTCACGGTTCCTGCCGAACAGGGCGGCAACAGCGCGTATCAGGGTGGTCTTGCCGGTTCCGGGTCCGCCTGTAATGACAGCCACACGGCTGGCGAGTACGACTTCCAGGGCCTGGTACTGGTCCGGCGTAAGCTCTATGGCCATCGCTGCCTGGATGTTTTCGATCATCAGCGCCGGATTCTGCGGGGGCGGAGGGGGCGGCAGAGAAAGCAGGGCGGCTAGTCTGGCGGCGATGGTGGCCTCTGCATCGTATAAAGCTCTCGGGTAGATTCGGCGGCCCGCGTCTTCGGCAAAGTCTTCTTCTGCAGTCAGCTCTTGCGTTTCAATCAGCTCTTCCATTGCCGCGGAAATGGTATCCGGCGGGATGTCGTAGAGCCGGGAGGCCTGATCGCTCAATTCGTTTTCATACAAAAACAGGTGGCCCCGGCCGGCTGCAGCCTGCATCAGGTGGTGGATGCAGGCCTCAGCCCTTTCCGGGTCATCCGGGTCCGTCCCCATATTTTTTGCAATCCTGTCGGCAATTGCGAAGCCGCTTCCGGCAAGATCCCGGGCCAGGCGATACGGGGAGCTGCTGATGATTTTGATCGTATCCCGGCCGTAGATATTGTAGAGTCTTTGCGCATAGGTCCCGCTTATGCCGTTTTCCTGGAGAAAGCTCATGACCCGGCGGCAGGCGGCGATCGCATGCCATTGTTCATGGACCGCTGCGGCTGTTGAGGCGCCAATGCCCTCAACCTGCGTAAGTTTTTCCGGTGTGGATTCGATTACCGAAAAAGTGTCCTCGCCGAATTTGCTGATGATTTTTTCCGCGGTGGCAGAGCCGATGCCCTTTATCGGTCCGGATGCCAGGAAGCCGCGGATGGCCTCGGCGCCTGAAGGCATCCGCAGTGTAATGCTTTCAATCCGGAACTGCTGCCCGTATTTGGGGTGTGAGCTCCAGCGGCCGGTCAGGCTGACTTCTTCACCTGCGGCAGGTGAGGGCATGTGGCCGACTACCGTCACCGGCCTGCTTGCATCAGGCAGGACAAGCCTTGCCACGGTAAAGCGGCTGGATGCGTCATGATAGGCGATATGGTCAATCCGGCCGTTAAGTGTTGGCATGGGCGGGGCTGGCGGAATAGAAGCGGTGGATAATCCAGTCCGCAGCCCGGCTGAGATCGGGTGCGGTAAAGTCCGGTTCCGTATCAGGAAGGTTTTCTTCAGAAAGCGATGAGCCTGCCGTTTCAGGCGCTATTCGGACAGCATAGCGGCATCCGGCGTTTCTTGCACATGCCACATCTTTTGCGGAGTCACCCACCATGACAGCCTTTGATAGATCCACAGGGTATTTTCGGCAGGCCTCGAAAACAAGGCCGGGCATGGGCTTTCGGCAGGGGCAGTCCTCCTCTGGCCGGTGCGGACAGTAGAAGACATCTGTGATCCGGCCGCCATGGGAGTAAATAACGCGGAGCATGTTGGAAAAAATCTGTTCCAGCATCGTTTGGGAAATAAGGCCCCGTCCAACTGCGGATTGGTTGGAAATCACATAGATGCCATATCCCCGCCGGCTGAGTTTTGCCAGGGCGTCAAGTACGCCCGGCAGAAACTCGAATTCGCTCCAGGATTTGATATAGTCGGGAGAGTCCCGGTTGATAACGCCGTCACGATCCAGGAAGACGGCGGGCCGGCATAACGGATGCGCGGCGGAGCCATGGGATTGCGGCATAAGCTGCGTCATTTTTATTTGTTCAGCGCGATTTTCAAAACGTTGCGCATTTTTTCCACAAAATGGAATTCTATGGCGTTTTTGACGTTATCCGGCACATCCTCCAGGTCTTTTTCATTCCACTTGGGCAGGATGATGGTTTTAATGCCTGCCCGGTGCGCGGCCAGTACCTTCTCCTTGATGCCGCCAACCGGCATGACGCGGCCCCGTAACGTAATTTCGCCGCTCATCGCAAGATCCTTGTAGGTTGTGGTGTTGGTAAGGATCGAGGCAAGGGCCGTGAGCATGGTCACGCCCGCAGACGGGCCGTCCTTGGGAATGGCGCCTGCCGGGATATGGATGTGCAGGTCGTATTCCTGGAAGTAGGTTTCATTGATGCCGAGCGCGGCCGCATTGCTTCGCAGGTAGCTGAGCGCCGCCCGAGCGGATTCTTTCATGACTTCACCGAGCTGGCCTGTAAGGGTGAGTTTTCCGGATCCCTTCATTGCCGTTGCCTCAATAAACAAAATATCGCCGCCGGCCTCGGTCCACGCAAGCCCCATGACAACTCCAGGGGTGGTTACCCTTTTTTTGAGTTCCTCCTGGGTATAACGGACGGGGCCGAGGTAATCCGGAATATTTTTTGCGTCGATTTTGACAAAATAAGATTCTCCGGAGGCGATCTGGCTGGCCACCCCGCGGCATACCGTTGCGATTTCACGCTCCAGGTTTCTAAGGCCCGCTTCATGGGTATAGCCGGTTATGATTTGCTTGATGCCCCCCCGGGTAAAACTGATCCGTTCGGCATTCAGGCCGTTTGCCTCGCGCTGCCGGGGGATCAGGTAGCGGGAGGCGATTTTGATTTTGTCATCCACCGGATATCCCGACAGCCTAAGAACCTCCATACGGTCCCGTAGCGCGGGCGGAATGGTATCCAGAATGTTGGCCGTGGTAATGAACATGACAGAAGACAGATCAAAGGGAACATCCAGATAATGGTCTTCGAAGGTATGATTCTGCTCCGGGTCCAAAACTTCCAGAAGAGCGGAGGAGGGATCTCCCCGGAAGTCCGAGCCGACCTTGTCAATTTCATCCAGCATAAATACCGGATTGTTGCTGTCGGCGCGCCGCAGTCCCTGGATAATGCGTCCGGGCATGGCCCCTACGTAAGTCCGGCGGTGGCCCCGTATTTCGGCTTCGTCGCGGACGCCGCCCAGAGAAATCCGTATGAAGTTGCGGCCCAGGGCGCGGGCAATGGAGTGGCCAAGCGAGGTCTTGCCGGTTCCGGGCGGGCCCACAAAGCAAAGTATCGGGCCCTTGATCTCCGGGTTTAACTTGCGCACAGAGAGGTACTCGAGTATTCGTTTTTTGGCTTTTTCCAGGCCGTAATGGTCGTTGTCCAGAATTTTCCTGGCCTTTTTCAGATCCAGGGAGTCTTCCGTGCCTTCATTCCAGGGAAGCGAAATAATCCAGTCCAGATATGTAACGGCCACTGTATATTCGGCAGATGAGGGATGCATGCGGGAGAGGCGCTTGAGCTCCCGGTCGGCTTCTTTGGCCGCGGCTTCGGGCAGGTTTTTCTCTTCTATTTTCCGGCGGTACTCCTCGACTTCTTCCGTGGTCTCATCGGTCTCTCCCAGTTCTTCCTTGATGGCCTTGAGCTGCTGGCGCAGGTAGTATTCCCGCTGCTGTTTTTCCATGTCCCCTTTAACCTGGGACTGGATTTTATTGCCGATTTCCAGGATTTCCAGCTGGTAGTTGACCATCTGGGTTACTTTTTTAAGGCGTTCCCGCACGTCCAGGGTCTCAAGGATCTCCTGTTTTTCGCTGGTTTTGGAATTGATTGTCGAGGTCACCATATCTGCCAGAGTATCCGGCTCCTCCAGGGATTTGGCCATGGAGGCAAGCTCCTGGTTCAGTCCGGAAGACAGCTCCACAACCCGTTCGTACTGGGTGGTCAGATTGTTCATCAGAGCCTGCATTTCCTTGTCCTTTTCCCATTCCGGCTGCAGAGAGGTAATGCGGGCCTGGAAATACGGCTCCTGACTGGTGATTTCTGTGAGCTGGAACCGGCCCAGCCCCTGCAGGATAATCTGCGCTTTGTTGTCCTCGGCCTTGGCCATTTTGAGGATGACCGCACTGGTGCCGTATTCGCGCAGATCCTCTGGTACGTACCGGGCCTTGGCCTCGTCGACATTGACTGTGACAGCCCCGACGATACGGTCTTTGGACATGGCCTCGTCAATGAGCTGGATCGAGGCCTCCTGCATAACAATGAGCGGGAGTACCATTTTCGGAAACAGCACCACGTCGTATAAAGGAAGAATAGGCAGTATATCTGGTATTTTTTCCGGCGAGTAGCCTTGCTGTTGCTGCGTTGCCTGTGTCATGTATTGCCTCCAGAAGTCGTCTGTATCTGCATAGAAGAGCAATGGCGGCCGGCCGGTTCAGACCGGCAGTGCATGCAGAAATCAATTTTTCCTCTGCTATCAGTCGTATTCTTCTTCTGTGATGGGTATGTTGTGCCGCGATCGCGTAGCCAGCTTTTCCATACGGATGTGGAGCAGTCCTTTATTATAAGAGGCGGTTACCGTGTCCGTATCTATGGGAGCAGGCAGGTACAGCACCCGTTCAAAATTGCCGTATTGAATCTCCGCCAGCCGGTACTTGCCTTTTTCTGCCGGCGGCACCCCGATTCTTCGGCCGGAGAGCCGGATTGCCCTGGAGTTGATTTCCAGGTCCAACTCCTCCTTGTTGATTCCTGCCAGTTCCGCGATCACAATAATTTCGCCCGGGGTTTCAAAGATATCGAGCGGCGGATACCAGGTGCTTTTGCTAAACGAGTACATGGGGCTGAGCGAATGGAATACATCGCTCATGCTTTGCTGGAACCTGGATCCCATGCGATCAAAATCATTTGTTAAGCGGATTTTGATATAATCCATTGGCGACTCCTGTTTTCCTGCTGATTTCTGTTGTGCTCCCAGCTTTGTCTGACCTAAACTGAGCGTTTAAAATTTTTAAACCTATTTATTCCTGAATTATTTTAAGGTAGTTAAGTCATTATACAAAACTGCCTCCATTTGCCCTTTATAAGTCAAAAAATTAATACTGAAACAGAGACTTGTAAAGCAATTCGGTCAATTCCTGCCTTTCTTTTCCGTTTTTTCCACGGCTGGCAACTGACTTTTAGATCTTTACATACAAACCGAATTTTGTTATAAATAATTTTTGCGGAATCACCACTTTTGTATTTCTCTATGATCCGTTAAAGACTACAAAATCCCGGCCACCGCGATGCATTAGATGCCCTGCCTGTAAAGAAGCAGCGCCCGGCCTGGGTGGGTAGGGAATACGCAAGGCGATTTGAGATTAATTTGTTTGTTTGCTTGTATTTTTATACACTTCCATTTTAAGGGGGATTAGCATGGCCCAGACAGAGTTACCTGTACCCAAGGGAAATCCGGCAGTCGTCGGTCTTGCGGGATTCGGCATCACCACCCTGCTCCTTCAGTTTCATAATGTCGGCTGGTGCGAGGTCGGTCCTGTCCTTGCCCTGGCCTTTGTTTACGGAGGGCTGGCCCAGCTTGTTGCGGGGTATTTAGAGTTTAATGTGGGCAACAATTTCGGTTTCAGCGCTTTTTGTTCCTACGGGGCTTTCTGGATAGCCCTGGGCATCATTTTCCTGCTTAACCATTTCAACATCTATCATTCCAGCAGCTCGGATGTCGGCTGGTTTCTGGTCTGCTGGACCTTGTATACATTCATAATGTGGATTCCGGCGATGCGCATTCATTCGGCCATGGCTGTTACCTTCACGCTGCTGCTCATTGGCTTTATTCTTCTTGATTTTGCACATTTCGGATACGATTATTTCACGGTGATTGCCGGCTATGAACTTATGGCCTGCGCTGCAGCCGCTCTGTATATGATGGCTCATGCCATCTATGCACAGATATTCGGCCGCGACATACTTCCTGTAGGCCGGCCCTGGATCCGTTAGGGCTGGGCAGTAAAAAGACCTGGCTTGCGCAATGAAAGAATATGAGACCGCAGAGCGATCATTTTGTTAACTTTTTATAAACATGAAGGCTCTTGCTTGTAAAGACGGGCTTTTATGATCAGGAGGTGAAATCATGACACGTGCCTTGTCTCTTGCCGCCGTTTCGATGGTCCTGTTCCTGGCTGTTTCAGCCACGGCAGGCCAGTCAGCGACCAAAGAGGAATGTGTGAGAAACTGCCGGGAAGCTGCCGCTCTGGTTAATTCCAAAGGCCTGGAAACAGCCATTGAGAAAATCGCCGACCAGGATGGCCCTTTTGTGTGGAAGGATTCCTATGTCTTTCTCATGAACCTGGACGGTAAAATGCTGGCCCACCCCTTCAAGCCCGAGCTGACCAAAAAGGAACACGTTCTTTTGATCACCGATCCCACAGGTAAAGCCCTTTTTGTTCATTTTGTCAATCTGGCCCGCAACAACAGGGAAGGCTGGGTGGAGTATATGTGGCCCAAACCGGGCAGGAATAACCCCCAGAAAAAAATTACCTACATCTACCGGATTCCGGGTACAGAACTTTTTGTCGGTGCAGGGGTATATGTAAGCGGTATGATGTACTGAAAAATACTGTAAAATCTTCCGGGTTCTCAATTCAGGTAAAAATTTTAAGAGGTTGGAAAAGCACGGTTTAGGAGAAAAGGATTTGTTATGCATTCAAAGAAGCGGATCGGGATTGTTATTTGCGATCGATACCGGCGCTGTGCAGGCGGGAAGTGCCTGCGGGCCATGAGGGAAAGGGAAGGGGCGTTCAGTATATATACGGGCGAGGAGGTGGAGCTGGTTGGTTATACAACATGCGACGGCTGCCCCGGAGGTAACATAGAGTACGCAGGAGGGGAGATGGTGAAAAACGGCGCGGAGACAATCCATTTGGCCACCGGCCTGGTGGTGGGCTATCCGCCGTGTCCCTATATCGATACATTCAAGTATTTCCTGGAAGAAAGCTACGGTGTCCGGGTCGTTGTCGGGACTCATCCCATACCGCAGAAGTATCTTGATATGCATACGCGGCTTGGAACATGGAAGAATCCAGCATGGGAGCCTTTTCTCTCACCGACCATGGGTGATGCGGCAGTGCGTGAAAACTACGATTAGCCAGCTCTTTCGCAGGGGCAATTCCCTGAAAATTTGAAACGCTCAGTTTAGGTGCAAGAAAAAAAGAGCACTAATATGCACTGCTGCAGGGGAAGACCATACTGTTGGCGGAAATCTTTTTAAACGACGGCAGGAGCATTTTTTACAAAACGATTGCGGGCAGCCCCGCAAACCCGTGCCTGGTGTTTCTCCACGAAGGCCTGGGCTGCACGGCGATGTGGAAGGATTTCCCCGAGCTGCTCTGCCGCAGAACCCGATGCCCGGGAGTTGTTTATGACAGGCCTGGCTATGGCCGCTCCTCGCCTGATACTGCTTTCCGTACGATTCACTATATGCACCACGCTGCCTTCAATGACCTGCAGTTGCTTATTGATAAGGTCATCCCCGGCAGGCCCTTCGTTCTTGCTGGCCACTCGGACGGGGCGAGCATCAGCCTCATATCTGCCGCAGAAAAGCCGTCCCGGCTGAAGGGTGTCATTTCCGAAGCGGCTCATGTTTTCGTGGAGTCCGAAACCCTCAAAGGTATTGAAAAAGCGGATGCCGCTTTCGAAGAAGGCCAGTTTCAGGGACTCTACAAACATCACGGAGAAAAAACAGAGCGGGTTTTCAAATCCTGGGCGGAAACATGGCTGAGCCGATGGTTTTGGCACTGGAATATTGAATACCTGCTGCCTTCTATAGAATGCCCGCTGCTGGTAATCCAGGGTGCAGAAGACAGCTACGGCACCAGGCGCCAGGTGGAGGCGATAGCAGATCAGACATCGGGCAGCGCGGAATCCTGCCTGATTCCAGACTGCGGGCATGCACCCCATGCGGAGCAGCCTGAGAAAACCCTGGAGGTAATGGCGGCATTCATTGAGCGGATAATATCGTAGAAAAGCAATACCGTATCAAGGCGGCGCAAATCCCGGGGGATGCAGCGGACACAGAAGTACGTGAAATTTCGGGGGACACAAGCTAAACGCAGATATTGGACTTTTATCAAGGCCGGTTCTAAACAAAAAAGGGTTTACAGGCGATTATGCCCGTAAACCCTTGTCTTTACTGGTAGGCGGTACTGGATTTGAACCAGTGAGTTCTACCGTGTGAATCTGCCTGATATTATTAAAAATAATTAAAAGCAAATAACAAGATGCAATAATAACAAAGACTTTTACTTTTGACCTTATAACTTGATATTGGATTTTTTACCTTGTTATTTTTTGTTTTGGTCACAATTTGGTCACAATCTTTAACATTTTTACGGGCAAAAATTCCTCTAAAATCAAGATAGAAAGGGCCAATTCGCTTGGCCTTTTTTATCATTCCCTAAATTTATCAATTACCATTCTTGAACCATATGTTTCCCCTCTTTGGTAAGGCTTTATGATTTTATAAGCCATAAAAAGAATTAGGAGATAAAGCATGACAGTGATTTTAACCCAAGATGAAAAACGGCAGCTACACCGGCAGCATTGTCGGGAATATGATAAAATTTGCGAGAAAAGGTATCGCTTATGGCAAGAGTATGACCAGGCAATGGCACAAAATCCCCGCGCCATCTTACCCTTCCCCACCTTGCCCGATTACCCTCCATATCCTGAAGAATGTGCAGACCTGACCTGTGGCGCCCGAACACGCAAGGGCAAAAATAATTGTCGCTTGACAAACGCTATGATCAGGGTGAGTACTGGTGGGAGCTTCGTGCTTGTGATTATTATGAGGAATTTGAAAAACCGAAAATCATGCTTCCGGATATTTCCTTGCGCGGCAATTTCGCCCTGGATGAAGAGGGCGGTAAATACTGTGTGAACACCGCATATATCATCGCCAATTCAGAACCCTATCTTCTTGGTATTTTAAATTCCTCCCTGATAACGTTTTTTTATAAAAACATTGCCTCCACATATCGTGGCGGGTATTTAAGATTTATTTACCAATATCTGATGGTGCTGCCCATCCCTGTCATCAACTTTGATAACCCTTCTGACAAAGCCAGCCACGACCAAATGGTCTCCCTCGTGGACCAAATGCTGGCCCTGAACCGGAAACTGGACCGGACCCGGACCGCCCATGAAAAAGAATTGCTGCTCCGCCAGATCCAGGCAGTG
>JAWOFF010000133.1:0-13496 GCA_046482325.1 Desulfosalsimonadaceae bacterium
GGAAATTTTATCCCCGAAAGGTGCGCAATACAGGCTGACAATATATGAACCTAAACTGAGCGTTTCAAATTTTTAAACCCTTCGGGATTTTCAATTTAGGATGAAGAAACAGAAATTATGCACTTCAAACTTTTTGCATTCAGGCGCAGGCACCCCTGCCCGCCTGAGAAAGGAGCAATGCAATGCGTAAAGTCTCACTCATCGTTTTCACAGGCGTTCTTTGTCTTCTGTGGCTGGCCCCTGCTGCCGGTGCAATGGATTATAACTACTGGATCCCCCTTCTGCCGGACAGCATTGACGGGATGAACAAAACCGGTGAACCGGAGGGCATGAATAAGGGATCCGACGACGACGCATGGTCGCTCCTTAAACAAAAATACTCCGACGGGGACAAAAGAATTACCTTTGCCATGGTAAGCGGTGAAGAGGCTCCCTTTTTCCTCCAATTCCGTAAAGGGCGCAAATTCCCCTATGAATCGGCCAGCAAGATTATAAGAGCCCTCTATGTCTCTGATTACAAAGCCCTTTATATCAAAAAAGACCAAACAGACAATTCCAGGCTCGCCCTGCGGATCGACGATACGCTCGTCTCGCTTGAAGCATCCCCTCCCCGCAGTGAAGAAGACATGATTGAGATGATAAAAAATGATGTGCCCCTCAAAAAGATTAAAGAGCAGTTCGAATAGAGCTGTTTGAGGCAAAAATGTTGAGCTGATCAGCGGCCGGCGGGATTTTTCCACCCCGAAAAATCCCGCCGGCTTTTAAGACTGCAGGCTCAGTCGAAAATTTCCACTTTAAGGGAATTATTGATTTCCTCTTTGCCCGTGGCGTAAAGCCTGTCAAGGAAGGCGGAATAAAAACTGCCCGGTCGGTCGCTTACCGTAATGGCCAGATCCCCGCAAAGCCCGTAATACCCATGGGCCGCAGCGGTGGCTTCCGCAAAACTTTCCCGCAAAACACCGCAAAAAGCTGCTGCAAGCGCCGAAAGGCCGCATCCGATCCCGGTTATCCGGGTCATCAGGGACTGGCCGTTTTTGATGCGAAACACCCTGCGCCCGTCGGTTACACAATCATGCTCTCCGGATACGGCAACAACGCAGCCCTCGGCCAGGGCCATATCCTGTACTGCCGGCACCATGTGATCCTGCATGGAAATGGAGGATTCAACGCCCCTGGTTTCAACCTCCGATGAGGCAAGGGATAAAACCTCCGAGGCATTGCCGCGCAAAACCGATATCCTGCATTCATCCATAATTCTGCGGGCGGAAGCGCTTCGAAAGGCTGTGGCCCCGGCTCCCACCGGATCAAGAATCACGGGAATGCCTTCTGCATTGGCGCGCCTGCCGGCGGCAATCATGGACTCCAGCCAGCTCTGCTCCAGCGTTCCGATGTTTAGCACCAGCGCGTCAGCCCGGGCGGTCATCTCTTCAACTTCCTCAAAAGCATGGGCCATCACGGGCGAAGCTCCCACCGCCAGCAGAATATTTGCGGTGGTGCTCATAACTACCAGATTGGTAATACTGTGTACCAGGACAGATCGGCTTCTGATCTGTTCCAGGGCATCAATGGTAAACTGCTCCATATTACAACCCCCGACGAATATAGGCAACAAACTCGATCAGCCAGTAAACATCTGCAGCGGCCCGGTGTCTGCCGCTTCCGCTGCATTCAAATGTGCATATAAAATCATTAAGGTCTCTGTCGCAGCGTGCTCCGCGAAGCAGCTCGTTTAAATAATAGTTGAGATCATGAATCCGGATCAGCGCCGGATCATAGCCGGAATCCGCGAGGAGACGGTTTTTCCACCGAATATCATAATGGGGTTCATCTGAATAAACGCCCTCTTCTGCAAGCTCCTCCACCATGCGTCCGGCAACCTGGCGGGGATCTTCTCCGAGGCGGCGAAGTTCCTCACGCGTCAAACCATGATATTCATGGCTTTCGGGATTCCAATCCGTCCAGCCTTCCATATAATCAGGATTAAGAAGATAGGATTGAATGTTGTCCGTGCTGTCCCCCCAGGCAACTTCAATTGGATAAGAGTTCTTTCGCAGGCTGGAGGCCTCGAAATCTATAATAATCATGCGCCCCTGCCTTTCATCTCCGCTTCTGCCTCTCTTTTTCCAATGCACCCCGGACTTCGGGAAACGGCCTCAAGCCGCGTTAAGTGAGGATATCATGTTATCAAGGTAGGTTTTGATTTCTGGCCATTTGCCTTCCCGCGTACAGGCGATCATAATAAAGAGATTCATCTGAAACAACTGCAGGATAATGGTGCAGTTTGAGGCGTGAAGGGTCAGGGCCTCAGCTACTTCTATGCCAAGTTTGCCGGCTGTCTTTTGAACGCTGCCAAACAAAGACGGCAGATCCCTTGCCAGTATTCTGAAATTAACGCTTTCCGGGCCCTGATCCGAAGTCAGGACTTTTCCCTCCGAATCTGCCAGGGCAAATGAAAGATAGCCGGGCATGACTTTTATATCCGATAAAAAGGTCTGCAGGATGGAGCCGGCCCTCTCCCAGTCAAGCTCAAAAGGTGTGGATTCCTCATGCAAGGGAATGACCGGCTCGCTCTCCGGGGAATCGGACTTTGGATCCTCAGCTTCGCGCATCACCTCCTCCTTGCGCCAGGAGGCATCGGCAATATCCATCAGGTTGGTTTTCACCCGGCGGCGGGTCCTGTGCCTGGGCAGTTCAGAGAGGGCAAAGCTTATCCTGTTCCAGCTCGAAATCTCCCTGGCAGCCTCCTCTCCGTTTAGCGTTTTGTAATGGGCATCAAACAAGACCCCTTTCTCAAAGTAGAGATAGCCTTTTCCGGTCCCGGATGATAAAATTTCCATGCGGCAGGTTTTCTGCTGCAGGTCCACAAGGGGCAGAAGGCTTGCCATAGTCATGCCGGCGCTGTGAAGCCCCTCGTCGCGAAGGTTCAGGCCTACAAAAATCGCGGCGGCCATGGCGCTGGCACTAAACGGTTTTTCCAGATGATAGAGAAACGTTTGCTGGGCCATTCCGTTTTTGAACCAGGGTTTGCCCCAGTCGGTAGTGACAATACAGGGCACGCGGGGGTGATTGCAGCTCATATAGGAGAGCAGTTCGAGACAATCAAGTTCAGGGGTCTGAATGTCAGTAACAAAAATAGCCACATTTTCTGTTTTAAGGCATTCCAGGGCTTTATTGCCATCTGTTGCCGTCAGAACCTGAAACTGCTGCAGTTTTTCAAGGGATATGCGCAGATTTTCTAAAAAATCGGCATCCCCGTCAACAATAAGGACCATATCCATAATAATTCTTCTATAACATTCCTTTTTCTCTGTCAAGCACAGCAGGGCAGCGCCGACCCCCGGGCGAAGCCGCCGAAACATGATGGGTTTGTTACCATAAACAGATCACTTTCTCACCCTCCCGGAGCTGAGCCCGGACTTTTTCCATGTGGCGCAGAGGCGCCATCTGCCGCTCAAATTCATCCATACTGATGTCTAAATCGCGGGCGAGCTTCTCCGGCGGAGTGGGTCCGTTTTTCTCCAGGTACTCCACAATAGCGCTTTGATTCTCGTTTAGCTCAAAGCTGTCCTGCGAAAGGTTCTTTGCGCTGTAAACCGCCCAGGGATCGCAGGCCTTGGGTTTGGCCATCATATCAATATAGCAGTCCTCACACACTGTCTGGCCGCGGGCCTGCATAGCCTCTCCCTCTTGAATTTCGGCGCCGCAATTCTCGCATTTCATAAACAATTCCTCCTTTGATTATACCGGGTTTAACTACCAATATAAGTTCTGCGCCGGGGTTCTGCAATTGGGAGCCGGCCTGCGGGGCGATACTGCTTGCATGGCTGCCCGGATACTGGTAAAAGGAAAGAAAATTTGCGTGTTCTTTTATTTCAGGAGGCATTCAACAATGGCGGACAACAATTCTTTTGACAGCGAAAACGAGCAAACCCCAAACGAGATGGAAAATGAGGACTTTGGCAGTCTTTTCGAATCCTACATGAACAACATGGCCCCGGAAGTCCGGGTTGGGGATAAAATCAGCGGCGAAATCATCGTTATCGGCCGGGACAGCGTATTTCTCAATACCGGCAGCAAAATTGACGGAGTCGTGGAAAAATCCGAACTGATGGATGAAAACGGGGATTTCCCCTACAAGGTGGGAGACCGGGTTGATCTCTACGTTATATCCACCACTGACAGCGAAATCCAGCTTTCCAGGTCCGTAGGCAGGGCGGGCGGCCGGGAACTGCTCTATAACGCCTATAAAAGCAAGATGCCGGTGGAGGGGAAAATAACAGAAACCTGCAAAGGCGGCTTCCGCGTTCAGGTAATGGGGAAAACCGCATTCTGCCCCGTCAGCCAGATAGATGTAAAATACATTGAAAAACCGGAAGAATACGTTGGCGCCACGCTGGAATTTCTGATTGAGCGCATCGAATCCGGGGGGCGCAATATCGTGGTCAACCGCAGGAAGCACCTGGAGCGGCTGTTAGCCGAAGAACGCGAAAAGTTTCTGCAGACCGTCAGCCCGGGGGATACCGTAGACAGCAGGGTTTCCAGGCTAATGCCGTACGGAGCCTTTGTAGAACTGCATCCCGGAGTGGAAGGAATGGTCCATATCTCCGAACTCAGCTGGTCGCGGGTATCCCACCCTTCGGAAGCTGTCAGCACAGACGATCCCCTGACGGTGAAGATCCTCTCCATTGAAAAGCCGGATAAAAAAACCGGCCAGCTCAAAATATCGCTCTCAGCCAAACAGGTGAGCCGCGATCCCTGGGAAACCGTTGCAGAACGCTACCATGCCGGAGACAAAATCGAGGGGCGCGTTACCCGCTGCATGGACTTCGGGGCTTTTGTTGAGCTGGAGCCGGGAATCGAGGGGCTGGTACACATCAGCGAAATGAGCCATGTCAAACGGGTGGTCAAGGCCGAGGAAGTGGTAACGCCGGGAGACCGGGTGGCGGTGACGGTAAAATCCATAGATCCGGCAAACCGGCGTATGTCGCTAAGCATCAAGGATGCCGAAGGAGACCCCTGGCTGGAGGTGGAAAACCGGCTCGCTGTTGGCCGGCGCATAAGGGGAAGAATCGAAAAAAAAGCCGACTTCGGCTATTTTATCAATGTAGCACCCGGAATCACCGGTCTTCTGCCCAGATCCAGAATCGACAGGGCGCCGGAGCCCCAGGCCATTGAAAAGCTCAAAACCGATGATTCCGTTTTAGTTACCATTGAAGCAATAGACCCGCAGGAGAAAAAGATCACCCTTGCCCCCGCGGAGGAGCAGGAAGCAGAAGCCGCCGACCTGGAACGCTACTCGACGCAAAAGTCCGCGGGAGGCAAAGCCCGGACCCCTTCTTCATCCCTTGGAGAACTGGGAGAAAAGCTGCAGGAAGCCCTCAAGTCCAAAAAATGAGAGCTTACAGCAAAAATCTTTAACAGGCAACCGGAAAAACGGGCAAGAGATTGGAGAAGGAGGGAGAAGTGGAGAGCCGGCAAAGAAATAGCCGGGAGGCTATTTCTTTGCAAAAATACCGTTCAGGATCAGGATGGCCAGGCCCAGCGCTACCAGGATTAAAAACAGCGGCAGATGAATAAAGCTGTCCATCCATTTCTGAAGAAAGCCGGCCGGAAGGCTGTCTATCCATTCAAAATTATCCGGCCCGCCCAAAGCCTCCATGAAGGTGATGTGGGCTTTGCTCGCCGCCTGGCCCATGAGCCTGGCAAGCATTTTAAACCCGTAGACCAAACCGCCTGCCACCAGAATAAGCAAACCAAAAAGAGAGGTCTTTGTCATGCTCTGCTCCTATAGCGTTTTCAGTTCTCAGGCTGTGTTCAGAATGCTGCGGAGTCTGCTGGCTACGCGGATTTGATCTCCGCCTTCATCAACTCGCGGTTCAGGCGGGCGATCTCCCGTATGGAGATGCCCTTCGGGCATTCGACTTCGCATTCCGCCTCATTGGAGCAGTTGCCAAATCCCAGTTCATCCATTTTCCGCACCATAGCGCGCACGCGCCGGGCCGCCTCCGGTCGCCCCTGCGGCAGAAGTGCCAGCTGGGAAACCTTGGCGCCGATAAAAAGCATTGCCGACCCGTTGGGACAGGCAGCCACACAGGCTCCGCATCCGATGCAGGCGGCTGCATTGAAGGCAGCGTCCGCCTTGTCCTTGGACACGGGTATTGAGTTGGCATCAGGCGCGCCGCCGGCATTTACAGAAATATAGCCGCCTGCCTGCATGATCTGATCCAGGGGGCTGCGGTCCACAATCAGATCCTTGACCACCTTGAAGGCCCGGGCCCGCCAGGGTTCAATGACAAGAGTATCGCCGTCATTGAAGTGCCGCATGTGAAGCTGGCAAAGGGTAGTCTCGGTTTGATGTCCGTGCGCACGGCCGTTTACTACTGCTCCGCACATGCCACATATGCCCTCACGGCAGTCATGATCAAATGCTATCGGCTCGACTCCCTTTTTGGTAAGCTCCTCGTTTACCACGTCCAGCATTTCCAGAAAGGACATATCCGTTGATATATTGTTTGCCGGATAGGTCTCCAGCCTTCCCTTTTTATCCGTCCGGCCCTGCCGCCAGACCTTTAACGTGAGGTTGATCGTTGATGCGCTCATTACTTGTAGCTCCTTTGCGTCAGCTCAACATTTTCAAACTCCAGGGGCTCTGTGTGAAGCCTCGGTGCCTGCATATCTCCGGAAAACTCCCAGGTATTAACATGGCAGCAGTTCGTATCATCGCGCAGGGCTTCATGATCTTCCGTCTGATATGCCTTGTTGAAATGGCATCCGCAGGATTCGTGCCGGTTCAAGGCATCCTGCACCATAAGTTCCCCGAATTGAAGGAAATCTGCAACGCGTCCGGCTTTTTCCAGGCTCTGATTCAAATCCTTGCTGTCTCCCGGCACATTGACCTCCTTCCAGAATCGACCCCGCAGATCCCGAATTTTTTCCAGAGCTGTATTAAGCCCCTGCTCATCTCTGGACATGCCGCAGTAATCCCAGAGGATCATGCCAAGCTCGCGGTGGATCTCATCCACGGTGCGGTCTCCCTTTATAGATAAAAGCGCCTCCGTCTGCTTATAAGCATCTGCAGCCGCCTGTTTAAAGGCGTCGTGGTCAGTGCTCACCGCGGGAAGCGAGGTGCCCGCCAGATAGCCGCCGATAGTGTAGGGGAGGATGAAATAGCCGTCCGCAAGGCCCTGCATTAGGGCGCTGGCTCCAAGACGGTTTGCCCCGTGGTCCGAAAAGTTGGCCTCTCCCAGCACAAAAAGTCCGTCAATTGTGCTCATGAGGTTGTAGTCCACCCACAGACCGCCCATCGTATAGTGGACCGCCGGATAAATCCGCATGGGGGTTTCGTAGGGATTCTCCGCGGTAATTTTTTCATACATCTCAAAGAGGTTGCCGTATTTGGCCTCAATGGCCTCCCTGCCCTCGCGGCGGATGGCATCAGCAAAATCAAGGTATACGGCCAGACCGGTCTCGCCCACGCCTTTTCCCTTATCGCACTGCTCCTTGGCGTTTCTTGAAGCCACATCGCGGGGAACCAGGTTGCCGAAACTCGGGTATTTGCGCTCCAGATAGTAGTCCCTCTCGGACTCCGGGATCTCGCCAGGTGCACGCCTGTCTCCCGGCTCTTTGGGCACCCATACCCGCCCGTCGTTTCGCAGACTCTCGCTCATCAGGGTGAGCTTGGACTGATAGGTGCCGTGTACCGGAATGCAGGTAGGATGAATCTGGGTAAAACAGGGATTGGCAAAAAGGGCCCCTTTTTTGTAGGCCCGGTACGCGGCTGTTACGTTGCAGTTCATTGCGTTTGTGGACAGGAAATAGGCGTTTCCATAGCCCCCTGTTGCCAGCACCACAGCATCCGCGGAATAGCTTTCCATCTCGCCTGTGACAAGATTGCGCACGGTAATGCCCCGTGCCCTGCCCTCGACAAGCACAAGATCCACCATCTCCCTGCGGGGAAATATCTCCACCTTCCCCTTGGCCGCCTGGCGCATGAGCGAACTATAGGCGCCCAAAAGGAGCTGCTGGCCGGTCTGGCCCTTGGCGTAGAAGGTGCGTGATACCTGGGCGCCGCCAAAGGAACGGTTGTCCAGAAGCCCGCCATATTCCCTGGCAAAAGGGATTCCCTGGGCCACGCAATGATCAATGATCTGGGTGGAAAGCTGCGCCAGCCGGTAAACATTGGCCTCCCTGGCCCGAAAATCTCCGCCTTTAATAGTGTCGTAGAACAGCCGCCAGATACTGTCGCCGTCATTGGCATAATTCTTGGCTGCATTGATCCCGCCCTGAGCGGCAATACTGTGCGCCCGCCTGGGGGTATCCTGTATGCAGAAGTTTTTCACATTGTAGCCCAGTTCGGCCATGGTAGCTGCCGCGGATGCGCCGGCAAGACCGGTGCCAACCACAATTATCGTAAACTTCTTTTTATTGGCCGGGTTGACCAGCTTCAATTCGAATCTGTGCCGGTCCCATTTCTTCTCCAGCGGGCCGCCGGGTATTTTTGCATCAAATTTCATTACAGACCTCGCTTTTCCGGAAAACAGAGACCGGAAAACAGAGAACGGATAAAGGTTTTTCTCTTACTTATGGTCTCGGTTTTCCAGTTTCTATATTGCGATATAAACGGGAATCAGGCCGAACCCAAGGCCTACGAGCACAGCAAAAATAATGCCTGCACCCTGGATGATCGGCATGTATTTGGAGTGATTGGCGCCAAGGGTCTGAAAAAGGCTCCAGAAGCCGTGCCGCACGTGTATTGCAACAACAATCATAGCCGCTACATACAGCAGCACAAAAAACAAATTCGAAAACGTTGCTGTCACCGTATTAAAGACAAGGCCGTCCGGGTGCTCCACAAAATGAAAAGTAAACAGGTGAAAAATAACGAACAGAAGAATCAAAAAACCGGTATAGGGTGCGGTAGCCGAACCGATTGTCCGTCCCCCGGCCCGCTTGTTTACAACATAGCGCTCCGGCCGGGCCTGAAGGTTTTGAAAAAAAAGAACAGCGCCTGTTGAGACGTGTATGATCAAAAAGAGCAGAAGCCCCAGCTCAGCCACGGTAATGAGCGGTCCCAGCGCATGGAGATGCTCCACATAGGATTCAAAACTCTGGCGGCCAACGTAGAGCGTCATATTGCCCAGCAGGTGAATCAGCAGAAAAATGCAGAAGCCCAGCCCCGTGACCGCCATCATCAACTTCTTGCCGATGGATGTGCTGAAACTATCAACTAAACTGTTCATGGTTTTTTCCTGAATTTACAGCCGCAGCTCCGGCGGCTGGTAAGATTAAATCCGGTCTATTTTCCAAACACCTCTGCGGACACCTTGCCAATATCGCCCAGGTTTTCGCAGACATTTATGCCGCAGGATTTCAGCTTCTCAATCTTGCCCCCGGCAGTGCCGGAGGAGCCGCTGATAATTGCGCCGGCATGGCCCATACGCCGGCCGGGCGGGGCTGTGATCCCTGCAACAAAGCCGACAACGGGCTTGCTTACATGGGCCTTAATAAAATCCGCGGCATTCTCTTCCGCATTGCCTCCGATTTCTCCCACCATGACAATACCCCTGGTATCCGGGTCGTTTTCGAAAGCAGAGAGACAGTCAATAAAATTGGTCCCGTTGATGGGGTCGCCCCCGATCCCTATGCAGGTTGTCTGTCCCAGATTCTCACGGGTTAACTGATATACCACTTCATAGGTAAGGGTCCCGGAACGTGAAACAACGCCGACAGGACCTCCGGGCTTGTGAATTGGCCCCGGCATGATGCCCGCTTTGGCCTCGCCCGGTGTTATAATCCCCGGGCAGTTGGGTCCGATAAGCCTTGTGCCGGACTGGTTCAACACATGCTTGACGCGGGCCATGTCCAGGACCGGGATCCCTTCGGTGATCGCAACAACAAGATCAACTCCCGCATCCACCGCCTCCATGATCGCATCCGCCGCAAAGGGCGGAGGGACAAAGATCATGCTGCAGTTGGCGCCCGCCTCGGCAACAGCCTGCTTGACGGAATCAAAAATCGGCACGCCGTCCATGTCGCTGCCGCCCTTTCCGGGCGTGACGCCCGCCACCACATTGGTGCCATAGGCGATGCACTGGCGGGCATGAAACTGACCTTCCCTGCCGGTAATGCCCTGCACCACCAACTTCGTATCGGAATTTACAAAAACGCTCATTATATTCTACTCCGCACTCTAGTAGGCATTGATTTATCCAACAATCCGGGCCACCTGCTCGCCGGCATCCTTCATATCAACAGCTGTAAAGAGTTTCATACCGGACTCCTCCAGTATCCTGCGGCCCTCTTCCACATTGGTGCCCTCCATGCGAACTACTACCGGCACCTTCATGTCCACGTTCTTTGCCGCGGCCACAACCCCTTCGGCCAGCACATCGCAGCGCAGAATTCCGCCGAAAATGTTGATCAGAATCGCCTTTACCTTTTCATCGCTTAAAATGATCCGGAATCCGTTCTCCACCATTTCTGCTGTGGCGCCGCCGCCCACATCAAGAAAATTGGCGGGCTCGGCCCCTGCCAGCTTGATGGTATCCATCACAGCCATGGCAAGACCGGCGCCGTTTACCATGTTGCCCACGTTTCCGTCCATGTTGATGTAGTTGAGATTGTATTTGGACGCCTCCACTTCCAGCGGGTCCTCTTCGTCAAGATCGCGGTATTTTTCCACAATGTCCTGGTGCCGGAAACGCGCATTATCGTCAAAATCCATCTTGGCGTCCAGAGCGACTACATTATCATCAGAGGTCAAAACCAGGGGATTGATCTCCACAAGGGAACAATCATAGGCGACAAAGAGCTTGTATAGCCGGGTAAGCATACCGGTAAAGGGCTTTATGGCCGCTTTGGGCAGATTGAGCCCGAATGCGGCCTGGCGGCAGTGGTAGGGCTGTATGCCAAGCAAGGGATTGATCTGCACCTTGATGATCTTCTCCGGCGTACTGGCCGCCACTTCTTCGATTTCCACGCCTCCGGCCTCGCTTGCGATCACCATGATATTGGCGGTTTCGCGGTCAACGATCAAACTCAGGTACAGCTCCTTTGCAATGTCTAAGCCCTCTTCAATCAAGAGCTTCTTGACTGTTTTGCCCTCCGGGCCGGTCTGATGGGTCACAAGATTCATGCCCAGAATGGCTCCGGCATGCTCTTTTACCTCATCCGGGGATCGGGCAAGCTTTACCCCGCCTCCTTTGCCGCGGCCTCCGGCATGAATCTGGGCCTTTACCACAACCGGGTATTTGCCCAGGGATGCGGCAGTTTCTGCAGCCGCATCAACATCGTCTGCCGCACCGCCGCGGGGCGCCGGGACCCCGTATTCCCGAAACAGTTCCTTTGCCTGAAATTCATGTATCTTCATTTGCTGCTGCTCCTGTCCTGGCCCATACGGGCTAGCCGATTATGCACAAAACGTCGTTTTTAGCAACCGAGTCGCCGACATTAAAATTAATGGCTTTCACTGTGCCGCCCACCGGGGCAGGAAGCGAATTCTCCATCTTCATGGCCTCGAGAATCACGACGGTCTCGCCCTCTTCCACAGAGTCGCCCACCTGTTTTTCGAAATTGATGATCATTCCCGGCATGGGCGCCTTTACCGGTGTTCCTTCAGCAGAAGCCGCCGCTGCGGGCTTGGCTGCAGGCTCAGCCGGTGCCGCTTCCTTTCCCTTCCTGGGCGGGGCTTCCGGTGCTGCCGCGCGCGGTTCCTTTTGGGTCGCAGGCTTTGGCTCGGCAGGAGCCTGGGGCGCGGGAGAGGGCCGGGCCCCGGCCCCTGGTGCGGCCGGGGCAGAACGGGCCACAACCGGAGGGCCGCCCGGCTCATCCACAACCACTTCATAATACTGGTCGTCGACAAAAACGTTAAAGCTGCGGGCATACTCCGTAGTTTCCGGCTCCTTTTTTTCCACCAGTTCGCCGGCCTTGGCCTTGGCGACAAGCTCTTCTTCCTTTTTGACATCCTCTATGGTCTTTGGCTTCAGCTCATCCGGAGGCGATTCCAGCCCGTATTTGTACTTCAGAAACTTTTTGCCGGTAATGGGATAGAGGGCATAGATAAGTACATCGTCGATATCCGTGGTTATGTCCTTGACATCCTCTTTTGCCTTTTCCAGCTCCGGCTCCAGCACTTCTGCAGGCCTGCAGGTAATAGGGGTTTCGCCTCGTTCATAGCCTTTCAGCGCCTTTTTCTGGACCTCCGGGTCAATGGGAGCCGGGGTTTTCCCGTAAAGTCCGTAGCACAGATCCTTTACCTGGCCCGTGATCATTTTGTAGCGCTCGCCTTCCTCGTCAAACAGCACATTGTTCACCGTCTGGGTGCCGACGATCTGGCTGGTGGGGGTAACCAGCGGAACCTGTCCCAGTTCCCTGCGCACCCGGGGCAGCTCCTTGTAAACATCATAAATCCGGTCCAGCGCGTCCATCTGCTTTAGCTGGTTAACCAGGTTGGAAAGCATGCCTCCCGGCGTCTGGTGCAGCAGAACGTTTATATCTATAACCGAGACCTTGGAATCATCAAGAAGGTACTTGTATTTGGGAAGTACCTGTTTTTCCAGGATATCATTAATATCGGCAAGGGCCTGGATGTTAAATCCGGTATCGCGTTCCGTACCCAAAAGCGCCATGACCAGGGGTTCGATCGCTGGATGCGAGGTGCGGAACGCATAGCTGGACATGCAGGTATCGACAATGTCCACCCCTGCCTCCACAGCCTTTAAATGGGTCATGGAGGCCATTCCGGAGGTAAAATGGCTGTGCAGGTGAATCGGGATGGATGTCTGCTCCTTTAAGGCCTTTATCAACTCAAAGGCATCGTAGGGAGCCATAAGGCCGGCCATATCCTTGACACAGATGGTATCCGCTCCCATACTCTCCAGTTCTTTGGCCTTTTCCAAATAATAATTCAGGTTATAGACCTCGCCGCCCATGCGGGGCTCGGTAAGGGAATAGCAGATAGTGCCCTGGAAGTGCTTGTTGCATTTCTTGATGACCTCCACCACGGTTTCAAAATTGCGGAAATCGTTTAAGGCATCAAAGGTACGGAAGACATCGATCCCGTTCTCTGCCGCCCGCTCCACAAAAGCCCGGGCCACGTCATCTGCATAGTTTCGGTAGCCCACCAGGTTCTGGGCACGCAGCAGCATGGAGAAAGGGGTTTTCTTGATATAGCGTTTCAGCGTTCGAATTCGCTCCCAGGGATCTTCGTTCAGAAAGCGGTGCATTGTATCAAAGGTTGCCCCGCCCCAGGTTTCCACTCCCCAGAAACCGATCTCATCCATCATTTCAGCCACCGGGATCATGTCTTCGGTGCGTCCCCGGGTGGCAAACAGGGATTGGTGGCCGTCGCGCAGGGTCAGGTCCTGAATCTTGACCGGATTCTTTGCCTTGGGCCGATCCTTGTCATAGTCCATCGATGTCATTTTTACTTCAAAATGGTCTGTCATATCTCTCTCCTCATTATTTCCGTCCGAATCCATGATATCACAGGGAAATTA
>JAWOFF010000116.1:0-2947 GCA_046482325.1 Desulfosalsimonadaceae bacterium
GCAAACCGCTGCTGCAGACGGGACCTGTCGGGCCGCGGACTTTCCACTCGGGCTGCGGCATAACAGCCCCCCGCCGGCACAGCGTAAGCCTTCTCCTCCAGTTCCTCCAGTGCCTTCCGCACAGAGTTCAGGCTGCTGCGCTGCCGCAGGACAAGCAGCAGGGAGACCCCGCTTAAAAACACACAAAGACCGGTAAAAAAACACATGACAAAAAGCATGATCCCTCTTTTTATTCTGACTCCCGGCTTCTGCCTACTCCTGCATCCGGGCCCGCAATTTCATAAGCGCCTGGCTGTGCAGCTGCGATATCCGGCCCTCGGACAGTTCCAGAACACCTGCAATTTCCTTTTGCGTAAACTCCTCGTAATAGAACAGGGTGAGCACCAGGCGCTCCTTTTCCGGCAGCCCGTCCAGGGCATTAGCCAGTTCATGGACCAGCTCGCCCGTCTCCACCCGCTCCTGCGGATTCTGCGTATCCTCGTCGTTTAACTTATCCATAAAAGTATCGCCGCCTGAGGCTTCATCCAGAACTTCGTTCAGACTGATAACTCCTAAATGTCCTATTTCATTAACTATTTTTTGATATTCCACCAGGTCGACGTCCATGGCTTCAGCAATCTCTTCTTCCGAAGGCTCCCGGCCCAGTTCCTGCTCCAGGCGTTTAATCTCCCGCAGCACCCGATTGTGTTTATCGCGCATGGAGCGGGAGAACCAGTCCATCTTCCGGAGTTCATCAAGCATCGCTCCCCGTATCCGGGTTTCTGCAAAGGTTTTGAAAAGCACTCCCTTTTCCGGATCAAAACGGCTGGCAGCATCCATAAGTCCATACATGGCTGCACTTTTCAAATCCTCAAGGGAGATGGTTGCCGGTATCTGCGGCCGCATCCGATGGACGATAAAGTCGACAAAATCCAGGTGGGCCTTGATCAACTCATCCCTTTGGTCATAAGCGGTCGACTCATAAAGCATGGTCCGTCCTCCATTACCGGGCCTCGTTAAAGGCCAGCAAGCGTTTCCAGAAAAATTGCTGCGACCCCTTCAACGTCTGCTTCTCCGAGGCCAGGTCCATATTTTCCACAAGGTTTTCAAAAGCCAGGCTGGACTTGGCCTTTGGATAGAGTTCCACAAGCGTCTGCTGGCGGCGCACCGAATCAGTAAATCGCTTGTCCAGGGGAATGGCGCCCAAAAAATCAATGGAAATGTCAATAAAGCGGCTGCTGACCAGGATCAGCTTGTGGTATACATCCAGGGCCTCGTTTTCCGAGGAAACCGAATTTACGATCAGCTGAAAGCGTTTCTCGTCGAACCTTGTGGACAAAAGCTTCATAAGAGCATAGGCATCTGAAATGGCTGTCGGCTCAGGCGTCGTCACCACCAGAATCTCCTGGGCGGCAACGTTGAAATAGGTCACGTTCTCGGATATACCTGCCTCGGTATCGATAAGCACCACGTCAAACCGGTCGTGCAGAAGATCGAGCCCCTCCATGAGCGAGAGCTTCTGGCTGGCCTCCAGGTTGGTATAGCGCTGCACCCCGGAGCCCGCGGGAAGCACCTGGATGCCCTCCGGTGCACTTACCAGGATTTCTTTCAGGGATTTTTCGCCGCCGAAGAAATGATTCAGATTAAACTTCGGGCTCAGGCCGAAATACAGGTCTATGTTGGCCAGGCCGAGGTCCGCGTCAATCACCAGGACGCGGTATCCCTGTCTGGCCATGATTAAAGCCAGATTGGCCACACAGATGGTCTTGCCCACGCCTCCTTTGCCGCTGGTAACAGACATGACCCGTGCCGCCTTCAACCGCTTGTCCGCGGCCAGCTGCCCGCCCTCGAACTCCCGGCTCAATGCACGCAGCGTTCCTGCCTGGTCCCTGTCTCCTTGGTACTCCATTTTCCAACAACCTCTTCTCGATTAAGGATCATGTTTGCTATCAGGCGAGAATCCGGGAAAAGCAGATCTTCAGGCACCTTCTGGCCATTGGTCAGAAAGGACAGGGGATGGCCGCTGCGGGTCCCCACATTGACAATCTGCCCCAGCCAGTCGCACTCATCGAGCTTTGTCAGCACGAGGCCATGCAGATCCAGATGCCCGAACCGCTCAATTACGGCGTATAAATCCGCCTCCCGCGTGGTGGCCGAAAGCACCAGGTGATTTTCGATCTGCAACTCCGGTGATAAAAAAGCCGCCAGCTCCTGCTGCCGCATCTCATCGTGCGGGCTTCTGCCGGCCGTATCCACGAGCACCAGCTCAGCATCCCTGTGCTTTTCAAAAACCGCCTGCAGATCATCAGGGCTTTTTGCGGGCTCAACCGGCACATTCATGATCTGGCCGTAAATTTTTAGCTGCTCCACTGCTGCAATCCGGTAATTGTCAATCGTGGCCAGAACCACCTTGCCGCCGCCGCCCAGCATGTAATTGGCCGCTATTTTGGCAAGTGTCGTGGTCTTTCCCACCCCTGTGGGGCCGACAAATGAAATCCGCTTCTGCCCGTTCCAGAATTTTTCCAGGGGATTTTTAAGACTTACAGCCGCATCGATCAGATGCTCCAGGCATGATGCCGGAGACTGATCCTCTGCCTCTGCGGTATCTTTTGCGCCCCAGGCCCCCAGGAGTTCAGCAAAAGAATCCAGCACCCCCTCGGAAATACCCAGAGCCTTTAAGGCCTGCCGGGGCGGGGCACCGGATTGGGGGCATTGGTTCTCCGGGTTTTGCACCGCGGATGAAGCCTGCGCTGCCCCTTGCGGCCATTTTCCCCGGACTTCGGCAAATTCCCTGGCAAGCCCCTGAAAACAGCGCCGCATCTGCCGCAGCTCCTCATGAATGCTGCCCTCCTCCGCCGCCATTTGCCCTTTCTCCTTTGCTGACTTCTGCTGCCTGTCCTCCAGCAGGCTTGCAAAACCGCCTTCTTTAGCCCTTAAATCCGGTTTTGCCGAGGTCACCGGCCCCTGT
>JAWOFF010000123.1:0-19952 GCA_046482325.1 Desulfosalsimonadaceae bacterium
AAGGCGGATACGCAGGACTTCCGCGAACTCCTCTTCCGGGAGTTCGACCTCTCAAAGGTAACACCCAAACCGCCGGAAGATAAAAAAACCGCTGAACCTGAAACCGCCAAACCAGATACTGCTAAACCGAAAGCCGAGGAAACAACTGCACCACCGGAAACAGAAAAGCCCAAAGAGCCTGAAAGCGCAACTGCAGCTACCGCTGAACTTGATGAGCAGGATACAGCCGAAAAGGCGGGGCAGCCGCCGGCAGACCAGGGCGGCGGCCCGCCCGGACCTCCGCCTTCGCCCGGGGGACCCGGAGGGCCTGAAGAGCCTCCCCGCGAGCCCATGCTTAGCAACAACCTCAAGCTGGCCATCCTCGGCTTAGTTGTGGTTTTTGCCTTCATCATTGTTGCCAGCGTCTTAAATTCCGGCAAATACTACGTCCGATCCACCGACTCCGGTGTTGCCATCTGGAAAGGGGACTTTGCTCCCCGGGGCGAAAAAAAGGTCGTCTCTATCGAAGACGCAGAGGTACCGGCGGAACTCCGGAATATTCAGGGCCCCACCACCAAGAAGAAGGCCTATTCCCTGCCCTTTGACTACTTCATGCAGCGGGCGGAAAAACTTGCGGAAAAACCAGGAACCCCTGACTATAGGGCCATCCGCAAACAACTGCAAAAAGCAAGGAAATATGCGGTAACCAGCGGGCAGATTCAGAAGGTTAAAGACCGGCTTGCCCATATGGAGAGTACGGAAAAAAGCCGGAAGACAAACAAGTAGCCCCAAAAAAGTATTCCTTTACTCTGGATTGCAGAGGTGGCAGGCAACATCTCTGTCCCGGAACCTGCGGAGCCGTGGCGACTGTTTTCTGCACACCTCCCTGGCTTCGGGACAGCGGGGATGAAAAGGGCAGCCTTCCGGGGGGCTGGCGGCAGAAGGGGTTTCACCAGTTACGGGCCTGCTTCCCCCGGCTCTTTCTTCCCCGGGCACCGGCACCGCGGCAATCAAGGTGCGGGTATAGGGATGTGCAGGGGCATGGATGATGTCTTCGGTCTTTCCCATCTCTACTATCCGGCCCATGTACATTACCGCGATCCGGTCTGCAATATTGCTAACCACGCTCAAATCATGGGAAATAAACAGATAGGCCAGCTGATAACGCTCCTGGAGTGCAATCAAGAGGTTGATGACCTGGGCCTGAATCGATACATCCAGAGCGCTTACAGCTTCATCGCAGATGATAAAATCCGGACGCAGGGACACTGCCCTCGCGATATTGATCCGCTGGCGCTGGCCGCCTGAAAACTCATGCGGATAGCGGTATATGGCATCCTCTGAAAGCCCGACCTCTTTTACCAGGCGTCTGGCATGCTCTGTCTTTGACCCCTGAACCCGTCGGAACTGGACAAGGCCTTCCATCACGATATCCATCACGCTCATCCGGGGATTAAGCGAAGACATGGGGTCCTGGAACACGACCTGAATCTGCTGGCGCAGCCGCTTCATCTGCCGCTTGCTGATCTGGTTAAGCAGCAGGTTTTTGAAAACCATCCGCCCGCCGCTTGCCTGCTCCAGTCCCAACAGGGTGCGGCCGAGCGTTGTCTTGCCGCAGCCGGATTCGCCAACCAATCCAAGAGTCTCACCGGTTTCAAGAGTCAGGGAGACGCCGTCAACCGCCCGGATATACTCTTTTTTCCGTGAGAACATCCCGCGTCTGGCAGGAAACCATGTCTTTAAATCCTCAATAGAAAGCATCGGCCCGCTGCCGCCGCCCCGTCCGTTTTGTGCCTTATGCAATGCTGCGTCTTTCATTTCCCGCCACCGCCTGGTTACTTTTCTGATGGGTCCACAAGAAAGCAGGCCGCCCGCTGGCCCCCGCCGCAATCAAACAAAGGCGGACTCTCTCTGCGGCAGCGATCCCACGCGAAACTGCAGCGATCCTGAAAGCGGCATCCCTTAGGGTACGCAAAAGGCGACGGCACCTGTCCCGGGATAGCGGTCAACCGCTGCCGGCCGCCGGAAAGCCGGGGAATGGCATCAAGCAGCCCGCGGGTATAGGGATGGGCCGGATGCCGGAAAACCGCTTCCCTGCTGCCGGTCTCCACGATCCGGGAAGCATACATCACCATCACCCGCTCACACATCTCCCAGACCACGCCCATATCATGAGTGATCAAAAGCAAAGAGGAAAAGTTGTGCTTCATGTTCTGCAAAAGGTCAAAAATCTGGGCCTGGGTTGTGACGTCCAGTGCGGTGGTGGGCTCATCCGCAATTATCAGCGCTGGCTCCAGCATCAGCGCCATCGCGATCATTATGCGCTGCTGCATACCGCCGGAGAGCTGATGAGGGTAGCTATACATCCGCTCACCGGCATCTGCAATGCCCACCTTGTGCAGCCATTGCCCGCAAAACCTCCAGGCCTCTTTCCCGGAAATCCTCTTATGCAGCATAACCGCTTCAACCAATTGCCTGCCGATACGGTGGAGCGGCGACAGCGCAGAGAAGGGCTCCTGAAATATCATGCTGATGAAACGACCCCGTATCCTGCGCAAATCCGACGGCTTCATTGAAAGCAGGTCCTTTCCTTCGAAAAACACCTTGCCGTCTGAAATCTCGCCCGGCGGGGAAGGCACCAGACGCGTCAGGGCCAATGCGGTTACAGATTTGCCGCAGCCGGATTCGCCAACCAGTCCCACGCTTTCACCCCGGCCGATACCGAAATCCACATCTTCGGCTGCACAGAACCGCCCTTCGTCCGTGTTAAAGGCAACCGTAAGGTTTTGTGCTGTGAGCAGAGGTTGTTCCTGCTTGTCGCCGTTCATTTGTCTTTTGCCTACTCCAGCCTGGTATAATGTTTAGGGTCATAGGCATCCCTTACCCCTTCGCCCACAAAAACGCCCATGAGCATGACGATAAAAAGCGCAAGCGATGGATAAAGAATCAGCCACCAAGCCCAGCGGTACTGTTGGGCCTGAAACAAAAGCTCACCCCAGGAGGGCGTTGGCGGAGGAAGACCAAAGCCTAGATAGTCCAGTGCCGCAAGAGCTCCAATGGCACCCACCAGGGAAAAAGGGAAAAAGGTAATCACCGGCACAAGGGCATTGGGCATGATATGCTTGAAAATAATTTTGTGCGACGGCACACCCATGCATTTGGCCGCCTCCACAAAGGGGCGCTTGCGCAGGTTCAAAAATTCGGCCCGCACATAATAGGATATTCCCACCCAATTAAAAAGGCCATAGCATATCAGCAGAAGCGTGAAACTACGGCCGTATATAGAGCCCATCAGGATCATGACGTAAAGAAAGGGAATCGCGCTCCAGATCTCGGTCATACGTTGGGCCGTGATATCGACCCGGCCTCCGTAATAGCCCTGCACCGCGCCTGCCAGTATGCCAAGGCCCATGGTGGCGCCGACCAGCAGCAGACCGAAGCTGAGAGAAATCCGGAGGCCGTAGAGAATGCGGGCCAATACATCGCGGCCTGCAGAGTCGATTCCCATGATATGGCCTTCAACCGGAGGATAGGGGAACTGCACCTCCTTTTTTGCCAAGGATGCCAGATACTGGCCTTTGCCGATTAAAAGGCGGTAATCCGGCACTGCCTGCTCAAAACGTTTTTCCACAAGGCTTAGAAGCACAGCTTTATCGTTTTTCCCGATTTTTTCCCATATATCGGCAACCGGCGGCTCAGGATCCAGCGAGGAGCCAAAAAAGACAGAGACCGGCTCCCGGCTCTTGTGCGGCAGTTCTTCAAACAGCATGCGAATCGTGTCCGGCGGCTGCCCGCGAGGGCTGTAAGAAGCGAGCACTACTTTCACCGCAGGCTTGCCAGACCTTTCGATGGTAAAACGCCTGTACGGGGCGGGCTTATTGGCAAATCGGCGGGACAGCGCCTGTTTTAACGCCTCGGGAAAATCGAAAAACCGATCCAGTCGAATACCGGCAATCCGTTCGGGCTTGCCCTCCACGAAAAAGGAAAAAAAATTGGCCCGTGCCACCGAATAATCCTCTTCGATATCTACGCTGCCCACATGGGGCACCGGCCGCAGACGGAGCGTAACGTTTTCCGAAACAGAGAGGCTGGCGGGGTCGATATCTTCATAAGGTCCATAAGGGATGGGCGGAAAAATCATGTAATTGTCCGGATTGCCGGCAAACGCAGATCGCTTTGCTAGTTCCTTGTAATCGGGCCGGGTATGTCTGCCGGAATCAGTAAAGACGTCTTCAGAATAAAACTGCACAACCGGAAAAAAGGAGTGGCCGTTGAAATGTATATACAGCGGAACCGAATTGCAAAGCAGTTCAGAGAAAAGGCTGATGCCATAAAGCACAACAAGCGCCCAGAAGGAGAAATAGGCACGCTTCATGGATTTGAACCGCTGGTAGCGCTTTTGCGCCATTGGATTTCGAAACAGGCGAGCTATCATAGAAGGCTTAGAACTTCAGGCGCATCCTTCCTGCGGTACGCCCGGAAAAAAAGGGTTTGTATCCCATCGCGGCTGCCTCATATCTGCTGGAAATTAATCCGCGGATCAATGATTACATACAAAAAATCCGAAAGGATATTGCCAAGAAGCCCCAGAATAGAAGTCAATGCCAGAATGCCCATAAACACCGGATAATCCCTTCCGACAATAGATTCCAGGCTAAGGCGGCCCATGCCCGGAATTTCAAAAACCTGCTCGATGATTACAGAACCCGCGAACATAACCGTCAAAATGGCACCCATCCCCGTGGCCACAGGGATAAGGGAGTTTCTCACCGCATGGCCCCAGACCGCCCGGGAAAAACTCCCGCCTTTGGCCACCACCGTGCGGACATAATCCTTGCTGATCTGCTCGATAAGCGAATTTTTCATCAACAGCGTAAGTACGGCGAAATTGCCGATCACATAACACAGGACCGGCAGCGCCATGTGCATGAAAATATCGGAGACTTTGCCGAAAAACGACAGACTGGCATAATCCCCCGAGTGGAATCCGGAGATGGGGAAAACATCCCAGAAGCCCTCCACAGTGCCGCACAAAAACATTTTCAGCATCATTCCAAAAGCAAAAGGAGGGATTGCGTAACCTACGAACACGACTATGCTTGAGGCAAAATCAAACATACTGTTGTGGCGAAGGGCCTTTATAATGCCAAGCGGGATACAGACCATGTAGGAGAGAAGAAACCCGGTCAAACCGAATATCAGAGACACCTGGAAACGCCCCTGGATAAGCTCCCAGGCAGTTTTATGCGGAAACCTGTAAGAGGGCATCTGCATGCCCACCTTATTGACTACCAGCCAGTTGAAATAGCGCTCGTAAATAGGCCGGTCAAAGCCGTAGTATTTCTCTATAGCTTTTCTCTGCTCTTGTGTAATGGAGAGCGCATCACCCCGCCCCACGGCCGTCTCAGATGCACCAAAGCCTTTCATCTCCATGATCGCCTGCTCCACAGGCCCGCCCGGGACAAACTGGATCAGCAAAAAACACAAGGCCGTAATGCCGATAAAGGTCGGTATAATCAGCAAGAACCGCTTTACGAAGTAGTCAATACGTTCCATACTCTACCGCACCATCCTTTCTTTCTGCAAAAATGCTGCAGGGGCGGTATAAGCAGCCTTTTTTACGGGGACGGCCAGCCGCCGCACCACAAAAAAAGGGCGCAGAGCAACGGTCTGCACCCTGAATGCTGCGGTATACGGCGTAAAAAAAGAGAGCGAGATTAACGCTTGGAAAACTGGAAACGCGCCCTTGCGCCGGGCTGTCCGTATTTTTTCCGTTCTTTCTTTCTGGGGTCGCGCTTGACAAAGCCGGCCTTTTTCAGAATCTGACGAAATTCCGGATTCATCCGAAAAAGCGTCCGGGTAATGCCGTGCCTGACGGCTTCTGCCTGCCCCAGCGTCCCGCCGCCTCTGACGTTTACCTTGACGTCATAGGCGCCTGTCGTATTGGTGAGATCCAGGGCTTGTTTTGCCACGCGGCGGGCGGCTTCCAGGCGGAAATAATCATCCATGGACTTGTTGTTGATTACAATCTCCCCGGATCCGGGCTTGAGCCAGGTTCTTGCCACTGCGGTTTTTCGCCTGCCAGTAGCATAATATACATTTTCTCTTTCCATCGATCCCCCGCTATACGAAGATATTTTGTTTACAGCCGTTTTGAAAGCCAGGCTGCTGAAGCGGCTCTTGCGCCAATGGCTTTATAATTCCAGTGCCTTTATAATTCAACGACCTGGGGCTGCTGAGCCTGATGCGGATGTTGGCTGCCGGCATAGACTTTCAGTTTTTTATAGAGTTTGCGTCCCAGCCGGTTTTTGGGAAGCATGCCTTTTACAGCACGGCGAATCACATCCTCCGGACGCTTCTGCAGAAGTTTTCCCGCATTAATGGACTTCAAACCGCCAAAATAGCCGCTGTGGCTGTAGTACATTTTCTGCTCGGCCTTGCGGCCGGTCAGTCTCACTTTGTCTGCATTGACAACAATTACAAAGTCTCCGCAGTCAACATGCGGTGTATAAAGCGGATTGTGTTTTCCCCGAAGCCGCTCCGCCACCTGCGTGGCCAACCTGCCGAGCACGACATCGCTCGCGTCCACAAGCAGCCAATTCCCCTGATTATCCGTTGCTTTTGCGCTGTACGTATATTTTTTCAATGTCTACGCTCCCTTGCTAAAAATTAACTTGCAATTTGTAATGAAAAGTGATGCCGGTGTCAAGAAAAAACTGGCACTCCGGAAACTTGCTTTGCTCTTTCCCGTATTGACAGCACGCCAGGACTTGGCGCAGGATAACGATGAATATCAAAACAGACAAAAGGAGCCCCTACTATGCCCGCACTGGAAATTGAAGTCAAGTTCTTCCTTGCAGACAGGGATGCTATTGAAAAACGAATACAGGAACTGCCGGCCGAATTCTGCCATGCGGAGGACGAAAAAAACATCCGCTATGAAACCCCCGACTGCGCACTCTTCCGGCGCAAACAGCTCCTAAGGCTTCGCAGGGCAAGGGATATAACACTAACATTTAAGTCCGAGCCCCCGGAACAGCTAACAGACTGCAAGGTCCACAGGGAATATGAAGTCTGCGTGGACGACTTTGCCATGATGCAGAACATTCTCGAATCCGTGGGCTTTCATCCGGAGCAGATCTATGAAAAACACCGCAGCAGCTACAGGCTGGAAGAAGTCGTTCTCTGCCTTGATACCATGCCCTACGGGAATTTCCTGGAACTTGAGGGCCCGGAAGAAAGCATCAGGGAAGTTACAGGAAATCTGGGGCTTGAATGGCGGGATAGAATTGTTGCCAACTACCTGGAAATCTTTGAGCAGATCAAAACAGCCCTTGGCCTCTCATTCAGTGATGTGACCTTTGCCAATTTCGCGCAGATCAGCCGGGCTGACATGGAACCTCAGATCAGGAATTTCGAGGCCGGCCGCAGCAGCTCACCGTGAGAGGGTCGCCTTTTCCTATCCCCAGCCAACTAGCGGCATTTCCCCTGTTTAGCGATATTTCCAGGAATCCGCGGCTTCCGATAATGGCAAGAAGCCGGCCGGGGGCCACGTCCTGATAGGAAAAAGCCAGACCCTTTATCACGCTTTCCCCGACGTTAATGCACAAGTCTGTCATATCGCCTGTAAGGCTAGCTCTGCGCAGGCTTTTCTCGTCAATATTGCTGATCAGATTGCCAAACCGGTCAACCGCCACCAATGTTCCGCCGAGATCTCCGGACTCGGTTGTATACGGCGCGGCAAGACAAAGTTTCACCACATCTGCCCCGGAGACCGGGGAGCCGAGGTTTGCAAGCGGCTCGCCGGCCGCAATATAGGCGGCCGCCGGAGCAAATATGTCCCGTCCGTGAAACGTGTTGCTCACTGGGTGCAGGAAATAGTCGGGATTTTCCACCCTTACCAGCGCCTGCGGCGGCACGATTTCCAAAACCCGGGTCAAAAGCCCGTTGTCCGGGGCCAGAAAAAAATGGCCGTCCGCCTCTGCCGCCAGTATCGGGCGGCCGCTGCCAACCCCGGGATCCACCACAAGGACATGCACGGTTTTTTTCGGGAACCAGCTGTAGGCGGAGGCAATGAGATAGGCCGCGCCCTGAACATCCTGGGGATCCACCTCATGGGAGAGATCCACAAGCGAAGTCCGGGGCGCAATGGAGAGAACAACTCCTTTCATGATTCCTGCATAGGGATCACTGCTGCCGAAATCGGTTAAAAAACTTATGACGGACATGGATCGATACCCAAGTGCCGATAGGCTGCATCAGAGGCTTTTCTGCCTGTTGAAGTGCGCAGTATCAGACCGGTTTTTAAAAGAAAGGGCTCCACCACATCCACCAGCGTATCGGTTTCCTCCTGAAGGGTGGCAGCCACCGCATCAATGCCCACAGGGCCGCCCTTATAGTAGTTAATGATTGTGCTGATATAACGCCTGTCCAGGGGAGTCAGACCCATCCCGTCCACCCCTTCCAGTGACAGCGCCCCTTCCACCGCCTTTTTGCTGATGCTGCCGTCGGAGCGGACCTGGGCAAAATCACGCACCCGCTTTAACAGCCGGTTGACAATCCTGGGGGTACCCCGCGAGCGTCTGGCCAGTTCCGCAGCGCCATCGTCTGCTATCGGCAAGTCCAGCAGACGGGCTGAACGCCGGACAATGCGCTCCAGATCCTGCTGGCCGTAGAAATCAAGGCTTCGGAAAATACCGAACCTGTCCCGCAGGGGGGCGGAGAGCAGTCCCACACGGGTGGTTGCCCCCACCAATACGAAGGGTTTGAGGCGGAAGCGATGGCTGCGGGCATGGATGCCTTTGTCAAAAATCACGTCAATGGAGAAATCCTCCATGGCCGGATACAAAAGTTCCTCAACAGATTTGGGTGTTCTGTGGATCTCGTCCACAAAAAGCACATCCCCTGCTTCCAGATGCGTCAGCAGGCCGACCAGATCGCCCCCCTTTTCCAGCGCAGGCCCGGAGGTGACCATCAGGTTGGTTCCCATCTCATTGGCAATAATATTGGCCAATGTAGTTTTGCCAAGCCCTGGGGGACCGTGGAACAAGACGTGCTCCAGGGCTTCATTGCGGTTTCTGGCCGCCTCGATGGCTATCTGCAGGGTCTCGATCACCTCGCTCTGGCCGATATAGTCGCTAAGCTTCTCCGGTCTCAGGGAGACAATATCGGCCTCGCTGTCTATAGGCAGAGGCGAAGAGGCCACCAGTCCCTGCCGCTCCGACTGATATTTCAGTATATTATCCGTCATTTAAGACCTCTCCGCGGAAGACCTCCTCAAAGAGCTCTTCCGGCGTGACAATGGCCGGATTCCTCCGAAGCGCCGCATCCACCATTGTCCGGGCCTCCCCCGCCTTATGGCCTAGCTGGCCCGTGAGCACGGCAATAACCTGCTCGCTCAGGTCCCCTGCCTCTTCTGCGGCGGGCTCCGGTGTTTTTTGCGCTCCGTCGCTTATCAATGCGAATTTTTCAGTTTTGCCCTGCAGGGTGGCAACGATTTTCCGGGCGGTGCGCTCGCCGATGCCGTCTAGCCGCTTCAGAAAATCTGCGTTTTTGGATTCAATCGCCCTGGAGATCTCAGAAACCGGGCTGTTTAGAGCTTTGACAGCCTTTAGCGGGCCGATGGCCTCGACGGAAATAAAAAGCTTGAAGAATTCGCGTTCCGCTTCCAGGTTAAAGCCGATTAGCACAGGCTTTGGCTGGCGTTCGGTCTGGTGGTAATAAATATGGAGGCAAAGGGTGTCGCCAATCGATTTCGCATGAATGGTCTCCATCACAAAAGCAGGGACAAGAACCTCATAGCCGACCTGATTAACCAGGACAATGATACGGTCGGATTCCTTTTTCAGCAACACGCCTTCCAGGTATGCAATCATTTCGTTTTCCTGCCTGTCAAAGCGTAAAGCCGCTCTTTTTCCGGTGAATTGTAGCCCCGGAACAAGCCCGTCAGGGCCAGAGCCAGGGCATCGGAAGCATGGTACGGCCGAATGGGTTCGGGATGGTTCAGGCGCTGCCGCACACTTTCCGCCAGCTGTTTTTTTCCCGCTGAGCCGTTGCCGGTAAGGATCTGCTTGGCGGCCCGCACCGGTATTTCCCGTATGGGCATATAGAGCTGGCATCCGGCAAGCAGAATAACGCCGGTGACTTTGCCCAGTACAATGCCTGATTTGGGATAACGCTCAAGAGAGAAGACATCCTCGACAACAATACAGTCCGGCTGCTGCTGCTGCAGAAAAGAACACAGCCGGGTATAAATCCGGTTCAGGCGATCCGGAAGCTCATGGCGGGAAGGGGTCTGAATACATCCGAAGGAATAGTTGCAGACAGAGAGACCCTCCCCCTCCACGACTGCGATGCCGGTGGCGGCGAGGCCGGGATCTATCCCCACGATCTTAGCCATTGATGCCTGAACTATTCGAGCTTGTCGAGTTTCTTCTGTGCGATTTCGGCTTCACTGGAATCCGGATGCTTCTGGATCAGATCCTTGAAAATCAGCTTGGCGTTGCCTGTCTCCCCAAGCTTTTCAAAGGCAATCCCCTGTTTGAGATAAGCGGCCCTGACCTTGTTGCCCTTGGGATACTGCTTAATGACCTCCTCGTACTCCACAATGGCTTTTTCATACCACTTCTCGTTGAAATAGATCTCTCCGATCCAGAACCGGGCGTTGTCCGCCTTGTCCGAATCCGGATAGGTTTCAAGATATTTTTCAAAAGCATCCCGGGCTGTTTCATAATTCTGCTCATCAAATGACTTTTTGGCAAACCCGTAGAGTTTATCCTCGGACCGGGGTTTGTCTTCGGCTTCCCCCCCGGAGGTCCCGGACTCAGTGGCAGCCTCGATCTTCTCTGCGGATTCAATGCCCAGATATGCCGCCAGCCGGGAAATCCGTTTATCATTTAACTCCACTGTCTCGGAGAGGGATCCGAGTTTTTCCCGGTTATCCTCCAGGCTCGCAGACATCTCCTGGAGCTTCCGGCTAAAGCGGTGCTCGCGTTCCTCAAACCTGCCGGAAAGCTCCCGCAGCTCACTTCGCATCTTGTAAAACTCCGCATCCTGGCCTGCAAACAGATCCCGCAGCCGGTCATCCTGTTCTTTGCGCTTCTCAATCAGCTGGTTTAGCTGCTCAATCTGGCTTGTAATTCGCTTTTCCAGCTTTTGATTACGCTCATCCAGGCTGCTGACCCGCCTTTCGAGGCGATTGACATCCGCGGTAGTGGCGCAGCCGGACAGCAGTATGCAGCCGGCTGCTGCCAGAAAGATGTATCGGCGTATAGATGTAGTCATCAGAATTATTTCAGCCGGAACTCGCCCCGGCGGTTCTTGGCCCAGGCCATTTCATTATGACGGGGATCAACAGGGCGCTCCTCGCCATAGCTTATCGTATCGATCCGGGAGGAGTCTATGCCCGCATTGACAAGATAGTTTTTGATGCTCTCAGCGCGACGCTGGCCAAGGGCCATGTTATACTCCTTGGTGCCACGCTCGTCGCAGTGGCCTTCGATCACCACCTCCTTCTTTGGATGATTGCGCAGCCACTCGGCCTTATCCGATAGTATCTTTCTGGCTTTGCGCGTCAAAGAAGCATCGTCGAAGCCGAAGTAAACATTTTCGTTAACGAATTTTTCCTTTGCGGCCTTTTCCTCTGCCTTTCGGGCCTCGGCCTTTTTCCTTGCGGCAAGCTCCTCCTCTGATATCTCTGCTTCGCCGGCTTCAGCTGCCTCGCCGGCCTTTTCTCCGGCTTTTTCTCCGGCTTTTTCAACCGCCTCCTGAGACTCGCCCGCCGTTTCGGAAACATCCCGGTGCTTGGCGCAGGACACCATGAAAACAAGCGATACAATCACCAATACAAAACCTAAATACAACCCTAAGCGCTGATGTTTCATCTCCTTCTCCTTTACCCTGAGGCGTTCAAATTTAAAGGATTTTCCTGTTTCTCATCCAAAATTTCTGCAGGCGCCATTTTCATTTCGCCGCTTTTGCCGGCGACCACTCCGGCAGTACCTGCTGGCCCGGCATATCCAGAAGGGGCCGCTGATCCGTGCCCGAAGCGGTCATAACATAGAGCTTTGCCTCTCCCGACCTTGTGGAACTGAAAACGATTAACGAGCCGTCAGGAGACCAGGAGGGCGATTCATTGCTTCCACTATCCCTGGTAAGTTGACGCCTGCTCCCGCCCTCAACACCAATAATACAAATATCGGCTCTGCCGTTGTCCATGGAGGAATAGGCAATCCGATCTCCTTCCGGGGACCAGGCCGGCTCCGTATTATAGCTGCCTTCATATGTAAGGCGCCGCACATCCCCCTCAGCCAGATCCTGAATATACACCTGAGGGCTTCCGGATCGTTTGGAGACAAAGGCCATTTTACTCCCGTCCGGCGAAAACGATGGCGATACGTCAATCCCCCAGGAATCAGTTAATCTTGTATCAATTTTGCCCGATCCGGTCAAAAGATAAATTTCCTCATCTCCGCTTACCGACAGCGTAGCCGCCATTTTTCCCTCAGCCCCGGGCACCCAGGAAGGGGTAATATTGACGCCTTCATAGGAAATTCGGCTGGTGGCTCCGGAGTCCAGCTCCCTTACAACAATTTCCGGCTTCCCCCGGGCATAGGAGGTATAGGCAATGCTGCGCCCGTCAGGCGACCAGGCCGGAAAAAGGGTAATGGACTTGCTGGAAACAATCTCCTCAGGCTTGTGCCCGTCAAAATCACAAATGTAGATACTGCTGTTGTCCTGGTGTTTCCTGATAAACACGATCCGGCTACCGAACAGACCGCTTCTTCCGGTAAAGCGTTCCACCATTTCGCTGCAGAACCGGTGGATCATCTGCCGCATATCTTCAATGCTGCCCTTGTAGCGCTTGCCGAACAGAAGCTCTCCCTTAATGGTGTCAAAAAGCCTAAGTTCCAGGCGCACCGCGCCGTCGTAGCGCCAGAGGCCGCCGGTGACCAAAAGCTCTGCGCCTACGTCTGTCCAATTGTCGAAATTCAGATTCTGTCCTTCAATGCCCTTATCCTGAAGGTTCTCCAGGTAGGCCCCCCTGTCAATGAGCTCAAAATAACCGGTGAAGGTGAGAGCATTAGTTAGAATATCGGCTGCCCGTCCGGCCGCCCGGGCCTCCTTTTCGGGCTCTGTCATGCACCTGAATTCCGGCACGGCCACCGGAATTTTGCGCAGGAAGGGATCGCTGATATTGATATAGTCATATTCTGCCTGGGCCAGGCAGACGGGAACAAGCCATGCCTGCCAGAAAATAGCGGAAGCAATGCAAGCAAGACCGATTCTGCAGATTTGTTTTTTGTTCATGTATATCGCCCTGTTTTTCTGCCCGTGCAATTATCGGCTGAGCCCGGATGGGGTAAAGCCAAGCATCAGGTGGTAATACGGATACCCTTCCGGCAGAGGAGGAAGCGGATCCGACTTCTTAACGGTTCGGTAAGCGGACTGGTCCAGATAGGCATTGCCGGAGCGCTTGGCATACCAGACATCGGTTATCGAGCCATCCGGCATAATCTTGATCACCAGCCGGCTTTCAAGGCCCTTTGTATCCTGTCCCGCCAGACTCTCGGAGAATACCCAGTTATTTTTCATCTTAACCGCCACCTCCGCCTGATAGATCTCCATCCTGGACATGTCCCCGGCTGAACCGCCGGAGCCGCCTCTGCGTGCGGCGCTTTTGTTGGATAGCTTGCGGGTCTGCCCGGTAACCTCGGATTTCATTTCATTAATCCGCTCAGAAACGCTCCGGGGCTGCGATGACCTGGATTTTTTCCGCAGCTTCTCCACTGCGCTGCCGCGGACGGCTGCTGTACGGATTGTCTTCTTCTTCATGGACTGTTTGACTTTCTGCTGAGGTTTTTCCACAACATAGTCAGAAGGATCAAACTGCTTCTCCGGCGCTTTTTTGACCTCGATGGCCTGCTCCTGCGGCTCAGTTTCCGGACTTTTCTCCGGCGAACGGGCCTCGGGCGCATAATCTTCCGCCCTGGCCTTTTCCGGCTCCCTGGCCTTTTCCGGCTCCCTGGCCTTTTCCGGGGCAGGGGCTGCCGGCGAAGGCGGCTGGGCATTGATTGCAGCCAGATCCACCTCTATGACCCGCTGATTTATCGTATCGTGCCGGGAGGCGGAAGGATGGGGGAAAAAAAGGATAACCGCAAACAAAATCACGTGAAGCAGAAACGAAACTGCCACAAACCACGTCCAGGAGGCGTCCGGGGCATCCACTTGATGATATAAAAATCCGTTTGCCTGCATGCTATTTCACCGGCGGTCGAAAAAACTTCAGGATTTTTCAGCTTCGTCAGCCGGCTGGGTGACCATGCCGAGTTTCTCCGCGCCAGCGTCTTTAACCGCCGACATTACGGCAACCACCCGGCCATAGGAGATGGTTTCATCGGCTTTCAAAAAAACAGCGCGGGAATGGCGGTTTTCAAAAATTCTGGCCAGTTTTTCCTGAAGATTTTCCAGACCCACCTCATAATCGTTGATATAAATCCTGTTGTTTTTATTAATTGTCACAACCAGCTGATCCTCTTCAGTGGACAGCTGACTGGAGCGGCTGGTCTCCGGCAGCGACACATCCACGCCCTGCACCATCATAGGCGCGGTGACCATAAAAATAATCAGGAGCACCAGCATCACATCCACAAAGGGCGTGACATTAATATCTGACATCAGGGAATCATTTCTGTCCCTGGACGATCTCATGCTGCAGCCTCCTGGGATAGGAGCAGCTCCCGCTCCACGATGTTTAAAAAATCAGAGGCGAAGCTGTCCAGTTCAGATTCAATAATACGGATTTTGCGGTTGAAATAATTGAATGCAATCACCGCAGGGATGGCTACCGCAAGCCCTGCGGCTGTGGCAACAAGGGCCTCGGAAATGCCAGGAGCAACCGCTGAAATACTGGCCACGCCTTTTTTATAGGCAATACCGTGAAAGGAATTCATAATCCCCCACACTGTTCCAAACAGCCCGATAAAAGGGGCGATATTCCCTGTTGTCGCCAGGAAGGGCACCATTTGGCTCATCCGGATGCTTTCCGTGTTGCTGGATCTCTCCAGGGCACGCTTTACGTTTTCAAACCCCCGGCTTGTGTTGGGAAAGGCGAAATCCCCGGCCTGCTCATGGGCAAACTGCTGCTGCTGGCGGCCGGCTTCGCTTCCCAGTTTGCGCAGTTCCATGTAGGCAATCCGGAAGACCCGCGCAATCGGGCTGTACGCCAGTTCTTTGGATTTGGAAAAGGCCTGGGAAAAATCCCGCTTTTGCCAGAAAAACTCAATAAAATCAGCTGATTCCCGATAGGCCCGCCGGAGCTGGCGGTACTTGATCAAAATGATGGCCCAGGAAACGACCGAAAAGACAAACAGCAGCAGCATGACAAACTGCACCATTAATCCTGCATTCAATATCATGGCAATGATATTGATATTTTCAGATCCCATTCTTTTTCAACTCCATCCTTGCAATGATAAAAAGACCCGGCTGCCACTGCCGCTCGTGTACAGAGGCAGCTTTTGCCCTGTGGCGGAAGCATTGGCGGGAGATGCGCAGCTGCGAATCCGCAAAGCGGCAGTACCTGATTTTTGATTACAACCGAAAGTAGCCGACAAGACCTGCGGTGTCAAGACAAATACTTTTATTCCCCGCTTGCGGAAACCTGCGCGGAACGGGCGGCTGCCCTTAAAAAAACGCCTTTATGAACCGGGAAGCCGTCCATAAAGGCGTCAATTGATGCAATAAAGGCGTTTTTTGCGGGAGGGGCTACATCATTCCGCCCATTCCGCCCATTCCGCCCATTCCGCCCATTCCGCCGGCACCTGCACCGGCGCCTCCTCCGGCGGACTCATTATCTTCGGGCTTCTCTGCAATCATGGCTTCGGTGGTGAGCATCAGGGAAGCCACGCTGCCGGCATTCTGAATTGCAAACCGCACCACTTTGGTCGGATCAATAACGCCGGCCTCAATCAGGTCTTCATAGGTATTGGTTTCAGCGTTATAGCCGTTCGCGCCTTCGCTGTTTTTCACCTTGTCAATGACGATGGAGCCTTCAACTCCTGCATTGCCGGCAATCCGCCGCAGCGGCTCCTCCAGGGCCCGGACAACTACGTTGACACCAAGTTTCTGCTCTCCCTTGGCTTTGACTTTTTCCAGAGCGCCCATGCAGCGCACCAGCGCAACGCCGCCGCCGGCAACAATGCCTTCCTGCACTGCAGCCCGCGTCGCATTAAGCGCGTCCTCCACCCGGGCCTTTTTCTCTTTCATCTCCGTCTCGGTAGCAGCGCCGACATTGATCACCGCAACGCCGCCGACCAGTTTGGCCAATCTTTCCTGGAGTTTTTCGCGGTCATAGTCAGAGGTAGTCTCATCGACCTGGGTGCGAATCTGCTTGACACGGTTCTCCAGCGAGGATTTGGACCCGGCGCCGTCTACAATGGTAGTGTTGTCCTTGTCAATAGAGATATTTTTCGCGCGGCCCAGATCATCCAGCGTGATGCTCTCGAGCTGGATGCCCACGTCTTCAGAAACGACCTGTCCTCCTGTAAGAACCGCAATGTCCTCCAGCATGGCTTTGCGGCGATCGCCAAAGCCGGGGGCCTTAACAGCAGCCACGTTGAGTGTGCCTCGCAGTTTGTTGACCACCAGTGTTGCCAGAGCTTCGCCTTCAACCTCCTCAGCAATGATCAGAAGCGGCCTGCCTGTTTTGGATACCTGCTCCAGAATCGGCAGCAGATCTTTCATATTGCTGATCTTTTTTTCATGGATCAGAATATAGGGGTCTTCCAGGTTCGCCTCCATTTTTTCCGAATCCGTGACAAAATAGGGCGAGACATAACCCCTGTCAAACTGCATACCCTCGACAACATCAAGGCTGGTTTCCATGGATTTGGCCTCTTCAACTGTAATAACGCCGTCTTTTCCGACCTTTTCCATGGCTTCGGCGATCAGGTTGCCGATGGTTTCATCGTTGTTTGCAGAGATTGTACCAATCTGAGCGATTTCGCGCTGCTCGCTGGTGGAACGGCTGACTTTGCCAAGCTCTTTGACCGCAGCCTCCACTGCTTTTTCTATGCCCCGCTTGATGGCCATGGGGCTGTTGCCTGCTGCAACCAGCTTCAGGCCTTCCTGGTAGATGGAACGGGCGAGCACCGTGGCGGTAGTTGTCCCGTCGCCGGCCATGTCACTTGTTTTGCTTGCAACTTCCTTTACCATCTGTGCGCCCATATTCTCGAACTTATCCTCGAGCTCAATTTCCTTGGCGACAGTTACACCATCCTTGGTCACTGTAGGCGATCCCCAGGATTTTTCAATAACTACGTTTCTTCCGCGGGGCCCAAGAGTAACGGCGACCGCATCAGCCAGCTTGTCTACCCCGGCAAGCATTCTTTCCCGGGCTTTCATCCCGTAGTGAATATCTTTTGCTGTCATATGCTCAACCTCCAATCTTGTTTATTCAATAATTCCAAGCACATCATCTTCGCGCATAACCAGATGCTCTTCGTCGTCGATTTTGACTTCCGTCCCGGCGTATTTGGCAAACAAGACCCGGTCGCCTTCTTTAATATCCGGCGTCATCCTTGTGCCGTCTTCCATGCGCTTGCCCTGGCCGACAGCCTTGACGATTCCCTCAGCGGGCTTTTCCTTGGCGCTGTCGGGGATGATAATACCGCCCTTGGTTTTGGATTCCTCTTCAACCCGTTTTACCAAAATCCGATCTTGCAATGGTCTGATTTTCATTTCCACTCTCCTTTTTTCGGGTTTATCAATAACCGTTAAATGGGGTTATGCTGATTTCGGAACAAAAGTATATACTTCCGCAGTCCTCGATCATCCGGCTACAATGACAAGAGCGCCGTTTTCTGAATTGCTGATCTACAATCTAGCTAAGAATTCTTTTTTCCGGAGTGAAGTATGCCACCGAAAATCCGGCCGGCTGCAGTTTCCGCACCTATCGGCAATGCCCGGCAGGTTGCCGGGGTCAGGCATCCGATGAAGTGCCGGTGCTGTCCGCTGCTGATGTTTTTTCGCTTGTTGATGGTTTTTCGGTGGCCGTATTCGAATCTTTAGATTCAGTTGCGGAAGCACAGGTATTGCCTTTGGCGTAGTCAGTGGCATACCAGCCGCTTCCCTTAAGATGGAATGTGCAGTTAGAAATTAACTTCTGAAGTTTTCCGGAGCACTTAGGGCATACGGTCAAAGCTTCATCCGACATCTTCTGCATAATCTCATGCACCTCTCCGCACTCCTGGCATTCGTACTCGTAGATTGGCATCTCAGAACTCCTGCTTCCTCAATAATAACAAGTAGCTATAATTATCGGTCCATGCATTGAATCATACCAAATATAGTCAAACTTTGCCGGTTGTCAAGGGGGCGGGGTCGCATTTTTTTCAGGCACCGCCGGGATGCCGGGACGGGCTCTGCCACTGCCCGTAAAAAGCCAGCACCGGGGCAATGCCGTCCATCGAGACACTGCTCAGTATCTCGCGGGTCCGGGCATGGACCCGGTGCTCTTCGGCCAGCTTCTCCTCCGCGGATGCGTTAAACTGCTGCAAAAAACGATTGAAGCGCACCACATGAATCAGCTCGTGACAAACAATATAGAGCAGAAACTCGAGAAAGGCCAGCTCCGGCTGTTCTTCCAGCGCCTGCAGAATGGCGTGGTCCTGCAGGCATATCTGATAAAAATCCTCCGCCTCGCTCTCCCGCAGGGCATTTTTTTTCTTTAGCCTGTATTTCACAATCTGTGCAAAATGATCATCAACGACTTCGGAATAAGCCAGATCCGCGGCGGTTTTTACATCATAGTTCAACCGGCCCAGCTGACTGGAGGAGAGCTTATAATAATTGCTGATAAGTTCCTCGGCCATCTCAACCGCTCTTGTTACCATCTCCAGCTGATGAGAGTTAAAGTATCGCTGTGCACACATTTCTCAAAAATGCCGGTGAATTGAAAAACCTATTGCCAATCTTTTATTGAACATGGTATAAAATATTGTTATCCGTTTCTGAAAGTTTTGGCAAGCGGATTTATCTTCAACGGAACCCAGAAAAAACTGAATCCAGTGGAAAGGAGGTGATCTGTTGGGTAGCGTAATCAAGAAACGGCGCAAAAAGATGCGCAAGCACAAACACCGCAAACTTTTAGCCAGAACGCGGCATCAGCGAAATAAGGGCTAAAGCAATGATACCGGCGATCGTAACAGGCAGAAACCGGAAGAGGCCGCATGAGAGGCGGCCTCTTCCGGTTTTTTTGTTTCTTTGCTTGCGATTGGATCAATTTTTGGCTGCAGCCGTATCTGAGAACTGCTTCAAATACTTGAGCAGCTCCGAATCTGTAGATAAGACCAGGTTGCTCTTTTTGTCCAGAGACTCCTGGTATACAGAAAGGGTCTTTGTAAAGGAGTAATATTCCGGGTCTGCGTTATAGGCTTCGGCATAAATCTCGGTAGCCTTCGCGTCAGCATCACCCTTTAGTTCTTCCGCCTTTTCATAAGCCTCGGAGCGGATTTCGCGCAGGTCCCTCTCCTTCTGACCCATGATGCGCTTGGCTTCGCCCTGGCCCTCGGAGCGGATCTTTTCCGCCATCTGCTTACGTTCGGCTATCATTCGGCCGTAGACAGAGTCCCGCACCTTTTTCACATAATTGACACGCTTCATCTTTACATCGATCAGTTCAATGCCGAAGCGGTCAAGCTTTGGCTGCGAGGCCTTTAAAATCATTGCATTGAGCTTTTCCCTGCCCGTTTCAATCACATTGGGCTGGGTCGAGCCTTTGCCCTCCAGCGTTGTCATGGGTCTGTTGCTGTTTTTTACAGTTTCTATCAGCTCATGAGAGGTCACGGCATTTCGCACCGCCGGATTGATGATATCATCGAGGCGCTTGAGCCCGGAGAAGCGGTCGGTAACAGTTTTGAAAAAGGCCACCGGATCAGCAATCCGCCACCTGGCAAAGGCATCCACCCACAGGT
>JAWOFF010000137.1:0-5298 GCA_046482325.1 Desulfosalsimonadaceae bacterium
CGGGTGCTGATCGCCCGGGCGCTTCTGCACCATCCGCGAATCCTTTTTCTGGATGAGCCCACGGTCGGACTGGACGCGGATATCCGGCGGCGCATATGGGGTCTGATCAAAAAAATCCAGCAGGACGGCACGACTATCTTTCTGACCACCCATTACATCGAGGAAGCCGAGTTTCTGGCCGACCGGGTGGCATTTCTGGATGAAGGCCGGATCGTGGCCCTGGACCGCCCGGACCGCCTCATCGCCGAGCTCGGGGGCTGGGCCGTGGACCAATTGGCGGACAGCGGCATGCAGACCCGGTACTACCCGGACCGGGAAGCGGCAAGAGAGGCCATGGCCGGCCGTGACACGGGATTTACGCTTCGCCGGGTCAACCTGGAGGATGCCTATCTGGCGCAAACCGGAAAGAAGGTGCAATGATACAGGGATTTATCGCGGTTTATTTGAGAGAGATGATCATCGTCAAGCGCCGCTTCAAGCGGATGGTGGCCAGCATGGCGGTATCGCCGCTTCTTTACCTGCTGGCATTTTCCTATGCCATGGGCGGGGAGGTCAAGTTCGACGGATTCACCTATACGGAGTTTTTGATTCCCGGCCTGGTGGCCATGAGCAGTATGATCCAGAGTTTTGCCATTGCCACCGACATCAATGTGGCCCGGTTCTACTGGGGCATATTTGAGGAATTCCAGGCTGCGCCCATCCGGAACGCCGCCTATGTGGCAGGCGAGGTGCTGGCCGGCATGAGCCGGGCGCTCATCGCCATCGCCGTCATCCTGCTTTTGGGCCTGGCCTTTGGCGTGAATCTTGACTATGGCTCGCTGCTCTGGCTGGCCGCCCTATTAAACAGCTTTGTCTTTGCCTCCCTGGCCGTGGCACTTGCCATGCTGGTCCGCTCCCATGCGGACCAGAGCCTTTTGACCAGTTTCGTCATCACGCCCATGGCCTTTCTGGGCGGCACTTTCTTCCCGGTGGAGCGGCTGCCGGACTGGGCGGAGAATATCCTGTTCTTCCTGCCCCTAACCCACGCATCCGAGTCCATCCGGGCCGTGGCCTTCGGCCGGGTGCCGGACTGGCGGGCCTATGCCGTGCTGGCCGGCGTCGGGCTGTTTTGCTTTCTGCTGGCACTAAAAACCGTAAACAAGGCAAAGGACTGAACCATGCACATCGGCACTTACTATGAAGGACAAGTTCGCCTGGGGCATTCTACCGACAACCTGCTGGAGCGAGGCCATGGGCTTTGCGGATAAATGGAAGGAAGCAACATCGGCAGCCGGACATTCAGAAATTATGAAAGAAGGAGAAACAGAATGAATTTGGAAAAAGAAACACGGAAATCGGAGTTACCGCCAACGAAGAAACAAAATTGGAGTCAAAAACTAAAGATTAAGAAAAGAATATGCGGCAAATCCTTATTGCTAATGTTGATTCTGATGTTTCCAGTCGGATTGCCCGCCTTTGCTCAGCAATCAGCTGATGAACAGCCGCGGAAAATGGAGGATATGGTCGTCACTGCCGGCAGAGTCAAGGAAATGAAAAGAGAAGTTACCAAGGATATTACCGTCATTACTGAAAAAGAGATCAGACTCTCTCCCGCCCGGGATCTTGGCGAGCTTTTGGCGGAAGAAAATGTCGGCCGCCTTATCAAATACCCCGGGGTGCTTTCCGGCGTTGGCGTTCAGGGGGCACGAACGGATGTCCATGGTATTGATCCGGCCGGGAGGGTTCTCCTTCTTGTCGACGGCCGAAGAACCGGCACGGGGAATACAGCTAAAATCATGACCGAGAATATCGAGCGTGTGGAAATCATCCACGGCCCGGCCTCTGTTCAGTATGGGGCGGCGGCCATGGGGGGCTGATCAATGTCATTACAAAGCGGGGAAAAGAAAAACCTTCGGCTTTTATAGAGGGAAAACCGGGCAGTTTTGACTATCAGGAAAGCAGCATCGGATTTTCAGGAAAAACAAAGGGATTTGATTTTTCGGGCACTTTTTCGCGAAGCAGCGTGGACGACTATGACACAGGCGGAGGTGAAAAATATGAAAATACAGGGATTATGCCCACAAAGACGGTTATCCCATGCCCGGGCGCAATTTTGCCATAGGGCTTCGGTATCAATTCTAAATATGGACGGGCAGCAAAATCGACGTGATGACCGCTGCCCGGGTTGAGAAATGGCAGCCAAAATGGCGGCTGGAGGAAAAGGTAAAATGAGAAAAGGATTATTGATGGTGTTTACCGGAGACGGCAAGGGCAAGACCACGTCGGCAATAGGCCTTTCCATGAGAAGCGCCGGCAACGGGCTCAAGGTCTGCTTCATTCAGTTTATCAAGGGGGCCTGGAAATACGGGGAGATGGATGCGGTGGACCGGTTTGACGGCCTGATCGATTTTCACGTCATGGGCCGCGGCTTTACCTGGAAATCCGACGACCTGGAAAAGGACAAGGCGGCTGCGCGCGAGGCCTGGGCGTTTGCCCAAAACGCCATAAACTCGGACAATTACTACCTGGTGGTGCTCGACGAGTTTACCTATCTGCTCAACTACGGCGTGGTTGATATGGATTCGGTCCTCTCGACCCTGGCGGACAAGCCTTCCGGGATGAATGTGGCCGTCACCGGCCGCGACGCCCCGAAGCCGCTCACGGCCGCGGCTGATCTGGTATCGGAAATCAGGGCCCTCAAACATCCCTATCAGGCAGGGATCAAAGCCCAGAAAGGCATCGAGTTTTGACGATTCCGCCGGAATTTCTTATGCTGCATCATTCATGGATTTCATTGAACTTGCAAATGAAACAGCCGGGTTCCATTTGCCTGCATCAGGGAGGTTGATATTATGTATCAATACTGGCGCATACAGCAGGATCTGAACTGTCTGGGCGAGGCCATCCGCTTTCATGATCCCGCCTTTATCAATGCTTTTCGCAAATGGGTGCGCAAAAACTTCAGGAGCATCGCCATGGCTGAGGGCTTCTACCCGGATACTCCTGGCCGGATATTTAACGGCAGCCATATCAGCAAAAATTAAGGAAGTCGCTGACGGTGAGATCCGGCATGCGCAGATTCTGGCCGAAGGCGGCCACGGCGCTGATGTGCGCGGGGCTGTAGGATTTCAAAACATTCAGACCATCATCGCCACCGGCCCGAAACGGGGCCTTCTGGCCGACAGCCGCCTCCCGAACTTTCCCTTGACAGTCTGCTGCGCAGCCAATATAATTTAAAGTGTTAGGGTGCAGTTTGCTTAATAGGGAATCCCGTGAAAGCCGGGAGCGGTCCCGCCGCTGTAACCCCGATCCGTTCATGATAACGGAAACCTTTTCAGCCTCTGTGTGCCACTTTAGGGTTTAAGCCTTATGGGAAGGCCGCTGAGAAGGCGGGGGAGCCAGAAGACCTGCCTTAACCCATACATCGGCATTTCTGCGGTGTTACAGATGCCGACCCCGATGGGCAGTTCCGAATGGAGTAGCAGTTCCATTCGAAATAGATGAGGGCCAAGAAAACTGGGTGCAGCCCTCCAGACACGAGCAATCGTGCCTGGAGGGCTTTTTTATTTAAGAAACCTTTTAAAACAAAGAGGCCGCTATGATGAAGCTTTATGCACCCCCCAGCCATCCGGCATGGCAAATGAACGAACCTGTTTATGTTATTCGGTACGGCAAATTTTTTCGCACGGTGTATCACCCGGAGGGATGGTCGGATGTGCCGGATTACGAACTCAGAGTTGATGGCAGGATCTATCGCACAGCCCATCACAAACTGGGGGCAAGCGACGCGCCGGACTATGTGATCGGAAGGGACCAAGGGCTCTACCGGGCCGCCGGCCATCCGGATAAGGACGATGCTTCTGCTGCGGCGGCGGATTTTTTACTGAGAGATGAGTAAGGCTTTAAAGGGGCAGCCTGCCCCGACAGTTTGGTCATCTTCCGGTTTCCGTTCGGCTGAAAAAACCAAACCCTAAATCTTCAGCCGAAGACAACCTCCACAGTCGACCGGAGCCGGAATTTGGCCAATTTTTTTAACATAAAAGAGTTGTTTTCGAAAAGACTTTTTTAGAAGAAAGGAGGGGTTTTTATGACAATGGACCCAAGAAACAATGAGGGCATTGAAAAAATCAAGGATACCGATCATTACAAAGCCCAATACCAGGAAGATTTTGTTGACAAGTGGGATGAGCTGATTGACTGGGACGCTCGGGCCGAAGGAGAAGGGGCCTTTTTTATCAACCTCTTGAAAAGCAAAGGAAAGAGCAAAATTCTCGATCTGGCCACGGGAACTGGCTATCACTCGGTCACCCTGATAAATGCCGGTTTTGAGGTCCATAGCGCGGACGGGAGCGCGGAGATGCTTTACAAAGCCTCGGAAAACGCCAGAAAACGCGGACTGGTGCTCCGGACCATACCGACGGACTGGCGCTGGCTGACCCGTGATGTCGAAGTCCGCTATGACGCAGCCCTTTGTCTGGGCAACTCCTTTACCCATCTCTTTGCTGAACCCGATCGCAGAAAGGCCCTGGCTGAATTCTATGCCGTGCTCAAGCCCGACGGCGTTTTGATCCTGGACCAGCGCAATTACGACAACATGCTGGCATCCGGATACAGCTCCAAGCATAAATATTACTATGCCGGCGACCGGGTAAAGGCCGAACCGGTCCATATCAGCGATGACCTGGTCATTTTTGAATATGTTTTTCCGGACCGGTCCAGCTACACCCTGAATATGTATCCCCTGCGGAAAGACTATTGCTGCGGCCTGCTTCGCGATGCCGGTTTTCAGACCATCACCACTTACGGGGATTTTAAAAAAGATTATGACATCCAACAGTCAGATTTTTTCATTCATGTGGCGGAAAAGGAATAGCTCCACTGATCCGCCGCCCCGTGCCGATTTAAACGGCGCTGAAGCCTTTCTGGTGAGCACGGAAAAAATCTTTTACCTGGCTTACCTCTACCTGGACGACAAGCAATCCTGTCAGGGGGCGGGTTATACGATCTTTGCCGACGGCGAGACCTGGTATTTTTCCATGGACGGCGCCGAAGATCCGGATGTGAAGGAAAAATGCCAGAACGTGGGCAAGCGGATTGCCCGCGTCTACAACGGAAAGCTCGAAAAGGGAAGCCTCGACAGCTACGGACGGTTTTGGGCCGAGCACGTGGAGCAGCCGAATTCAGAATAAAAGCAAGGAATTCGGGAACCATCGGACTAAAACCGGACATCAAGTTCCCGACGGGCTATGCAGATGGCAACATCATCCCATAGTGCCGGGGCGTGCTTGACCTGGACGCCCCCACCGCCGCGTCGTCGAG
>JAWOFF010000027.1:0-7527 GCA_046482325.1 Desulfosalsimonadaceae bacterium
CCTTCGCAACGATTCCTGCAGCGCCATGGGGGCCTCTCCCGACGATTTTACATTCGTGGTGGAAGACATTCTTGAGGAATACCGGGAAGCCCAGCCGGAGTTCAAGGACATGGTTGCCCCCATCGACAAGGAAGGGGCGGAGTTTTTTCTGAATCAGAACTCCAGGGAGCCGGTAACCGAACCGGATGAAATGGTCCCCCTGTGGAAAATTCTGCACAAGGCCGGCATCAACTGGACCTACGGCAGCAAAGGCTGGGGCGGTGAGAACTACTGCATGTTTCTCAGCGATGACGACGGCTGGAACCATATCGTGTCAACTTCCATCAATCAGGCAAAGGAGCTGGGGTGCAAGACCTACCTCAACACGGAATGAGGGCACGTCACCTTTGCAGTCCTGGAAGGAGTGCGAAAATACGGTATTGACACAGGCGACCTTGAAATTGCATCCATCTACCAATACTATGCCAAATGGATCCGGGAAGGCCGGCTCGTGGTCAACTCGGACTGGAACAAAGACCGGAAAATCAAGTTTACTGTACAGGACCCCTGCCAGATCATCCGCAAAAGCTACGGGGACCCGGTAGCAGAGGACCTGCGCTTTGTGGTCAAATCGGTTGTCGGGGAAGAGAACTTCATTGACATGACCCCGAACAGATCCAACAACTTCTGCTGCGGAGGCGGCGGCGGAACCCTCCAGGCCGGATACCACGACAAGAGAAGGGAATTCGGCCGGATCAAGCACGAGCAGATTGTGGCAACCGATGCCGATTACTGCATTACCGCCTGCCATAACTGCCATGCGCAGATCCATGATCTGTCCGAACATTTCGAGGCCAAGTATCATGCTGTGCATCTGTGGACGCTTATAGCCCTTTCAATGGGCATCCTGGGTCCGAACGAGCGGGAATACCTTGGAGAGGACCTAAAAGAGGTAGATGTATTTCATCCCGAGCAGGCTGAAATGTAGCGCCCAATACGAGCGGGTGCCAAAAACACACAACGTAAAAGGGGGGGGGCATCGCAGAAGTGATGCCCCCCTTTTACGTTGCCGTACCGAACCGGCCTCCTGTAACTGCAGGCCGCAAAAAAAAGGATGCAGGAGGACAGCATGAAAAAAACTTTGATCTGCCTTCTGATACTCGGACTCCTGCCGGTTTTTACCGGCTGCGGGGGCAAAAAGGTTTCCCGGGTGGAGACTGACAGGACCATCGATCTTAGCGGCCGATGGAACGATACGGATTCGCGGCTGGTCTCTGAAGCCATGATTGAAGACGCCCTGGAGCGCCCCTGGATAAAAGAGTTTCAAAGCCGGCACGACAACAGAAAGCCCGCGGTGATTGTCGGCGCAATCCAAAACCGCAGCCACGAACACATCAACACGCAGACCTTTGTCAAAGATCTCGAGCGGGCGCTTATCAACTCGGGCAAGGTCTCCTTTGTGGCAGCCGGCGGCCAGCGGGAACAGCTGCGGGCCGAGCGGCTCGACCAGGCCTCTCATGCCTCGGAAGCCACCGCAAAATCCGAAGGCATGGAAATCGGAGCGGATTACATGCTACAGGGCACTATCAACACAATCACCGATCAGGCCGAAGGGGAAAAGGTCATGTACTATCAGGTCAACCTCGAACTCATAAACATTGAAAGCCACCGGAAAGTCTGGATCGGAGAGAAAAAGATAAAAAAATACATAGAACAGCCCAAATATTCCTTCTAAAAACAGCCGGCTTCGTCAGCTACCGATAATACCATAACTATGCAAAAGACAACGGCTGCTATTCTCTGTTTGCTCCTTTTGTGGGGTTGTGCTTCCTGGGGCCCGGATTACGGAAAAATCAACCGGGAGCTGCGTGTAAACAACTGTTCCAGCCTTATTGCCTATCTTCAAAACCGGAAATCGGTCTACGGGACAAACCAGAAGCTGCTATATCTCCTCGATTCCGCCATGATCCATATGAGCTGTCAAAACTACCGGGAGGCAAACAGTTTTTTTCACAGGGCGGAAGAACTTGCCCAGCGGCTGTGGACCAAGAGCCTGAGCAGGCAAGCCGCATCTTTTGTGTGGAACGAGTACACAAGGCCCTATGCCGGCGAAGATTTTGAGCGGGCAATGATCAATCTGCTCTCGGCGATAAGCTACATTGAACTGGAGCAGTACGAAGAAGCCCTGGTGGAATGTCGTCGTCTGAATTCGCTGCTTAGCTTCTACAACGACAAATACGATAAAAAAAATGTATACAAGGAAGATGCCTTTGCCCGATATTTAAGCGGCATGCTCTATGAGGCAGCAGGGCAGACGGATGAGGCGTTTATTGATTATTTCAAATCCTATCAGGCGTTTGAAGATTACCAGAAAAATTACGACATCCCTGCCCCCCCTTTTCTGGCACAGGATCTGTTCCGTCTTGCAGAACACGAAGGCCGCATGCCTGAAGTTGCAGGTAAAGGCTGGCAGGTAAAGGGGCTGCAATGGAGGGACTTTGAAAGCAGCCGGCAGATGGCCGCAATCGTATGTATTCACTTCATGGGCTCCGCTCCGAAAAAAGTGGAAAATCACCTGAGCATTCCCACAAAAAGCGGCCCGATAAAAATTGCCTTCCCGGACTATGCCCCCAACCCGCCTGCTTGCGGCAAAAGCCAGTTCCTGCTGCAGTCCGGGGAAAGGACGATACGTGCGGAGACTCACCTGGTGGAGGATATCAATAAAATTGCCCGCAAAAACCTCAGGGACCGCAAGGCCCGCATCCTGGCCAAAATCGCAGCACGCGCAGCGGCCAAACAGGTGCTGATCCAGCAGGCAAAAAAAGAAAGCGATTCTGAAATGGTGGCGTTCGGACTAAATATTGTCAACCAATTCATTGAACGTGCGGACACCCGGTGCTGGCGGACCCTTCCCGCCGAAATCCGCCTGACCCGGGTCTTTGTGGAACCGGGCCGGTACCGCGCATACTTCCGGACCTGCAACGGTAAAAAAGCCCTGCAGCAAACATTTACCGTCAAAGCCGGGGAAACCGAATTTATCTTGTGCATCACAAAAAACGGAGATATAATATTTTAATGCAGCGCCGGAGAAGAAACCCTGAGCGATACCTTAAACAGCCGTGCAAAGCAGCGGCTCTCATCTGCCTGCTGCTATTGTCCGCCCTGTTTTGCGGGTGCAGCTCCTCCCGCTCGCCGGAGGCAGCCGGACAAACCCCTGCCATGGCAAAACCGGAGTCTTCTCAATACAGTTCACGGCAGTACCTCACCGCACGCGCATCCGGCCAGTCCGAGCCCGAAGCCAGACGCCGGGCCTTATCTGCGCTTTCCGGCATCTTTGAATCCGAAATTTCCAGCCGGGTCCGGGCAGAGACGCGCTCGGTGATAAGCTCCCGGCACGGCGAGCACCTGGAAAAAAACGTGGAGGAAACGATTCGGATCCAGTCCAGCGTGCAGCTGGAGGGAGCGAAGATCGGCGATTCCTGGAAGTCTGACGGGCTGTGGCATGCCATTGCCGTCCTTGACCGCGCCAAAGCTCGGCAGCAGTGGATTTCTGAGCTCAAACAGATTGATAACTCGCTTGCCGGCAGCATCCGGGCCTACCACGAGCTAAACAGCCCTGTACGCAAACTCCGGGCCATCGACCGGATCATGAACAAATGGCTCGAAAAGCAGGCTGTTCAAAGCCGCATGCGGGTAATCGGGGCACACTACGACAGCCGGATAAAATCCGACATCGCGGATATTGTCCGGAAACTGCCGCAGATAAAAAGTAGCATGCGAATTTTTATCGATATATCAGGCGCCCGGTCCCGGACTGTTCAGGATCGGATCAGCCGGCATCTCACCGAAGAAGGTTATATACTGACAGACGCAGAGTCAAAGGCAGATGTGATTATAAAGGGGCGCACCAGAGTGGCGCCGGTTGATCTGGACCGTGGCAAATGGGAATTCGTCCGCGCTAGCATCACCGCCTCCATTCTGGACAAGACTACGGGGGACAGGGTGGCCAATGTCTCGAAAGACTGCCGGGCTGCTCATTTAAATGTCCGTGAAGCCACGCGCAAAGCCATAGAAGAAGTCTCCGGCAAAGCAGCCCGGGAGATCGGGGATCAGTTTGTATCCCCTGAGGAAAAATGAAACGGAAAAGGAGGAACAAACCATGAAACAAAAACTCGCAGGGGCAGCGATTTTTCTTCTTTGCGCCGTATTCGTTGCCGGGTGCAGCTCCACGCCGAGCGGGGTACACGGTGAATCCAGCATGGCGAAAGAATTCAAGGACGCCCCGGATTGGGTGACAAACGGCGGCAGTAATACAGAAGGTCTGGCCGGGGTTGGCTCCGCCAGGATCGGTGATGCCGGAGTCGGATTCGCCAGGACGGAAGCCATGGCCATGGCAAGGGCCGAAATGGCCCGGCAGATTCAGGTAAAGGTAAAAGACCTTGTCAAAAATTTTACCAAACAAATCGGGGCAGGAGAGGGGCAAACCGTGGACAAGCTCTCCGCCCAGGTTTCCAAGCAGGTTACCAGGCAGAGCATATCCGGCTCCCGGCAGCAGGCCTCCTGGATCTCGCCCAGTTCCACAATTTATACGCTTGTAACAGTAGATCCGGAAAGAGTGCAGAAATATATCAAGGATTCCGTCAAGACCAGCCTTAGAGACGACGAGGCTCTGTGGCAGCAGTTTCAGGCTGAAAAAGGATTTGAGGAATTGGACAAAGAAATCCGTAAGGAATTCGGAGACTATTCCGCAGGACAGCAATAGCCGCCATTGCATACAGCCCCCCTCAGCCCCCTATCGGTGCATAAGCGCCAATAAGCAGGATTTGGGGGGCAAGCAGGATGATCAACACAAAAAAGCCCGCAGGCGATGGAGCTCTAACAGTTCAGACCCTGAGGATGCCTTTGACGCTTTCGGCCACCGCCTTCAGATCATGTTCATCCGGCCGTCCCCGGATATCTCCCAGGCGCCCGCCCTCGGAGAAGGCCTTCATTTTCTCCGGCACATAGGCACCCGGGACATACCATTCGGCAAGAATCTGGAATCCAAGGTGATCAAAAAGCTGGGCCATGTACTTGACCGCAGGTACGGCTTCGTTTATCCCTGTATGCACACCTCCATAAGTGCAGTACACCACGGCTTTTTTGTCCGGCCGCTTTGGCGAGGCAGGCCGGATGTCTCCGGTGTCCGCATACTTTTTGCGCAAGCTGCCGAAAAGCTCCTGCATGGATTTGCCCGGCAGCCACTCGTAGACACCGGAGCCTGCAAAAACCATGTCGTAGTCAAGCAATTCCAGGTCTCCGCTCAGCTTTTTTACAGACACGGACTCCACCTGATGGCCGAGGTCCTCCAGGGCCTTATCTATGGTTTCCGCAACCTTCTGCGTATTTCCGGTTGATGAATAATAAAGATGCAGTATCTGCATAGCCGCGGTTCCTCCTTTTTTCTAAAATATTCTTTTTTTTATCAATATATACCCTCACCTGTACCAATATAAGCTGCAGTTTCAATCTGTCAAAAGCCTGCATGCCCCAACCCCGGCGCCCCATCCATTTTACTAATCTTTGCATTATCATCTGGACATCACCGGTAATTGCGAAAGGCTGATTGCATGGATTTGGTAATATCTCAAGGCGAAGCGAAGCAGAAGCGACCTGGACTGTTTGAGCCGAAGGCGAGTTTCCAGGGCGCTGCGGAGCGAGCCTTAGAGATATCCCAAATTCATGCGCACACCGGGAGCAATGCCGGGGATGTCTACAAAATACTGCAAAGATTAGTAAGCCGCCACGTTTCAGTGCAGCCGGTTCAGTGCAGGTGGGCGTGGATAAAAAAGGCTTTCACAACCCCGGGACTCCCGTGTTATGAATAAACAAAGAGCCGCGCTTGAATTGAAACCCTCAGACAGCTCCTGTTATGTATATTCAGAATCCGGAAATACAAGATATATTCAACCAGGTAGCTGACCTGATGGAGATCAGGGGAGATAACCCCTTCCGCATACGGGCCTACCGGGAGGCTGCCCGCATTGTGGGGACAAGTGCCGAGGACATGACTAAAATGGTCCGGCAGGACGAGGACCTGACCCGATTTCAGGGTATAGGCAAAGAGCTTTCTGAAAAAATCAAAGAAATTGTCACAACCGGAAACCTCTCTTTTCTGGAACAGCTAAAGCAGGAGGTTCCCGTCTCCCTTCTCGATATACTGCAGATCCCGGAACTGGGCCCCAGAAAAGTTGCAGCCCTCTATCACAAGCTGGGCATCACCACCGTCGAAGAGCTGGCAGATGCCGCCAAAAAAGGAAAAATTGCCGAACTGGAGGGATTCGGACAAAAGAGCCAGGAAAAAATCGCAAACGCCATCGGGCGCGCCAAAAAAGCCTCCGCCCCCCGGATGCTTTTGAGCGAGGCAAAACCCCAGGCCATGGCGCTGCAGGCCTACATTCAGGGTCTTGAAGGAGTTAAACAGACAGGGCTTGCCGGCAGCTTTCGCCGCGGCAAAGAAACGGTTGGCGATCTGGATATCCTGGTATCCTGCCGCCGCGGATTGGAAAAACAAGTGATGCAGGCATTTGTGGATTATTCAGAGGTCGACGCCATCCATGCCCACGGCCGCACCAAGAGTTCCGTCACCCTCCGCTCCGGATTGCAGGTGGATCTGCGCATTGTCGCCGCGGTAAGCTACGGGGCGGCCCTGCATTACTTTACCGGCTCAAAAGCCCATAACGTGGCCGTGAGGCAGCTTGCTGGAAAAAAAGGATTGAAAATCAACGAATACGGGGTCTACGAAAACAGCACCCGCATTGCCGGCAAAACCGAGGAAGAGGTCTATAAAAGCGCGGGGCTTTCCTGGATTGCCCCGGAGCTGCGGGAGAACCGCGGTGAAATCGAGGCTGCCGCATCCGGCAGCCTGCCTGAGCTTATCCGCCTCTCCGACATCCGCGGGGATCTGCATATGCATACCAACTATACCGACGGCAGAAACAGCCTGGAGGAGATGGCGGAGGCTGCGGAAGAATGCGGCTATGAATATATCGCAATTACCGATCATTCCCGGCAGGTGACCGTTGCCGGGGGGATGGATGAAAAAGAGCTGCGCCGTCAGATGGAGGCGATCGACCGGCTGAACGAAAAACTGACGGGCATTACCGTACTCAAAGGCATAGAGGTGGACATCCGCGCCGACGGCAGCCTGGATCTGCCTGATTCGGTGCTTCGGGAGCTGGATCTGACAGTCTGCTCGGTTCATTATCACCAGCGCCTCGGCCGGGAAAAGCAGACCGAGCGGATAATCCGGGCCCTGGACAACCCCTTTGCCAACATCCTGGGCCATCCTTCCGGCCGCCTTATCAACCGGCGCGAACCCATGGCTCTTGACATGGAAGCCCTTATTAAAGCCGCAGGCCAGCGGGGGGTGGTAATGGAAATCAACTCACAGCCTGACCGCCTGGACCTTGCGAACAATTACTGCAAGACTGCTGCCTGCGCGGTCAGCGTATGGCTGCCGGTCACGTTCGGGGTCACCTCGCGGAACTGGATGATCTCGGCCTCGCC
>JAWOFF010000072.1:0-3883 GCA_046482325.1 Desulfosalsimonadaceae bacterium
CAGCATTTCCCGAACGTCTACGCCGACGCTGTCCAATTGGCCGAGACCGAGGCCTACAACATTTGTGAGGCCGAGCAAGAAGTGTTGGATGGATACACATGGCTTAAAAACCTTAAAATAATTCAGAAATAAGCAGGTTTAAAAATTTGAAACGCTCAGTTTAGGTGGGATTTAGAAAACCCCCGGGAACAAAAGGCAGGAAAAGACGAGCCCCAGCAGGCCGGTCACTGCACCGTACAGAAGAAGCGGAATCGCGTTTCGCCTGAGAATGAGCCCCTCCATGCCGACCAGCCCGACGGTTGAAGATGCGGCCACAATGTTGTGGATGCAGACCATTGTCCAGGCTTTCCTGACGTTTGCGGCCGGCATCCGGTGCAGAAAAATTGTAAGCACCGCCACCAGGGCAAAGGGAATGATGCCCGGGTTATACAGGGGCCTCAGCGAGTAGTCGATGCCTGACCGGCCCAGGATGCCCGAGACTCCCAAATCCCACCGGCTCACCCAGTCGCCGAAGGGCAGAAACTTGAGCCGGGTCAGCGCCAGGATCACGCCGATGAGGACATAGGGCAGCCAGGCCCGGAAATGGCTCATATGCTGCTTGAACTCAATGGTCTCCGCCTGCAGCAACGGCTGCCTCGATTTTTCCCTGCAGGTTTTTTAGCCCGAACCATACAGGCGTGCCCACGGCGCCGAAGGTTACCGGCACCGTGTTTAAGAGCAGGGCCACGAGCACGGCCGCCAGCGCCGGGAAGCCAAGGCTTAACAGCAGCGGCCCGGCAATGGCCGCGGGCGTGCCATAAGGACCAGGGCAACCAGGATAGGAAGAATGGCGAACACGGCGAGTGCGCCAATCGGCATGGAAAACCTTCTTTGCGGATGAAGGAAAGGATCTTGTTGTCGGGTTGCGTCATTCCATGTATATAGTATAATTTCCATTCCAAAGCTGGCAAACCCAATTAAACCTAAAGAGGCGGTATGCACATCGACCGAATTGATTTCTATCCGGAAACCTATCCCTCGCAGACTCATTACCCCTTTTGCCTGGAAAACTTTCGGCAGATCCGGCAGCTGCCGCTGAAAACGCCGGTGACCCTGCTGGCCGGAGAGAACGGGACAGGCAAATCCACACTTTTGGAGGCGGTGGCCGGCCGCTGCGGGATCCACATCTGGCAGGGCCCCCGCAGGCAGCGCTATGAACACAACCCGTATGAGTCCGAGCTGTGCAACTATATCGATGTTTGCTGGCGAAACGGCCGGGTGCCGGGCTCCTTTTTCGGCGCCTCGGTTTTCCGGGATTTTGCCCGGGTGCTGGATGAATGGGCGGCGGCCGATACGGGCCAGCTTTCCTATTTCGGCGGCAAATCCCTGATCACCCAGTCCCACGGCCAGTCCATCATGTCCTATTTTCGCGCCCGGTATTCCCGAACCGGGCTGTATCTCATGGATGAACCCGAAACCGCGCTCTCGCCCCGGACCCAGATCCGCCTGGTCAATCTGCTGGTGGAAATGAGCCGTGCGGGGCATGCGCAGTTTATCATTGCCAGCCATTCCCCGATTATCCTGGCCTGCCCGGATGCGCTCATCTATAATTTTGACCGGGTGCCGATTGTGCCCGTTGATTATGAAGAAACGGATCATTACCGCCTATACAAGGCGTTCATGGAAGACCGGCAGCAGTTTTTTGATGCGGATTGAGCAGCCGGCAGGGCGCAGTCCCGCCTGCGGAGGTGCTGGAGGCGGCCATCCACAGGGCCGAAAAGGTCAATCCCCGCCTGAATGCGGTGATCTATAAAATGACTGAGATTGCAAACAGGCTGAACATGACGCAGCCTGCAGTGAGTGCAAGTGTCGAGCGGGGCGGGCGTGTTGCCCGGAATGGGCGTAACAAACTGCTCACCCCTGAAAACTTACTAATCTTTGCATTATCATCTGGACATCACCGGTAATTGCGAAAGGCTGATTGCATGGATTTGGTAATATCTCAAGGCGAAGCGAAGCGGAAGCGACCTGGACTGTTTGAGCCGAAGGCGAGTTTCCAGGGCGCTGTGGAGCGAGCCTAAGAGATATCCCAAATTCATGCGCACGCCGGGAGCAATGCCGGGGATGTCTACAAAAAATTGCAAAGATTAGTATAATTTTATGGACGTTCCCTAAATATCATTGACACTCTTTGTTAAAGTCGCTATGATCCATAAACATTGTTTTTTATCGTTAACCACTCTGTCAGCTCGACGCGTTGAAAATCATACTTGCTACCGAGCGGAATTCTTACTCTAACCTAAACTGAGCGTTTCAAATTTTTAAAACTATTTATTTCTGAATTATTTTAAGGTGTTTAAACCATTTTTAGCTTTAAAAATTTTCAAAACCTCCGGGATTTTTAATTTAGCTCTAAAAAGGCGTACAGCGCTGCTCATGCTCCGGACAGATAGCAAAAGCCCATTAGCGAAAGCCGGAATTATCAAAGTTTGCCCCAAAAACCGGGTGACTAAGGAATGCCGGCTTCTTTTCGAGCGAATTATTCCTATCGGCATGATAAGTTCCGCAATGGCAAGGAATATAGATTATCTCCTGGCAGAGATCCCTGACCCTTTCACATTTCGTCTTCTCCATTTGCAAAACAACAAAAATTTCCGGTACAAAAGGCCTAAAAAGCTGTTTCTCTTTATCGGGGAACTAAAATTTCCACGGCTTTCGAATATTATTATGTTCGCAGAAAGTGATGCCTATACGGCGCTAAGGCTCCTATTCACAGCCATGAAACCTCCAACAAATAAAAACAGGTTTGTTTAAACTATTCGTTGCCTTTGTCTATAATCTACGGGCAAGGAAATCCAATATGCGGTACTAAAAATCCTTTTTATTTTTTTTGCTGTAGAGATTTAACTTATTTTAATTATATTGGAGGGGGCTCCATGGCCAACCTGCTCGATTCCCGTTTCAGAAGAACCAAAATCAATAACAGCAACGAGATTACGTTAGACTCAAATATGCTGACGCTGCTTACGGCGGTGGATGAGCGCAAATCGCTGCGGCAGGTTGCGGCTGAAGCAAAATTAGAGCCGAAAGTTTTCAAAGAGAGTTTAACCAAACTCCTCAGGATGGGACTCATAGAACAAGTCCGGGACGAAAGGGATTTTCTTGATCAGGCCTTCCTTGAAAGAGCAAGGGACATTCTTGTCGAGCTGGCCGGTCCCCTGGGAGAGACTCTAGTAGAGGATGGCGCCGAGGATCTATCCGTTTCCGTGGACAGAGTTCCCAAATCAGATGCGGCTGAACTGGTTCACTGCATCGCCCAGAAGCTTCCCGGAGATAAAGAGCAGGGCATCTTTAAAAAGCGGATGCTTGAGGAAATCAAAAAGTATGGTTTGTAAGCACCCATATCATTATCCGGGCTGCTGATTTGGCATACAATTCTTATAAAAAACCTTCAATTGAAAATCTATTAAATTATCAATTAATTATGGCAGAATTGACAGAAACTTTATCATAAGGAGAAAAACATTGCGCCCTATCTATCTCCTGATTTCAAGCATCACTGTATTTCTCTGCCTTTTTTGTTTTACCGGCATCTCCGGCGCCGAGAACGGGCTGACCGGCAGAGACCGGGATGTCAAAGAATTGGCCGAAAACTGCAGGGAGGAAGTCGTGGCCGAGATGAAAAATCTTTTGGAGTCCAACACCCTTACCGTGAACCAGCTGTTCGACACCTTTTACATCCCGATTCCCGACACATATCCACCAAAGTACCATACGCAGTACGACCGCGAGACAGATAAGGTTTTGCGCATTATTCTGGACAAGTACCTGGAGAAGAAGCCATATCTTGTTTATGTGGTTGCCTCCCCCACCTTCCGAGTTCCGGGCTGTAGTACCGGTACCC
>JAWOFF010000104.1:0-7474 GCA_046482325.1 Desulfosalsimonadaceae bacterium
GACGACTAATGAACTGGCAAAAACCCATCTGCGTTATATGGTTGGCAGCCGATCTGAGAATTCCCGTCCGGCGGTGCTCCTGGTAGCTATGATATTGATCAGCGCCACAGTAGCGATCAGGATAAGGATGACGGCGTTTAAATGATCAATGCGCCAGGAAATGCCCCAGGGAGGATCCCATCCCGCCATGCGGTAAATTATGTCGCCCTGCCTGATAACCCGGACCATCACGGCTATGGCGGACAGCCATGCCACAGCCAGGGCGCAGACTGCTGTCGGGAAGCAGAGCGAGCGCCGAACCCAGCCTGCCAGGTTGACAACAAGTGCTGCAAACAGCGGTACTACGATGATGAGAGCCGGCAATTGGGAACTCATACCTGATTGCTTTCATCGGTTGTGAGTTGCCTGAGAACTTCGTCTTCCTCCAGGGTGTCGTGATGGTTGTAGATTCGTATTGCCAGGGCCAGCGCTACCCCCAGCGTGGCAACAGAGACAACAATTGCAGTAAGCATGAGTACGTGAGGCAGGGGGTTCATGTAGTCCGCGGGGTGAATAGTGTGTCCGCTGCCGCCATGGCTGTGGTGAATAATAGGGATGGAGGCCCCGTATTTTGTGGAGATGGATATGTAGAACAAAATAATGGCTGTCTGGAAAATATTCATCCCGATGATTTTTTTTACCAGATTGTTTTTGGCGATCATGGCGTATAAGCCGATTCCCATTAAAACAACTACCCCCCAGTAGTTGTATTTGGCCATCACCAGCGTTGTCAGTTCCTCCATCGCTGCCTCCTCATAGTCCTTCGTCATGTCGCCCGGCGGAGACCAGGTTGTAGTAGATCCATATCATGACAGCTGAAACCGCGATCGCTACGCCGATTTCCACCAGAAGGATGCCGTGGGATCTGGCCATGACCGGGTTCGTTGCAATCAGTCGGGAAAGCGCGCTGTAATTCAGGAAATTTGCGCCCAGCAGAAGACACAGAGCGCCGGTCCCGGCATAAACCAGCACACCGGCGGAGGCCAGTTGGGCGCTGATACGTTCCGGGATTCTTTTTGTGGTGGATCGCAGATCATTGGCAATGGCCAGCAGAATCAGTGTCGCCCCCAGGATGACACCTCCCTGGAAACCGCCGCCTGGCGAGTGGTGGCCGTGAAAAACCACATACAGTGCAAAAAGCTGCAAAAAGGGTATCATCAGACGGGCGGCTTTTTGAATGACCAGATCATAGGGTACCCATTGGGAATCTATCCGCATAAATTCTTCTGAGTCGGTGGGCTCTTTTCCGCCCTTCTCGATAATCAGGGTGACACCGGTGTCAATATGGCGATAAAGTCTGTAGGGCGGCTGTCTCCGTTTGTAGCGGCGAAGCAGGAAAAAACAGGCAAAACCGGCCGTAAGGATTACAGCAGTCTCAAAAAGGGTGTCGTAGCCGCGGTAGTCGGCCAGGACAGCCGTGACAAGGTTGGGGACAGCCGTATCCTTTACGGCATTTTTGATATAATAGTCCGATACGTGCTCGCTCGCCGGCGTATCAGGGCTCCCCCACTCGGGAAAACTCAGGGTGCTGTAGATCAGCACTGTACAAAGGAGCGCCACGCATGCAAGGCCAAAGGATTTCAATCTTTACTTCTCCTTGCTGTTCGAAAGACTGCTGCAACAAAAAACACCGTGCTGACACCGGCCCCCACTGAAGCCTCGGTGAAGGCCACATCCACTGCTCCCATCACCGCCCAGAGAAGGCACATCAGGAAGCTGTAGGCACCGAATAAAATAGAGGCGCCCAACAGGTCCCGTACGGAAATTGCCGCAATGCCGCTGATAACGACCAGCGCAAGAATGATCAGGTCGAGCTGCCAGATCATGGGTTCTCCTTTCGCCCTTTGTTCCAGGGCCAGCACTCGGCGCGCATGCCGGCATCGGCTATAGCATGGGTGGCAGTTGGGCTTGTGATGAAAATAAATACAACGATAAGCATGATTTTTAAGGCTGTTAAAAGGGCGCCAAGAGTCCAGTCGCTCACAACATAGAGCGCCATGCCGCTCATGGTCATAAAAAGTCCCATGGTATCGAGTTTGCCGGCAGGATGCAGCCGTGAATAGAAATCCGGAAAGCGCAGAATACCTACGGAACCCCCTGTAAAAAAAAGCAAACCGAAGGCAATGAGAATCAGCGAAATAATGTGCATTGCTTTTCTTTCAGTAATAAATTTTTATTGCTGAAGACCAGGCTATTCTTTGTACAGCCCTTTTCGCTTCTGGAAATAGCGGGAAGTAGCCAATACCGCTATAAAATTCAGGGTTGCATAGGCAAGAGCAATATCGACAAACATTTCGACCTGGTGATATGTCAGCCCTATGAGAACCAGAAGTGCCGTTGTTTTGCTGCCGATGGCGTTCACGCCGATCAGCCGGTCCAGCAGTGTCGGGCCGGACACGGCCCGGTACAGCGGCAGCAGCATCAGCAGACACAGAAAAATACCGGCATAAATAAATGCACGTTCCATCATTTATTTAAAAATCTTCTCTACTTTTTCTTCCATAAAGCCGGGAAGGTCCCGGGCGGATTCGGCGTCAATCGCATGGACCACATATTTTCCCAGCACAGTTACGTGCACAGTTACGGTGCCGGGCGTCAGGGTAATGGAATTGGCAAATATGAGAAGCGCCATATCGTCTTTTAGTTTGCTTTGAAAGGTAATCATACGGGGATCTATCAGTTCTTTCATCCGGGGATGAAAGGTAAGGTACAGGATGTGCAGGTTGGCGAGAAAGATTTGGTATAAAAGCCAGGGAATGTACTTGACAAAGCCCAGCCAGATGCCTGGCATCCGCCGGAACTGGAAAGCGGGAAACATTATATCGGCGGAAATCAGTGAGACAATGGAGCTGGCAATTACGCCCAGGCCCAAGTGAAACAGATCGAAACGGCCGGAGAGAATGATCCAGGTAATAAAGCAGATGGCAAAGACAAAGACACGGGTGCCAGGCTGAACCGGGGCAAGCCGAAGTTTCTTACGGCCGCTGCTGTCGCCGGAAGGGTTGGTCCGTTTTGCATTGTTTCCGAAAGACATAACCGCCCACCTCCTCACGCTGTTTTCCGGTGGCTTCCAGCTTCCTGCTGTACAGACAGGCAAGGCTTCCAATTAGAGATAACGACACCCTGCAGGCTTGTCAAAGGACTTCATTACGAGCCTTAGCGTGCCTGCTGATTTAGTATAACCTATGTATAGCTTTATTTGCAAAAAAAATCGAGCCGTTTGTATGGATTTTTGCGGATTGACTTGAACAATTGTTCGTGGCATAGCATCATAATTACACTTCCGGGATTCATGAGAAAGAAATAAGTGCCATCTCCGGGCGTCAAAATTTATGAATGCAGATAGCAGTAAAATCAGGGATCAGTCCCGCCAGCTCCGCATGACCGTCTATGTAGCCCTGTTTGCGGCTCTCATTGCCGCCGGAGCCTATATAGCCATTCCCATCGGACCGGTGCCGGTGGTGCTGCAGAATTTTTTCATCATGCTGGCCGCTCTTTTGCTCGGGCGCCGCTGGGGCGCTGCCTGCGTGGGGATCTATCTTCTGGCAGGAGCCATAGGGCTTCCGGTCTTTGCCAGTGGAACAGGCGGCATCGGCCGGATTATGGGCCCTACCGGCGGCTATCTGTTGAGCTATCTGCCTGCAGCATGGATTATCGGTCTGCTAAGCGAAAGAGGCGGCGGCAGGATGTTGCCCGACCTGCTCGCTCTTCTTTGCGGCGCGCTGGTGGTCTATGCAGGAGGAACGGCCTGGCTGAAGATGCTAAGCGGCTTAAGCTGGCCAAAGGCGATCAGTGCGGGCATGTTTGTCTTTCTGCCCGGAGATGCTGTAAAGATCGCGGCTGCCCTGCCGGTAGCCAGAACGCTGCGGCCTGTCATCGCCGGCACTTTACTCGATACAGTGGATACACGTGAGCATCATTGAGGTCGAAAATCTTTGCCACCGCTTCTCTGACGGGACGCTGGTTCTGGACGACATAACGCTTAGCATTTCCGAAGGGGAGTTTGTTGTTCTCGCAGGCGCCAACGGATGCGGCAAAACTACTCTGTTCCGCCATTTTAACGGCCTGCTCCCGGCACAGAAGGGATCTGTCCGGGTAGACGGGATTTCTGTGGCCAAAAATCCTGCAAGGGCAAGGCAGAAGGTTGGCATGGTGTTTCAGGAGGCGGACAGCCAGATAGTGGGGGAGACGGTTTTTGATGATGTGGCCTTCGGCCCGGAAAACCTTGGGCTCTCCGGCAGGCAAGTGGAAGCGCGTGTGACCGCGGCCCTTGAGACCGTCCAGATGACGGAGTTCTCCGAACACCGGCCCCATCAGCTCTCCGGTGGAGAAAAGCGCAGAGTGGCTATTGCGGGAATCCTTGCCATGAATTCTGAGGTTCTGGTTTTTGATGAGCCCTTTTCCAATCTGGATTACCCCGGAGTCCGGCAGGTGCTTACACAGATTGTCGCCCTCAATAAAGCGGGGCACACGATTGTAATGGCCACCCATGATCTCTCCAAGGTGCTGGCCCAGGCAAGCCGGCTTCTTGTTATGGCAGCCGGCCGGATCGTGCGCGACGGCAGACCCGAAGAAGCGGTCAGGGGTGTGGAGCGATACGGTGTCCGCGAGCCCTTTGCATCACGCCGGCAAATGGAGCTTTCCTCATGGCTGAGCTGACAGTTTTTGGTTTCCGGCCCGGCTGTTCGGTAATGCACAGGATAGACGTACGTTTTAAGTTTCTATGTTTAATCCTTGTAAGCGTTGTCAGCCTGCATTCCTCAATCAGCGGACTTCTACTGCTTTTTGCCGTTTTTGCGGCGGCCGTCTGCTATCTTCGCATCCCTTTTGGTCCCCTGATAAAAAACCTGCGCTATTTTTTTGTTCTGCTCATCTTTGTCTTTGCCGCGCGGGCCCTTACCACTCCGGGAGAAATGCTCTGGCAGGGCGCAGCTCTTACTGTCACACTGGAAGGGGCGGCCCGGGGCGCAGAGATTTGTCTGCGGCTTTTTCTGCTTGTACTGGCGGGTCTGTGCTTTATCGCCACCTCCCGCTCTTCCGATGTTCGCAGTGCAGTGGCCCGGTTTTTGCGGCCCGTGCCCCTGATACAGGAAATGCGGGTGGCCACAATGCTAAGCCTGATCCTCCGCTTTATTCCCCTTATTTTCGACCAGGCTGCCAAAACAGCAGAAGCGCAGCGGGCCAGGGGGGTGGAAAACAGAAAAAACCCGGTCTATCGGCTTCGCTGTTTTGTCCTTCCCTTTTTGAGAAGGGTTTTTGCCGATGCAGACCGGCTTGCCGTTGCAATGGAGGCCCGCTGTTACAATGAACAGCGCAGCAGCAGGAAGTTTTGCGCAGGCCCCCCGGACTGGATTGCCCTTGCGCTTGTGGCGGCACTCTGTTTTGCCGCTGTGAATTTATAAAACTTTATTTTCAAACCTCAGCAATGCAGGGAAAGGAGAAGGCGTTATGGCAGGAATCTGTTCGTATGGCGGCTACGTGCCGCGATACCGTTTGAACCGCGGCCTGATATACCAGGCCATGGGATGGATGAACCCCGCAAACATCGCCAATGCAAGCGGGGAACGTTCAGTTGCCAATTTTGACGAGGACGCGCTTACCATGGCTGTGGCGGCAGGCATGGATGCTCTGCGCGGAATGGACAGGCAAAGCGTGGACGCACTGTATTTTGCCTCAACCACCATGCCCTACAAGGAAAGATTAAACGCCGGCATAGTGACAGCGGCTCTGGGATTAAATGACCAGATCCGGGCGGCGGATTTTTCCGGCGGCATCAAGTCCGGGACTACCGCCCTGCTTGCGGCCCTGGAGGGGGTGGAATCGAAGCGGGTGGAGAACATCCTGGTCACTGCCGCGGACAGCCGGCTGGGAAAACCCGCCTCAGCACAGGAACTCATTTTCGGTGACGCTGCTGCATCTTTTACCGTGGGCAGGGAAAACGTGATCGCGGAATTCAAGGATGCCTACTCGGTGACCTATGATTTTGTGGATCATTACCGTGGCGAGTTCGCGAAATTTGACAGGCAGTGGGAGGATCGCTGGATACGGGATCTCGGATTTATGCAGATTCTTCCCGAGGCTGTAGAGGGCCTTCTGGCAAAGACAGGGCTGCAAATGTCGGATTTTTCCAGGGTGATTTATCCCTGTCATTACAAGGCCGCCAGAAAGGCGCTGAACAAGAAGCTGGCTATACCGCCGGAAGCCGAGCAGGATAACCTGCAGAAGCAGGTGGGAGAAACCGGAAGTCCCCATGCCCTGCTCATGCTGGTCGGAGCATTGGAAGAGGCCAGTGCCGGGGATAAAATCCTGTTGCTCAGTTTCGGCAGCGGCTGTGACGCCATTTTTCTGGAGGTGACCGAAAATATCGCCAGACTCTCCAAGCGGTACGGGCTCTCCGGCAGCCTGGCGAACCGGGCCGAACTGGACAACTACACCAAATATCTGGTCTGGCGCGAGACACTGCCGGCGGATGCGGGCCTGCGGGCGGAAGAGGATATGTGGACGCGCTGGTCCCAGCTGTGGCGCAAAAGGCGGGAGGTGCTGGGTCTTTGGGGCTGTAAGTGCAAAAACTGCGGAACTGTGCAGTATCCCACCCAGCGGGTATGCGTAAATCCCGAATGCGGTGCCGCCGGGGAAATGGAGCCCTATCGCCTCTCGGACAAGGCAGGGCACATCGCCAGTTTTACAGGGGACAACCTGGCGGCCTCCCTGAATCCCCCGGCCATTTACGGCCAGGTGGTTTTTGAGGAGGGGGGCAAATACATGTTCGACTTTACGGACTGCGACCTGGGAAGCCTGTCCACCGGAATGAGGGTGGAGATGAGCTTTCGGAGAAAATACAGGGATCAGAAACGAGATATTGCCGGCTATTTCTGGAAGGCCGTGCCTATTGAAGAGGAGGTATAACCATGGCTGAGGGGATTAAAGATAAGGTTGCCATCCTGGGAATGGGATGCAGCAAATTCGGCGAGCGCTGGGACTGCAGCGGCGAGGACCTGATCCTGGAGTCCTTTAAAGAATGCATCCGGGATGCAGGCATTGAGAAAAAAGATATCCAGGCCGCCTATTTCGGCACGCATATCGATGAGGTCAACGTGGGAAAAGGCGGCAATCCCCTGGGCGAGACCCTGCATCTGCCCTACATTCCGGTTACCCGTACTGAGAATTATTGCGCGACGGCAACAGAGGCCCTGCGCGCGGCCTGTTATGCGGTTGCAGCCGGTGCCTATGACATGGTGCTGGCACTGGGCATGGAGAAGTTAAAGGATACTGGCTACGGCGGCCTGCCGGAAGGGGCGGCATTCGGCACGGAACTGTTTCTGCGCGGCTCCAACGCCACGGCGCCGGGCCTTTTTGCCCAGCATGACAAACCAGGAAATACCGGTGGTTGTGTCAATGAGCAATTATGCAGCCTCAGGAGGATATTATATGGCTG
>JAWOFF010000093.1:0-30578 GCA_046482325.1 Desulfosalsimonadaceae bacterium
GACGCGGTAGATGCGGTAAAATTGAAAATCCCGGAGGGTTTGAAATTTTTAAAACTAAAAATGGCTTAAATACCTTAAAATAATTCAGAAATAAATAGGTTTAAAAATTTGAAACGCTCAGTTTAGGTTATTGTAACTTGGCGGAAGTGCATGGGAATCGAACCCACCTAGGACGGTGTTAACGCCCTACACCGGATTTGAAGTCCGGGAGCCCCACCAGTGAGCTTCGCACTTCCGCAAGATCTGGCCGTTAAAGTAAAAGCAAGCGGGAATGTTGTCAATATTTTTTCATCAGGGGACGGGAAAGCATAAAAATGATTCATAGCGAGCGTCTTGCGGAAACGTTTACGGAGCTTGTCGGAATCGACAGCGTCTCAAAGGAGGAAGCCGGTGTTTCATCGGCCATCTGTCGAATGCTGGCGCCATGGGAGCCGGAGATTCTTGTCGACGGGGCAGCGCAATCCACGGGCAGCGACACAGGCAACCTGATTATCCGGATTGCGGGAAATACCAATGCGGCACCGCTTATGTTAAATGCCCATATGGATACAGTAGAGCCGGGCCGCGGGGTAGTGCCGCAATTGCACGACGGCGTGTTTACCAGCCGCGGCGATACTGTCCTGGGGGCTGATGACAAAAGCGCCATCGCAATTATCCTGGAGGCGCTGCGTGTGGTAAAGGAAAATGACCTGCCACACGGGCCGGTGGAGCTTGTTTTTACTATTTGCGAGGAGATCGGGCTTCTGGGAGCCAAAAACCTGGAGTACAGCCTGATATCTGCACCCTTCGGCTACGCCCTGGACACCTCGGAAACTGAGAGCATCATTGTCCGGGCCCCGGCAGCCAATCATTTCGATATCGGCATGTACGGAAAAGACGCTCATGCAGGGGCGGATCCGGAAAGAGGCATCAATGCTATTTTTCTTGCCTGCCAGGCTGTTGCAGGCCTGCAGCTTGGCCGTATAGATGAGGAAACAACCTGTAATATCGGGGTCTTTGAGGCCCCCGGCGCAACTAATATCGTGCCCCGCTATGCCCGGATAAAGGGCGAGGCAAGAAGCCATGACGAGGCAAAGCTCGGGGAGGTTACAAAGACGATAACCGGCGCGTTTGAAGACGCCGTCAGCGGATATTGCCATGCAGCGGGAACCCAAGGGCTGCCGCGCGCTGATATAAATGTCAGCAACGAGTTCCCGGCAACGCATATTCCTGAGGATCACCCCGTGGTGGTCCTTGCCGGAAAGGCTGCTCAAGCCCTGGGCAGAGAGATAACGCCCAGGCGAAGCGGGGGTGGATCAGACGCCAATATATTTTTCGCAAACGGCATCGTTACAGGGGTTCTGGGGACCGGTATGACAGATATTCACAGCACCCGCGAGTCGATTCGGCTGGCGGAGATGGTAAAAAGCGCAGAGCTGCTGGTTCAGATTCTTTGCCACCATGCACAGGGGACCGGATCGAAAGCGGCAGGATAGGGCGGATATGATTGCCTATTTTGACTGTTTCTCCGGCATCTCCGGGGATATGACCCTGGGGGCGTTTTGCGATCTCGGGGTGCCCCCTGACTGGCTTGGCAAAAGGCTGGCCGAGGATCTCGGCATCGAAGCCGAAATATCCGTGAGCCGGGTTCGCCGGAAAGGGATAGCCGCAAGCAGGGCTCAGGTGACTGCAGAAGAGCAGAGCTCAAGCCCCAGACATTTTGCAGACATCGCAGAGCTTTTGCAGAACAGCCGGTTGCCCGGAAATGTCTGCTGGATCAGCCTGGCAGTGTTTGACCGCCTGGCAGAGGCCGAAGCCAGAGTCCATGGCTGCAGCAGGCAGGAGGTGCATTTCCACGAGGTGGGGGCCGTGGATGCCATTGTCGATATAGTGGGCACGGCCCTGTGCATGGATTACCTCGGGATCGGCCGGACTGCCGCGTCCAGGATACCGCTCGGCCGCGGCACGGTGTCCTGTGCGCACGGGACTCTTCCGGTACCCGCCCCGGCCACCCTGGAGATTTTAAAGGATGTTCCGGTCTATGGCACGGATACAGCGGCCGAGATGGTGACCCCAACCGGGGCTGCGATTATCCGCACACTGGCGGAAACATTCGGTTCTGCTCCGGATATGTGTATTTCCGCCACCGGCTATGGCGCAGGCAGCCGGGAAGGAGAAGTGCTGCCGAATCTGCTGCGCGTGATGCTCGGCCGGGCTTCTGCGGCAAATGATCGGGTGATGGTGCTTGAGACCAGTATTGATGATATGAATCCCGAGGTGTACGGGTATCTGCAGGAGAAGCTCACGGGAGCCGGGGCGCTGGATGCGTGGATGGTTCCGGTTTTTATGAAAAAAAATCGTCCCGGGATCCTTCTTCAGGTATTATGCCCGCATTCGCGAAGCCAGGCGCTTATGGAGCAGATTCTGACCGAAACCACCACAACGGGTGTGCGCTACTACGAGGTAAGCCGCCGGATTCTGGAGCGGGAACATGTGACCGTGGATACGGTCTGCGGCCCGGTTGCCGCCAAGCAGGTCACGCTGCCCGACGGCCGGACCCGGATTGTACCGGAGTATGAATCCTGCCGGAAAGTAGCCAAAGAGGCCAATATGCCCCTGCGGGAGGTCTACGAACTGGTTCTGCGGCAGCATCCGGGCCGGACGTAATTGCCTTGACACAAGCCCTGCCAGCATATACAACCGGTTCATGGATTGGGGGGGCAGGCTCATACTGGCAGCAGCTACCTGCGGAGGAGTGGGCTCTATACCCAGGGCACCGGGAACATTCGGTTCGGTTTTGGGGCTTGGCGCCTGCTGGCTGCTCACATTGCTTTCCATGCCGGCGGCGCTTGTTGCAATTGCCTGTTTTGCCGGATGCGCTGTCTGGATTTCCCAGAAGGCGGAGGCCATTCTTGATAGGCCGGATCCCTCCCAAATTGTAATCGACGAAGTGGCGGGCATGATGGCTGCCCTTCTCGCTCTCCCGCTGACACCCGGGGTTTGGATTGGCGGTTTTCTTTTCTTCCGGTTTTTTGATATACTCAAACCATTTCCCATTCGGTATCTGGAAAAAAGGTGTCCGGGAGGGCTGGGAATTGTTATTGACGATGTCATTGCCGGCGCGGCGGCTAACCTGCTGTTGCGCGGACTGATAGCGGCCGGGGTTCTGCCGCTGGTTTGATATGCAGCCGAAGGCGTGGGGGCTATGGCGGCAAAAGAGCAGGGCAGGGAGTCTTCCGCAGCAAAACTGCGTGCATTTGTGGCGATTCCGCTGCCGGAGGATGTGGCCGGGTTGCTTGGCGAAATCCAATCCGGGCTGCAAAAGGAAAACTGGCCCGTCAAATGGGTGCGGCCGGAGAGTATTCATCTGACCCTGAAATTTCTGGGCGATATCCCGGAAAGCGAAGTGGAACAGATTGTTTCGGCAATGCAGACCGCAGTTCGACAGTTTGCGCCGCTTACCCTTTCGGCGGCGGGGCTGGGGGCCTTCCCCAGCGTTAAGCGGCCCCGGGTTTTGTGGTGCGGTATAGGCGGGGAGAGCCATGTCCTGGCCAGGCTTCACGCCGGGCTGGATGAACAGTTGGCCCGGCAGCTTGGGATAGAAAAGGAAGGCAAAGCGTTCAAAGGGCATTTAACACTCGGGCGGGTAAAAGGCAAAATCAAACCGGATGCCGTTGTCGAAGCAGTGACAAGCTACGGCGATGTGACATCCCGGGCCTTTGTGGCGGATTCGCTCTGCCTTTACCGGAGCGAATTGAAACCGGGGGGTGCTGTATATACAGAGCTTGCCCGGGTGCCGCTGGGGACGGAATAGGTCCGGCCCCGGAATCTGTTTAGCAGGAGGCGTTATGACGCAGGGAACGGAAAAAGAACGAGCTGTTGAGACTGCCATCAGCCAGATCGAACGGCAGTTCGGCAAGGGCTCCATTATGAAGCTCGGCGGCAACGTGATTATCGAGGTGCCTGTTATTTCTACAGGCTCACTGGCCCTGGACAAGGCATTGGGCATCGGGGGCATCCCCCGGGGCCGGGTGACCGAGATATACGGGCCCGAGGCTTCGGGCAAGACCACGCTGGCCCTGCACGTAGTGGCGGAAGCCCAGCGAAAGGGCGGAATTGCCGCTTTTGTGGACGCAGAACACGCCCTGGACACTTCTTATGCGCGCAAACTTGGGGTAAATTGCGATGAGCTCCTGGTATCCCAGCCTGATACAGGCGAGCAGGCCCTGGAGATCGCGGATATGCTGGTAAGAAGCGGCGCCATTGATATCCTGGTCATTGACTCGGTGGCTGCGCTCGTGCCGAGGGCTGAAATTGAAGGGGAAATGGGAGATTCCCACATGGGGCTCCAGGCCCGTCTTATGAGCCAGGCCCTTCGTAAACTCACCGCCACCATAAGCAAAACCCGGACCTCGCTGGTGTTTATCAACCAGTTGCGGATGAAAATCGGTGTGGTTTTTGGCAATCCGGAGACCACAACAGGCGGCAACGCCCTGAAGTTCTATTCCTCGGTGCGTATTGAAGTTCGCAGGACAGGCTCTATTAAAGAAGGCCAGGAGGTTGTGGGCAACCGGACCAAGGCCAAAGTGGTGAAAAACAAGATGGCCCCGCCCTTCAAGGAGGCCGAGTTTGACATTACCTACGGCGAGGGAATCTCGCTTCCCGGCGATCTCCTGGACATGGGGGTTAAAGCCGGGGTGGTGGAAAAAAGCGGTTCCTGGTACTCCTATTCCGGCGAGCGCATCGGTCAGGGCCGGGAGAACGTCAAGAAGTTTTTCAGGGACAATCCGGATTATTTTGACAAGATCCTCCAGGAGGTCAAGGAGGCCATTGGTCTGGGCGGGGCAAAGGATTCGCCGGAGGAAGTCGAAGAAAGTGCTGATAATTCTTAGGCAAAATCTGGAGAGGCCATGACAGGAGACGAAATACGCAAACGCTTTTTTGACTATTTCCGCAGGCATGACCATCCGGTTATCCGCAGTTCCTCGCTGGTGCCGCAGGATGATCCCACCCTGCTTTTTACCAACGCGGGAATGGTTCAGTTCAAGCGCGTTTTTCTGGGAGAGGAAAAGCGCAATTACAGCAGGGCGGCAACCTCACAGAAGTGTCTGCGAGCCGGTGGCAAGCATAACGACCTGGAAAATGTGGGCTATACGGCGCGTCACCACACATTTTTTGAAATGCTGGGCAATTTTTCCTTCGGCGACTATTTCAAGGAAAAGGCCATCGCCTACTGCTGGCACCTGCTTGTAAACGAATACGGCCTGCCGGCGGAAAAGCTCTGGGTGTCCGTGTTTAAGGACGATGACGAGGCTTATGCAATCTGGCGCGACAGGATCGGTGTTCCTGAGGAGCGGATTGTACGCCTGGGAGAGAAGGACAATTTCTGGTCCATGGGAGACACAGGCCCCTGCGGACCCTGCTCTGAGGTCCTTATCGACCGCGGCCCGGAGCTGAGCTGCGGCCGGCCCGACTGCATGCCCGGCTGCGAATGCGACCGCTACCTGGAGATCTGGAATCTTGTTTTTATGCAGTACAACCGGGATGAGTCCGGACAGATGCACGAGCTGCCCAGGCCCAGCATTGATACCGGCATGGGGCTTGAGCGGATCGCCTCCATCATTCAGGATACTGCCACCAATTTTGAGACCGATCTGTTTATGCCCATTATCCGCAGGATCGAGGAGCTTTCCGGAAAAAGCTGCGGACAAAGCAGGGCAACGGATGTGGCCATGAAGGTTATCGCCGACCACAGCAGGGCTGCCGCTTTTCTTGTGGGCGATGGTGTTCTCCCCGCAAACGAGGGGCGTGGCTACGTGCTGCGCCGCATTCTGCGCCGGGCGATCCGCTACGGCCGCTATATTTCCCTTACGGAGCCGTTTCTGCATGAGACCGTGGAAGCGGTTTTTTCGGTAATGCAGACGGCGTATCCGGAGTTGACTGAAAAAAGGGCTTTTATCATCAATGTGATCAAAAACGAGGAGGCCCGTTTTCGGGAAACCCTGGAAAACGGGCTGAAACTGTTAAATGAGACGCTTTCGCGGATGCAGTCAAACGGCGAGACCGTAGTGCCCGGAGATGTGATCTTTAAACTCTATGATACCTTCGGGTTCCCGGTGGATATCGTGGAGGACGTGGTGCGGGACCAGAATTTCGGTCTGGACATGGACGGGTTCCATGCAGCCATGGAGGAGCGCAGGGAGAAATCCCGTTCTGTATCCGCATTTTCCGGCATAAGTGAGGCTTATAAAGACTTCTCGGCAAAACTGGAAAGGCTGCCCTGCTTTGTGGGCTACGGGCAGTTGCGGGCCGAATCCAGAGTGCTGTTTCTGGTAAAAGAGGAGCAGCCGGTTGACTCTGCGGAAGCCGGAGACGAAGTGGAGATTGTCACCGAGGCCACCCCGTTTTACGCGGAGTCAGGCGGCCAGGTGGGCGATGCCGGCAGGATCAGCGGAGAAGATTTTGACGTGGAAATATACGATACAGTAAAGGATCCCACAGGGCTTATTATCCACAAGGGGCGGGTGGCCTCCGGCGGGATCGCCCCGGGTGAGTCCGCCGTTCTGGCTGTGGACTCCGGGCGCCGAAGGGCCACGGCAATCAACCATACCGCCACCCACCTGCTGCATGCAGCCCTACGTTCGGTGCTCGGGGAGCATGTCCGGCAGTCCGGTTCCTATGTGGGCCCTGACCGCCTGCGTTTTGACTTTACCCATTTCTCCCAGGTATCCCGGCAGTCTCTGGAAGCGGTGGAGACCCTGGTGAATCAACGCATCCGGGACAATATAGCAGTTTCCATCCAGGAAATGGATGCGGAAGAGGCCTTTCAGAGCGGGGCTATGGCGCTTTTTGAAGAAAAATACGGCGACCGGGTCCGTGTCATTGAACTTGACAGTTTCAGCAAGGAGCTCTGCGGCGGAACGCATACCGAGAGAACAGGGGATATCGGGCAATTCCAGATTGTCAGCGAAACCAGCGTGGCTTCAGGGGTGCGCCGGATAGAGGCTTTTACCGGGGAGGCTGCAGTGGCCCATGTTCAGTCGCGCCTTCGGATCCTTCAGGATACGGCCGCACTTGTCAGGGAGCGTCCGGAAAACCTGTACGAGCGGGTAGAATCCCTGCTGTCCCAGCAGCGGACAGCGGAAAAGGAAATCGAGCGGTTAAAGAACAAAATGGCGGCAGTCTCCGCCGGCCAGGCGGACAGTGAAATCCAGACCATAAACGACGTAAAGGTGCTGGCCAAGAAGGTTGAGGCGGAAACTCCGGCTGCGCTGCGGGATATGGCGGACAAATTCAGGGACCGCCTGCAATCCGGAGTCGTGGTACTGGGGGCTGAAAACAACGGCAAGGCCCTGTTGATAGCCGTAGTGACAAAGGACCTGCTGCAGCGTTTTCACGCCGGAAACATCATTAAGTCAGTGGCTGCCGAAGTCGGCGGCGGCGGCGGCGGACGGCCGGATATGGCGCAGGCCGGGGGGCCGCACCCGCAGAACCTGGATGCAGCCATATCCCGGGTTTATGATATTGTGCAGTCTGCATGAGCCCTCACTGTTCAAAGGCCTGGTCAAATTTTATCTCTGCAGGCCCTGGCGGCAGCGGGATCTCATGCCGGAGGGCATCCTCAAGAAGGGCTCTGGCATCCTGGTCCACCCACCAGTAAACCAGAGCGCTGCCCTCATCGCCGTATTTGGAAAGCACCGTCCCGGGCATGCCGAATTTGTTCCAGTAGAGAAGGCGTGTATAGTCGATATTCCAGAGCAGCACATAGGGAAATTTCTGATACAGGATCTGGTCGATCTGCCGGCAGATGGCATTTCTTTTCCCCACGTCAAAAATGGTTTTTTGTTTTTCTATGAGCTTGTCCACGGTTTTGTCAGCAAAGCCCGTGATGTTGTTACCGCCTTTGCGCTCTGCCTCCTCTGAGTCCCACATGCTTTCCGGGTCCTTGAACAGGCCTGCGCTCCAGGAAGCCCAGGTCATCTGAAAGTTATATTCTTCCATGTCCCGGGCCCAGGCAGACCAGTCCTTTCTGTCAATCTCCATTTCAATGCCTACATCTTTCAGGTCTTCGGCATAAATGCTCAAAAATTTGTCCGAGGAAGCATTGCGGGTGAGGAATTCAAAGGAGAGTCTGCGGCCGTTTTTCCTCATATATCCGGTCTCGGGATTGACCCGCCATCCTGCCTCGTGCAGGAGACGCCGGGCTTTTTCCTTGTCCATTTCAATCACTGGATTGGGGCAGGGATGATCCGGCGAGTACAGGTCCTCGTAATAGGATCGGTGCAGGAAATACTGGTTATACATGAGGGTGCGGTTCATTTTGCGCCGGTTGAGCAGCAGGGCCATGGCTTTGCGGACCCGGAGCTCTTCAAAGGGCGGGCGCCGCATGTTCATGGCAAAGCCCTGGAAGCCCACCGGTTTGTGATTGTAGACTTTCTGCTTGATGATGTGGTTTTGGAAAAAAGGCGCACCACTGGTCTCGTTGATCCAGATCCGGGATGTGTAGACAGGGAAAATATCGATTTTTCCTTTTTTAAACGCTTCAAACGCATTGGTGCGCTCCCCGTAGAAGCGGTAGGTTATGGTATCAAAATTAAACTTTCCCTGGTTGCGCCTGGCGTTGGCATCCCACCAGTTTTTGCGGCGCCTGATTTTGATAAAAAGCCCTTCCTCGACGGGGCCCGGTTTGTATGGCCCGGATACCACCGGGAACCCGAAGTTGAGTTTGTTGAAATCCCTGTCTTTGTAAGCATGCTTGCAGAGCACGTGAAGGCCGCCGGCAGCCTGCAGGTTCTTCCAGTGCACCTTTTTGGCTGTAAAACGGATGGTGTGCGAATCGATTACTTCCGGCGGGTGGAAGCGCTCCATGTTGATTTTGTGCGGCCCGGTCAGGTGCCCGGGATCCATTATGGCTTCATAAGTCCAGCGCACGTCTTCTGCGGTAACGGGTTTGCCGTCGCTCCAGCGTGCATCAGGGTCGATGTGAAATGTGAAGGTTTTTTTGTCCCCGGATATGTGCCATTTCTCCGCCAGGCCCGGTTCATAGCCAAGGCTCTGCGGATTCATGGAAAGAAGGGTCTCGAACATGTAGCCGAAAATTTCAGCGGAGAGCACGTTGCTGTCCAGGTAGTAGTTCAGGCTTTTGGGATACTGGCCGCCGAATACCGTGACTTCGCCGCCTTTTCTGGCGCGGGGCGAAGCCAGGGGGTCCGGCCGGTCCTGCCAGTCACTGCCGGGATACGTGGTGCCGGACTCTGCGGCTGCCGCAAAGATCCCCGCAAGCAGGAGGGCAATGGCCAGAACTGCTGTGGTGCGCATGTTAAGCCCCTTTTAACACATCAATCATGGAGAACATTTTGCCTTTTTTTCCGGCGTTGATTTTTTTGGCAAGAAAGCAGGCCGCATCCAGCGTTCCCCAAGCATAGATTTCGCGGCCGTTTACCCTGTGGGTAAAGGAGAAGACGACGGTGCCGTCCCGGGATGAGAGGGTATAAGTGTGCCAGCCGTGGCCGTCCAGGTGGGCTTCCGGCACACCCAGTTCATTTTTCTGTGTTTCCGGGTCACGAATCTTTTCAATATCGGATTCGGAGAAGGACAGGCCCAGTTTGTTGAAATAGCGGACCATGGCTTTTGCGGTACCGCTGGTATCCGCCTTGGTTCTCTGGTGGCTCTCCGTGATCCGGAGACTGTAGCCCTCAAACAGGCCGGGAAAGTTTTCTGCTGCATAGGCCATCATGGCCTGGAACCCCACAATCTGTTTGGCCATGTTTGGGGCAATGACGGCACAGATAGTGGAATCGCCGATGGTCCGGGCCAGCTTCTCCCGGTCGCCGCCCGTGGTGCCCATTATAAACGGGATCTGGTGCCGGCAGTAGAACTCTGCGTTCTCATTGACGGCATCCGGCAGGGTAAAATCAACGGCCATAAAGGGGCCTTCTTCGGATTTGAGTGCGCTTACGGCGGAATCCCGGTCCTCCGGCCGGACAAGGCGCACCGGGGTGTTCTCAAGCATTACGGAGTCGGCATCGATTTCCGGTCCGGTAAAGGACCGGGAAATAAAATCCACCGAGCTGTCCGAAATTGCATGCCTGGCAATGACCGTGGCCACTTTGCCCGGCAGGCCGTTTACCATCAGTTTGAATCGGTTCATAAAAACTCCTTTTTTTCGTTTGGGCAGGCAAGAAAAGCGCTATTGCCATTATTGAAATAAAAATGCGAAAACGTCAAGCCGGCTTGCAGGGTTCGACCGCCTCGGCTGCTTGCCGCGCAACGCGGGCGAGCACCGGCAGGACATCTGAGAGATCCCCGGTCAGCCGAAGCAGATTTTTTGTGGCAGCCGGCATGAACCTGCGGAAAAAGGGTTTTTCCCCCTTTGTTGTAAGATAGCCGAAAGCGCCCAGCGTTTGAAGGGTCCGGGTCAGACAGCAGGCCCTGTATCCGGATAAAAAGCGGGTCCTGTCGATGCTGCGGTATCGGCCCATCTCCGCCAGGGCAAAATCCAGCAGTTTTTTCTGCAGATTCTCCGGCAGGCAGGCATAGGGGTCGATCAGAAGGGCTGCCAGGTCGTACTGGAAAGGTCCTGTCCGGCCGGCCTGAAAGTCGATAAAGTAGATCTGCTCATTGCGGATCATGATGTTTCTTGATTGCAGATCCCGGTGCATAAAGCCCGGGGTCCCGTTTTCGGTGGCCGTATCCGCCAGCAGCGAAAAATCCTGATAAAGCCCTTCAGGAATCTCCGGCCAGGGCGGCAGGGAGAGTTGCAGAAAACCCTGGAGGAAGGCTTCGACAAAATAGCGGCATTCCTTTTCAAGGATCATATCCCTGTCGTAGGCCGGGCCCTGGTAGCACAGAGCAGGGTCCAGACCTTCCGCGCCGGCCACCGACATTTTAACCGCATCCCTGATTACCTGCCTGTAGGTTGGCAGAATGCTTTTTTTACACGGATTGTTTTGCAGCCAGTCGTATAAAAGGGTGTCTCCCAGATCCTGGAGAAACACAAGTCCGCAGCATCGGTCGTGGAGAAATATGCGGGGCACCGGGATCTGCTTTTGGTACAGATGGGCGCCTATGGCGGCAAAGGAGTCGATTTCCGCCGTATCGGCACTTGTATGAATGCCGTGATCGGCCATGATAAGGCTTCGGCCCTCTGCAAAAACCCGGTACCAGCTGCGTGTCGAACCGTCGCCGGCCAGTTGCCGGAAGGATAAGGCTGCGGCTGGCGGGGTGCGGCCGAAGGCCGCGCGAAATGCGTCGGGCGCCATGCAGGCAAATGCGGCTGCCTGGTAGCGCTCGGGACTGCCGATGTCCTGCCAGTAGAAGTTTTCCGGGATGTAGGCCTTGACGCAGATGCTGCGCGCGAGCAGGGATTTGTATATTGTTATGCTGCTGATTTTTTTTTTGGCCGGGATTTCCTCCAAAATGCAGGCGTCCAGGACCTGGATGCCGGTAAATGCCATCCGCTTGGCCCCGCGCGGGGGATCGTCGGGGGGAAACGCGCGGACAAAGCCTTCTTCATCCACGGCCACGGAGTTGAACTCCTCCCGCTCATGCATGACCAGGGTGGCCGGGTGCCTGTGGCTGCGGTGAAAGCAGTAGAGGGCGTTAAAATCCAGGTCTGTTACAATGTCGCTATTAATGACCAGGAAGGCTCCTCCGCCCAGCAAATCGGCTGCATTGCCGATGGCACCGCCGGTGTCCAGAATTTCCGGTTCATAGAGGGTGTGTACGGGTATTGGAAAATTGCGGCTTTCTACAAAGGCAGCAATCTGTTCATGCAGGTGGTGCGTGTTGATTATGATGCTGCTGCAGCCGGCATCTACCAGGCTGTTTATAAGGTGCTCGAGTGCCGGCTGGTTGTTAATGGAGAACAGGGGCTTGGGGATGTTCCGGCTGTAGGGGGCAAGCCGGGTGGCAAAGCCTGCTGCAAGGAGTAGGGCTTTCATCAGGATATCAGGGTGATATTTTCCTGCAGGCGGTGACGGTAGTTCTGAAGCGTCCTGGTATAGAACTCCAGGTCTTCTGCAGAAGCCCCCGGGTTTTCCAGGCCGCGGCTTACGAAAAAATTTACAGCGTTCTGATAGTTCTGCCGGGTCAATGCCTCCCTGCGGATTACTTCATTGCGTTTATACATCCTGGTGCCAAAGGCTTGGATTTTTTTGACATAGTCCTTTACTTCGGTAATGGGCCGCTTGGTATAGCGCATCATATAATTGAGCACTACCCAGTAGGAATCGAAAAACGGGGTCAGGAATGCGGCAAACATATAAAGCTTCCGGTAGCCCGCAGAGGTAATGTTATAGGTCTCGGGCAAAGTGGCGTGCGGCACAAGGATCGCGTCATCAATGAAGGCCTTGAGGGTTTTACGGATAACATCGGCTACAGGCTGCTGCTGGAAAATGAATTCGTTGGCAAAGAGCTCCTGCTGGAACTGATAGCTTTTATGCAGATCCTGGGCGGCAAACTGAAAGGCATCCGCCCGGATTATCGCCATTGCTGTAAAGGCGGCCGGAATAAAACAGATGATGCAGTTGTTTTTGTAGTATTCCAGGCCGGGCCTTCGGCTGTCGGGGATTTTGAACAAGGGGTTGGAATCGGTGCCGGTGGAGAGCTCAGAAGCGGCTTTCTCCAGCATTTTGTTCTGCACAAAAGTTTCAATTACATGGAGAAAGGCGCTGTTTCTGTCAATGATCAGGGTGTCGGAAAGGTTAACACCCTGATTTAAAAGGTAATTCATATAGGTATCGACAACATGGAAGAGCTGGCTGGAATAAAGGCGCTTCTGGCCGCAGTTCAGTATGGCTCCGGCCAGCACCGAATGCGGCGTGACAACGGTTACCTGGTTAATGGCGCCGATCATTCGGCGGCCGAGATCCAGGGAGAGGTTTTTTGCACCGCCTTCCAGATCCCCGGCCTGGAGTCCCTGCTGATGCAGGCAGGACTGAAGCGAGATGGGCTCGTTGAAGTTCAGGTAAATCTTGCCGTATTTTTTTTTTAAAAACTTTCTTGCCTTGAGCACGTTCCGCAGGTTTTCAGGGCTTTTCCTGCCGCCTTCTAGTTCATGAATATAGGCCTTTTCCTCCAGCACCCGGTCATAGCCGATATAGATGGGAACAAAAATCATATCCTGCCACCGTATGTGGGGATAGGCCTCCAGTATGGTTGCCAGAAGACCGATACGCGGAGGAAGGAGCTTGCCGGTACGGCTCCGGCCCCCTTCCGGGAAGAACTCCAGGTAAAAGCCTTCATCAATAATTTTCTGGATATATGCGGCAAAGACTCTGGGGTAAAGTGTTTCTCCTTTGAAGGTCCGGCGCAGGAAAAAAGCGCCGCCGCCCCTGAATATAGGGCCGAGCGGCCAGAAGGAGAGGTTTTTGCCGGCGGCGATGAGAGGGCAGGGCATGTTGTTGTTGAAAAACACCCAGGAGAGGATCAGGTAATCCAGATGGCTTTTGTGGCAGGGGACAAGCACCAGCGGCGCCCGGCGGGAAATCCGTTTGATCCTGTCAAGGCCCGTGTAGTCAATGACCATGCCTTCGAAAATATTGCGGAAGACCCAGCGCAGCACCACATCATAAATCCGTATCATCTTCAGGTTGTAGTTTGAAGCGATTTCATTGAGGTAGGCCGAGGCTTTTTTATGGGCCTGGTGAATGGAGATGTTGGCTTCTCTTGCATGATCCGCGATAAACCGCTGTACGTCCTGCCGCGTTAACAGCTCCTCAATGATTTCCAGCCGGGATTTTAAGGTGGGGCCTGTAATGCTCTGGCGGTGACGGTTGATCTGGCTGAGCAGCTCCCTGCGCAGCACCACGGCCTGCTCCCTGGAGGAGAGCCGGTCAATTTCGGGCCTGTCCAGAAACTGCTGCAGATTCAAGGGTTCGGAAGCTTCAATGAATATGTTCCTGGGGTTTCGGATAAGGGCGAACAGACGGCGCAGGCGCCCCGGGTTTTCGTTGGTGCCGAAGAGCATGTCAATAAAGGAGAGCCGGGTTTTTTCCGGGGCTTTGCCAAACAGCATCAACTGTGGGAGAAAGTATATGGGCCGTTCAATGCGCTTCTGAGATTCAATCAGGTAGTGCAGCGGGTCGGTTTTGGACTGGACAAAGCGGCGGTAAAACCCCTTTTCTTCCACCAGCGACAGCAGAGCGGCATCGCCGGCCATGAGTTTGTCGCGGATATAGCCGCTCTTGTAGGGATCAGGCAGAGCAAAGTGATGGAGAAAATAGTTGAGATGAAATAAAAGCATCCGCAGCAGGCGCCTGAGCGGCTGCCAGAAAATCAGCCGGTAGTCAAGGCCGATGGCGGGATGCAGCAGCCCTTCCCGCCGGTATCGGGTATGGAAGAAGAGGAACTCGAAATTGCTCTTGTATTTATTGACATAAATGATGATCCTGTCCTTGTTCTCATTTTTGCGCGGCAGATCGGGACGGGCGGAGTCTATCCGGATGCCCGTAAATAAAAGGCGCAGAATCAGCTGCGAGACAATTCCGGTATGCGGAGGCAGGTAGCAGGCAAATGGGCGGTGTGCTCCTGCGACCCGTCTGTCCCACCAGTTCCGGATCCGGTTTTGAATATTTCCAGAGCGCATCACGCTTTCCGCAGCATTTTTTATTTTTAGCTAAATTGACAATTCCGGAGGGTTTCCGGTTTTTAAAGCTAAAACTGACTTAAACACCTTAAAATAAAATAAAAACAAAAGCTTTAGAAATTGAAAACGATCAGTTTATTTCTAACAGTTTGTCCCCTTCTTTTCAAGCGCATAATCCATATTAGTACTGCGGATAAAGCAGGGTCGTGCGCCGGCAGATTCGCAAATTTTGCCTTGCTTTAGTTGCGGGCTTGTGGTAGGTACTTTTTTTAATCAGAAAATAAGGGGTTATCCAAATACAAAAAGGTCGGGAATGCAATAACTCATTAAAGGAGGATCCAGCTTTATGAAAACTTTAATTGGTGGCGCGATAGCAGCTGTAATCGGTTTGATCGGACTGGCAATATGGTTTAAGGCATTTTTGCAGCTTCTTGCGGGCGCGGTACCGGTTATGCTGCTGCTGGGCGGCTGTCTGGCGCTGTATCTCGGCTTCGACGAACTCAAGGATACCTGGCAGAAAGAGGGCGAAGTATCCCCGGCGGACACCCAGCCGGAAGACGAAGTTGAAAAATACCGCAAGGAAAACGAGGAATTGAAAAAAGAGCTGGAATCCCTGAAAGCCGGAAAATAGGGTTTCTTTATGCTGTTGGTTCAGGGCTCTGCCGGGTGCTGTCGGCAGAGCCCTTTTTTATTGCGCTGGTTGCCAGTCGGTCCGCTCTTTCATTGCCTTCATTTCCTGCATGCCCGGCAACTTTGACAAATTTGATGTCCTGAAATTTTCTGCAGAGACTGCGCAGCTCAGCTACAAGCTCTTGGTTTTTCTTCGCTTTCCAGCCTTTTGTCAGAAGCCCGTGCACGTAACTGCTGTCCGTATAAAGCCGCACCGGCAGATCTTTCCGCTGAATTGCCTCCAGAGCAGCTTTTACAGCCATGAGTTCGGCGATATTGTTGGTTGCGATTCCGATATATTCTGAAATCTCCCGCTCACGGGAGCCGTAGCAGAGCAGCGCCCCTATGCCTGAGGGTCCGGGATTGCCCGAGGATGCGCCGTCGGTGTAGACACAGATGGCGTTTTTGCTGTGCCCGGCGTCTGATCCGGCATCAGATTTTTTTGATCCGGGCTCTGACCGGTCTTTAGGCGGTTCTTTTCCGCTTTTGCCGCCGGCTGCCTCCGTTGTGATCTCCTCAATGTTTTCGGCCCGCACCCAGTATTGGTAGGACTGGTTCAGCCTGTACTTGATAAGTACCTTGTTTTTATGCCGGAGGGGCCGGCCGCAACCATCCAGGGCCATCCATACCTTGTTTTTTTTAAACCGCATGCGCCGCCAGTCGGCAGGCTCCCCTGGCTCCGGGACAGCGGAGCTGTTGTCGCTGTCAGTCATAAAGATGGAACCTCGCTGCTTCTTTTCGAAAATTTTCTATGGACTCCTGCCATTGCTTTGCCATTTCCTCGACCGGCTCCATGGCTTCCAGCTGCTGGCGGATGGTGTCTGTCCCGGCAATCAGATCAATGGGGAGGGTGTCCCACTCGTATTCATAGGGCGGGCTGCGCCATTGAAACTCCCGGGGGTGATGATGCATTATCGCCTGCAGGAGCTTTAAGCTGGTTTTATAGGAATTGTATGCAAGGGGCTTTGTTATGTGTAGCTGAAAACCCCGGCATTTTTGGTGCCGCCATTTGCCGAACATAGGTTCAAATGCCGCCGGCCGCAGTACGCCGCCGGGAAAACGGCGTCCGCCCATAAAAGAGAGGATGCGGTTCTGGTCAATAAAGGGGGCTCCGAAAATTTCGAAGGGAGTTGTTGTCCCCCGGCCTTCGGAGATGTTGGTGCCTTCGAAAAGCACCTGTCCAGGATAGACCAGGGCGGAACTGCTGGTGGGGAGATTCGGGGACGGCGGCACCCAGTGGAGCCCCGTGTCCGGAAAAAACATCTGTCTCCGCCATCCCTTCACGGGGATTACAGAAAGCCTTGAGTTGATGGAATGGACCGAATTTATATAAAGGGCCAGCTCGCCCAGGGTCAGGCCGTGACGCATGGGAATGGGGTATCTTCCCACAAAGGAGGCAAATTTTGTGTCCAGGAGGTTGCCTTCTGTCTGGATGCCGTTTAGCGGATTGGGCCTGTCCAGCAGAAGAACCGTCCTGCCGGTCTCCTTTGCCTTTTCCAGGCAGTAGGAGACAGTGGTTGCAAAGGTATAGACCCGTGTACCAACGTCCTGGAGATCGATTATCAGGGTATCGATCCGCCCGAACATATCCCGGCTGGGCTTGCGGGTTTTTCCGTAAAGGCTGAACACAGGGACTCCGCTAAGAGGATCCACACTGTCATCGGATTCTATCATGTTGTCCTGTTTTTCTGCCCGTAAACCGTGCTGTGGGGAGAAAACCGCGGTAAGCCGGGCCGGGGCCCGCTTGTTTATCAATTCCAGGGCATGCCGGAAGCTTTTGCCGGTGGAGGCCGGGTTGCACAGCAGCCCTAAGCGCTCGCCTCTTAGCCAGTCCGGCGGGCGGTCCAGGAACTCTTCCAGGCCGGAGCGGAGCTGGATCATGTGTGTCTGTCCTTTGATCAGGTGGTTGCCGCGCCATGTTTTTACAGAGCCGGAGGCCGCGGCTGAAGCGCGGTGTTTCAGCCTTGTCTGCCTGTCGTTTTATTTGGTCAATATTACATGGGATTGCTGCTTTGACAACTATCTGCGTCACAAAAATGCCGTCTGAGAATCAAATTTCTGTAAAAATCAAAGAAAATTTAAAAAAATAAAAGCATCGCGCCAAACCTGTTCTTTTTCGAAATTTCCGGAACAACCGATCGGCCCCCCGCATGCTGGTTATCGGGCGGTTGTCAAAATTTTGCAGCACATTGTACTAGTTGGAGTATGTGGTGTATAAATTTGGATTAATAATCAGAGGGATATATATTGTTGAAAGTTTTTCCGGGAAAGGCAAATTCCCTATCTCATCTGATTTGACCCCATCGCTTCCATGGATTATACAGAGGGTAATCGTTCGCTAATAAAGCGCGGCTTTTTTCATATCGACAGTGATCATCGAAATTCGAACCGCCCCAATATATGTAAATTTCTACCTGCCGCATAATACATAACTTGTGCGTGAAACCGGCTTGTATTTCCTTAATTAACTGAAGGGCCTTCTGGCAACAGTTTTTTTGAATCCGTAGTGTTCGGCGAGGTTGCAGTCTTATGGAAACGATCTGGCAAAATGTGAAAGCCTCGATTAAGGAATGTACTCCACTGCATGTTTATAAGATGTGGATAGAACCAGTGCAGTTTCTAAAGGAAGGTGAAGACAGCGTTGTTCTGGAATGCCCCAATATTTTGTTCAAGCGGCGGTTAAGGGAAAACTTCGGGGAACGGATCGAATCCGAGATGAGCCGGCTGGCCGGGCGCAGCATACAGCTTAACCTTGAGATTGCCAATGGAAACGGCAAGGGAACCGGGGAAAAGCGAAAAAAGGCGGCCCCCGGCCGATTCGAGCGTCAGCTGCATTTGCCCAGCGTTGACTCTCAACCGCGTCTGGGACGAATTCTGCGAAAAGATTTTACTTTTGATTATTTTATTGTGGGGGAAAATTCTACGTTTGCCTATAATGCTGCGGTTGCCCTGGCCACGCAGAAAAGCGAGTTTCCTCCCCTGTTTCTTCTGAGCCAGCCGGGAATGGGAAAAAGCCATCTGTCTCAGGCTGTGGGACATAAGATCCTCTCCGCCTTTCCCGGCGAGAGGGTCCTCTATATTACGGCCGAGGATTTTACTACAGATATGGTCAACTCCCTGCGCAACAAATCCATCACGGAATTCAAGCAGAAATACCGGAATAACTGTGATGTGCTGCTGCTGGAGGATATACATTTTTTATCCGGCCGGACCCGGACCCAGGAGGAACTGGCTCTGTCTCTGGATTATCTGTATGATTCCGGAAAAAAAATCATTTTTTCCAGCACCATGCCCCTCAGGGATATCCCGAAGTTAAACGAGCGGCTCCGGTCCCGCCTCTCCCAGTGCATGATTTCCGAAATACAGATGCCGGACTTTTCCACCCGTCTGAAAATCCTCCAGTGCAAGTCCCGCTACCATGGATACGGGTTTTCCAGGGAAGTACTGGAATATATGGCCGATACGCTGACAGAAAACGTTCGCCTGCTGGAGTCCGGACTGATCGGCGTGGCGACAAAGGCGGGGCTTATGAATATGCAGGTGGATCTGCCGCTTGCCAAAAGCGTAGTCCGGAATCTTGCGGCGGCGCAGAAATCCATAACCATCGAGGCTATAAAGAAGCTCGTTTGCAGGGAGTTTGGCATAACCGAGGCGGAGATCGCGTCCAGCTCCCGCAAAAAAGCCATCGTCCGGCCGCGGCAGATAGCCATGTTCCTGGCCCGGCGCCACACCAGCCAATCCATTCAATCCATTGGCAGAAGTTTTAATCGCTATCATGCAACTGTAATCCATTCCATCAATAATGTGGAAAACGCGGTCAAAGTAAAAAAGGATGTGCAAAAGCAGGTGGAGCGCATTGAGGAAAACCTCACCAAGGGCAGGTTCTGACCTGCTTTTTCGCGGATTGTGAAAATTCTCCGGAAATGTCTTCAGCAATAAAGCCCCTTAGCAGCCATGGGTTCCGGCAGATCCGGCGCATAGTCGGCAGGGAGAACTGCAGCCGGGAAAAGGAAGACCGTCTCTGCTACGCTTATGACGCCACAAAGCAGGAGTATATGCCGGATGCGGTTGTTTTTCCCGCCAGTACCGGTGAAGTTGCCCGGATTCTAAGCCTGGCAACCGAGCAGGGCTTTGCTGTGGTTCCGCGCGGAGCCGGTTCGGGTATGTCCGGGGGAGCGCTGGCAGTCGCAGGTGGTGTGGTCCTTGTCATGACCCGGTTTAACCGGATTATCGAGATTGACACGGACAACCTGATTGCAAGGGCAGAGCCGGGGGTGGTGACCGGCACCTTTCAGCGGGCTGTGGCGGAGAAAGCTCTGTTCTATCCCCCGGATCCTTCCAGCGCGGATTTTTCCACGCTGGGCGGCAACGTGGCCGAATGTGCAGGCGGCCCGAAAGCGGTAAAGTACGGTGTTACCCGCGATTATATTCTGGGCCTTAAAGCGGTGCTGCCCACCGGTACGGTTGTTGATACCGGTGTTAAGACGGCCAAGGGTGTCGTAGGCTATGATTTGACCCGCCTGCTGACCGGCTCCGAAGGTACCCTCGGTGTGATAACGGAGATAACCCTCCGCCTGCTGCCCCAGCCGGAAAGCACCTCCACCCTGATTGCTCTCTACGATCGCATGGAGACAGCCGCAAAGACAGTCTCGGAAATCATCCGCAAAGGCATCATCCCGCGCACGGTGGAGTATATGGACAAGGCTTCGATTGGCTGCGTGGAGAGGTATTTGCAGAAAGGGTTCGGCGGCGGGGTGGAGGCCCTTTTGCTAATTGAGGTGGACGGCTCCCATGCCGCGGTCCGCCACAGCGTGGAGGCTGTCCGGTCCCTTTGTACAGCCATGGGCGCCCTTCAGGTGGAAGCTGCCCGCAGTCCAGAGGAGGCTGCAGGTTTGTGGCAGGCCAGAAAATCCATATCTCCGGCCTTGTACGCCCTGGCTCCCGATAAAATAAACGAGGATATTGTGGTGCCGCGAAGCCGGATTCCTGACATGGTAAAAAAGATTCGGGATCTCAGCGAGCGGACAGGCCTTATCATGGTGAGTTTCGGCCACGCAGGGGACGGTAACATCCATTTCAATATAATGCTGAATAAAAAGGACCAGGAAGCGGTAAAAAAGGCCGGGAAAGCCCTTGAGGAAATGTTTGATTACACGCTGGCGCTTGGCGGTACCATATCCGGAGAGCACGGCATCGGCATCTCCAAGGCGCCATATATGGCCCGCGAGGTCCCTGCTGAGGTTTTGGCGCTGATGTGCCGGATCAAACAGGCATTTGATCCGGCCGGCATATTAAACCCCGGCAAAATGAAGCTTAGCTGACGATGCGTAAGCTATGGGTGTTTTATTGGATTTTGGAGGGCATCTCCTGTACCGCCATCCAATCCTCCAACTGTTCTATCCTGGTTTGCTCGCTCTGCTCTATGGCGCAGCGAAGTCTGAGTGCACAGTGGTTCCGGCATATAGTGTTGCTGAAATTGAAATGGCCGAAGCATTCGACGAAGTTGTCGTCTGCGGTTTTTTTGTAATCAGAGTCCATCATAGAATATCTTCTCTATCCTGTGTCAGTAATGAGCAAACTGTATTGTGTACCAGGCCGTTGGTGGCCAGGATTTCATTAACATAATCCCCCTGCCCGGGTTGTCAACTGCCAATGGCTTCTCCGCCTGCAGCAGCCTGCGCCCTTGCCGGGCCGGATTGCGGCTGCGGTGTTACATAGGCCTCCATTTTTTCGATTAAAGGCCGCAGGGTAGATTCATCTGTTGCGGAAACGCCGATTTCGTCTTTTCCGGAGGCAAGTTGCCTAACTGTCTCCGCATCCAGAAGATCCATTTTATTAAAGACCCGGATCTGTGGGATCTGCTGCAGGTCGAGCTCCCGGAGAATGTTTTCCACCGACTCTATATGGGCGGGATGTTCCGGATTGCCCGCATCAATTACATTGAGCAGTAGATCCGCTTTTTCCAGTTCTTCAAGAGTCGCCCGGAAGGCCACCTTCAGCTCTTTGGGCAGGTCTTTGATAAAACCCACTGTGTCGGTTATTATAACTTCGGTGTCCCGGGGAAACTTAAGTCTTCGGCTGGAAGGGTCAAGGGTGGCAAACAGCCGGCTTTCGGTCAGAACCCTGCTTCTGGTCAGAGTGTTTAAAAGTGTGGATTTGCCCGCGTTGGTGTAGCCGATAATGGAGATGACCGGCAGGCCTTTTTTCTCGCGCCTGGTTTTCTGCTGCTGCCGGTGTTTTATAACCCCTGCCAGTTCTTTTTCAATGCGGTTGATCTTATCCCGCACGCGGCGGCGGTCTATTTCCAGTTTCGTCTCTCCCGGGCCGCGTCCGCCGATACCGCCGGCAAGCCGGGACAGGGCGGTATTCTGCCCCACCAGCCTCGGGAGACGGTATTTGAGCTGGGCAAGCTCCACCTGGAGTTTACCTTCCCGGCTCTGGGCGCGCTGAGCAAAGATATCGAGAATCAACTGGGTGCGGTCGATCACCTTGAGCTCGATCTTATCGGTAATGGAGCGGATCTGCGAGGGGTTTAACTCCTGATCAAACACCAGCAGGGTAGCCCCCTGCTGCATGGCGTATATGGCAAGCTCCTCGGTTTTTCCCCTTCCCACCAGGTATTTGGGGTCAACGCGTTTGCGCTGCTGGATCATCGTATCAATGACATAGATGTTGCTTGAGCGCGCCAGTTCGGCCAGCTCCTTAAGTGAGGTGCGGGCGCGGCGCTTGGACAAACTGGTGACGCTTATCAGAATGGCCCGTTCCACGCCGGGATCGACCCGGTGCAGGGCGGAAGTGCGTGAGAGCTCGTCTTCAAGGGCTTTTACCAGCTCCGGGAAGTTGATGTCCGGATCTTCCATATTCCGCATATCCCGGGGCGGATAGATTTCATACGGATACTCGGCCGAGCGGCCGGGGAAAATATGGGCCAGATGCAGGTCTCCGGGCTCTCCCTGTTCTGTCACGGTAATTGCGGCAACCAGGTCCAGCCGCAGAAGAGCTAGGTCTGTAAGGTCGTCCCGGCTTAGAGGCTCCTCTTTGAGATGGGTGTGGATCAGGCGAAGCCCTTTTAAACGGCCGGGCGGGGCCTTGTAATGGCTGGTGTCCGGAAGGAGCAGGCCCTGGTGATCGCCAATAACAACCTCCTCGATTTTCCCGGATCGGTTGACCAGCAGGCCGATCTGACGGCGGATTTCCAGGGAAAGAGTGCACAATTCAGCCGCAAGTTGCTGACTGACAACCGATTCGTGCGGTATGCGCCTGTGATAGAGGGCTTCGATGCGTTTGATCTGGACGGATTTTAATCCGTTGGTATTTCCCGAAATTTTTTTCATTTATGATAAGTTCGGCCGCCAGGGAAATGCCGGGCTGCCAAAAAACGTCCTGTTTTGTGACCCTTTTCTCCGGCCGGCATTCTTCCGGGCCGCATCAGCCGGAGAATCCATCATCGTAGGCCAGGTCTTCAAAACGGGTATAGGCATCAAGAAAGGCCAGATAGGCGGTACCCACAGGCCCGTTTCTTTGTTTGGCCAGATGGATTTCGGCAATGCCCTTGTTGGGATTGGTCTCCTCCTTATTATAGATTTCATCTCTATAAATAAACATAACCAGATCCGCGTCCTGTTCAAGGGCCCCTGATTCGCGCAGGTCAGATAGCTGGGGGCGCTTATCCTGGCGCTCTTCAAGCCTGCGGTTTAACTGGGAAAGCGCAACAATCGGGATGTCAAGCTCTTTTGCCAGGCCTTTCAGAGAGCGCGACATCTCTGATATTTCAAGCTCCCGCCGTTCCTTGCTGCTTCCCGGCTTCATGAGCTGGAGATAGTCAATAAGAATCATCCCGATGCCCTTCTCCCGCCTGAGCCTGCGGGCCTTTGTCTTTACCTCGAGAGGGGAGAGTTCGGGGGAGTCATCTATGTAGATTGGTGCATTGGAAAGGGTGTCCGCGGCATGGATCAGCTTCATCCATTCGTCGTCACTGAAAAAGCCGTCCCGCAAGCGCGCCGAATCCAGTCTGGCTTCGGCGCAGAGCAGCCGCATGGAGAGCTGCTCTTTGCTCATTTCCAGTGAAAAAAAGGCAACGGGAAACTCGCCGGCCACTGCGGCGTTTCTGGCCAGATTGAGGGCAAAGGCGGTTTTTCCCATGCCGGGGCGCGCTGCAATGATTGCCAGATCCGAGTTCTGCAGCCCGGAAGTCAGAGTATCCAGCTTTTTATAACCGGTAGGCACTCCGCTGAGGAGGGATTTGTCGCCGCGGCGGGCCTCCAGGGTGTCAATGTTGGATTCAATGATTTTGCTGATGGGAAAGATGCTTTGCTTGCTTTTGTTCTCCGAGATTTCAAATATGGTTTTTTCCGCGTAATCAATGACATCTTCCACGTTCGCGGAGTTTTCAAAGCAGTTGGTAGTAATGCGGCTTGCAGCAGTAATCAGCCGCCGCAGCGCTGCCTTGTCCCGGATAATGACGGCATAGTTCTTTGCATTGGAGGGTACCGGCGCGGTATCCACCAGGCGGGCCAGATAGACTGCACCGCCAATGCTTTCCAGCTGGTTTTTGCTTTTGATATGGTCGGCCAGCGTAACCAGATCAATCGGCTCGCCACGGTTGAAAAGTTCGGTGATGGCTTCAAATATGGTCTGATGGGCCGTTTTATAAAAATCCAGCGGGGAGAGAATATCGAGTATATCCAGCAGGGTATTGTTGTCCAGCAGTATGGCGCTTATTAAAGATTCCTCCGCGTCCAGATTCTGCGGGGGAATCTTATTAAATTCATAATCCTTCTGCAGCGATTGTGCTGAGCCTTGCTGCGTGCTCATAGAAAAATTCCGTTGCCTGTTGGAATAAAGCCCTGTTACAGCGGCAGACAGCCGCGCATGGTCTTGGGCTCGGTTTTGTGCGCTTTTTTTATGCGCGCACTACCTCCACTGTGATTTCCGGCTCCAGATCTTTATACACCCGGACCGGGACCTGATAGGTGCCGAGTTCTTTAATCGGGTTTTTCAACAGGATCATGCGTTTTGGCACTTCGATATTCTGAGCGGCCAGCGCATCGGCAATATCCCGAGTGGAAACAGAGCCGTAAAGACGCGTTTCATCTGCAGCTTTTGCCTGAATACGGCATACCAGGCCTTCCAGGCGCCGGGCCAGCTCTTCGGCCATTTTCCGCTCTCTTGCGATCTGCAGATCCAGCTTTGCCCTCTGCTGCTCCATAAACTTGCGGTTCTGCGGGGTAGCATACACTGCTTTGCCCTGGGGCACCAGGTAATTGCGTGCATATCCCTTTTTGACATCCACCTCTGAGCCGGCGATGCCAAGCGGTTCAATTGTTTCTCTGAGTATGACTTTCATTGCATCTCCTCCATATCTCTAATGGATTACTGGCATATCTCTAATGGATTACCGGTTTTTTCCCTGTACCTGCAGCGAACCAATCAGTCTGCTCTTGCCTTTACTGCCCGGCGCCGTCAGGCGGCAAAGAGCCAAGGCGCCGGAAATTGGCCCACACGTCAAAAAAGCCGATCGCTACAACAAGCAGCAAAAAAATCTGCTGCACTGCTATAAGGACGTAGACCATTGCCCGCAGCAGCAGGGGAACTCTTTTTTTCTCAAAATAAAAAGAGGTTACCGCAATCCCCTGAAAAAAATATATCATCATCAGTACCACCAGGCCGTTTAAACCGAGCAGCTTGGTTGTATGGCCGGGCAGAAGCAGCAGAGCAATGGTTCCGGTAACGGCCCATACAAGAAAGTCAGGGCTTTTCCAAAGGTTTAAATCCCCGAAGTCCGCGTACACCGGTTTCCATCGGGACAGCAGCCTGCGCGCCGTCAGAAGGTTTACCCAGCCGGCGAAGAGAAGGCCGGCCGCCGCCAGAGAGGGCAGCATCCCGATGACAGCCCGGGTGATAGAGGCGATGGATTCTTTGAATACCAGTATGGTTTCCTTCGGCACACCGGTATCCTCATACAGGGTAATGGTTGCCCGCAGGTTCTCTGCAATGTAGTCAGACAGCATCTCCCGGATACCGGTACCCGGGCTGCCGGCATAAACAGCAAGCAGAAAAAGTCCGCCGGCAAGCACGGCAGCACAGGCATACCCTATGGTTTTTTCCACCGAAAGGCGGCGTTCAATAAATTCGCCCATGAAAAAGCCCAGTCCGAGCATGGCAAGCAGAAAAAGCGCATCAGCAAAGGTTTTACCTGCAAGCAGCACGATCAGGGCCATAGCCGCACCGACAATAATCAGCCCCTGTCTGCGTCCGAGCCTTAACCGGTACAGGATGACCGGCTGAGGCAGCAGCAGCAGGGCGAAGAATCCAATTACCGGTATGGATACGGCAATACTGCAGATCAGTGCTGTAAGCACAATTCCGCTGAGGGTGTCCTTTACCATCGTCTCAGGAAAGGCAGCATTCACCGTCCCGTCCCTCCCCGGGGTGTGCCGGGGCATTCGCCGCAAAAGACGGGTTATTGATCAAGGGAGCCGACAAAGGGCAAAAGCGCGATGTTGCGTGCCCGTTTAATCTCGCGGGCCAGCTGGCGCTGATGTCTTGCGCAGGTGCCGGAGATCCGTCTCGGTATAATTTTGCCGCGTTCTGTGATAAAATATTTCAAGGTGTTGGGGGCCTTGTAGTCGATTTTCAGGCTGCTGTCGGCGCAGAACCGGCAGACTTTGCGCCGCGGGTAATATCGTTTCTTGGGATTAAAAGCCATTTTATTCGTCCTTTGCTTCGCTTTCGCTTTCGGTTTCCGTCTCCACTGATGCGTCGCCTTCTGTTTTTTCCGCTGTCTCCGCAGCGGCGGTCCCGGTCTCCGCAGGGGATGCTTCTGCAGCGGGAGCCTCGGCTACAGCAGTTTCCGGCTCTTCTGTGGGCAGAGATTCCGGGTCTACATTTTTTTCCAGATTGATAGTCATAAATTTTAACACCCGGGAGTCAATGCGGAAGAAGCGTTCAATGTCCTGGACCAGATCCCCGGAACCTCCGTATTCGATCCGGATATAATGGCCCTGCTTCTTTTTCCGAATTTCATAAGCGAACTTGCGAACTCCCCAGTCGTCAAATACCAGCAGTCTGCCGCTGTACTGGTTAATAAGGGAGCGAATTCGGTCCATAATGGCCTGTTCATCCGCTTCCCCTGAGTCCGGGTCAATAATAAAAACGGTTTCGTACTTGTTCATGCAGCCTCCTTGCGGTTTTGCAGCCCCGGCCTGAATAAGGGCCGGAGCAAGGAATGAAATACCTAAACTGAGCGTTTCAAGTTTTTAAACCTATTTATTTCTAAATTATTTTAAGGTATTTAAGCCGTTTTTAGCTTTAAAAATTTCAAACCCTCCGGGATTTTCAATTTTACCGCATCTACTGCGTCAGATGATGTCTCGCATAGATGCCTATAGCTTGACAGTCATCTTCCTTGTATCTGCGGCAAACTTGAAAATCGCTCAATTTAGGAAATGATTTTCAAAATCTTACTTTTATAGCTTTCTCAGGCTATTTTGTCAAGCAAAATCCGGAACGTTCAGTTCAGCCGCTAAAGACCTGCTGTTTGATATCCCCGGGATGAAAGGTGGCGCAACCCGTTTCTATCAGAGCTTCCGCCAGGCTTTTAAGGGCTTTCTCTCCCACACCGGGGAAAAGGAAAAGGCCCCGGAGGACTTTCGGCTTGCTGAAGTTCCGGGGGTCTGCGAGCAAGTCCAGGCAGGATTGTTTTCCCGGTAGCACAGGCATTTTACCCTTTCTTCCAAAGCTTTGCTCATTTTTGCCCTGAACCGGCACAGGCCCGGGCGCAAAGACTCTTCTGCGGCGCTGCCCCGGAGCTGAACTAAAGATTTAAGATCCCGTCTATCTTGGAGGTCAGGTCCCCCAGGGAAAACGGTTTCTGGATAAAGTTAACGCCCGCCTCCAGAACACCGTGGTAGGCGATTACTTCTTCCGTGTAGCCGGACATAAACAGAACCGGCACCCAGGGATATTGCCCGGATATCTGCTGATAGAGGTTTTTCCCGTTCATGTCCGGGAGGACGACATCTGTAAGAAGCAGGTCTATGGCGCCTTTGTGATGATTCGAAATGGATACGGCCTCTCCGGCGCTTTTTCCGACAAGGACCCTATATCCCCGCTTCTCCAGCATGGAGACGACCAGATCCCTGACCACCTCTTCATCCTCCACCACCAGAATGGTTTCCGAAGGCTTTGTCTCCTTTCGCTTCCTCTTCTCCGGGGCGACCGCATCTGCCGGAGGCATTGACAGTTCATCAGATACCGGCAGATACACCTTGAAGGTGGTGCCCAGTCCTGGTTCGCTGTATGCCCAGATGTTTCCGCCGTGCTGCTTGACGATGCCGTAGACCGTGGACAGTCCCATTCCGGTGGCCTTATCCGTACCTTTTGTTGTGAAAAAGGGGTCAAAAATCTGGTCCTTTATTTCGCCGTCCATGCCGTAGCCCGTGTCGCTGATCGCCAGCATAACATAGCCGCCCGGCGTGACGCCGTTTCGTCGTTTTGCATATTTCTCATCCAGTTCGACCGCTGCGGTTTCTATTATCAGCTCGCCTCCATACGGCATGGCGTCCTTTGCATTAACCGCAAGGTTCATGATGACCTGCTCAAGCTGGCCTGCATCTCCTTTTACAAGCGGAAGCGCTTCAGCAGGCCTGAATTTTACGGCGATATTTTCACTGAGAATGGAATGGAGCAGCTCTTTAAAATTTTTTAAAAGCTCGTTGAGGTCAATGGTTGTAAACTCAAGCATCTGTTTGCGGCTGAAGGCCAAAAGCTGGCGCACCATTGCCCGGGCGCGTTTGCCTGCCTCCACGATCTGTCTGAGCTTGTTCTTCCGGCTTTCGTCCTCATCCTCGGCAGCCTGGAGCATCTCTCCATACCCAAGGATCGGGGAAAGCAGGTTGTTTAAATCGTGGGCCACGCCGCCGGCCAGCCGGCCGATGGATTCGAGTTTCCGGGATTGCTGGAAATGCTCCTGCAGTCGGGCGTTTTCTTCCTGGGCCTGTTTTTTCTCGGTAATATCCCGGGAGAACATGATGATTGCGTTAGACTCTGCCGCATCGCCTGCTGAGGGGTAGGCCCTTTGAAGCCAGTATTTGCCGTCTTCGGATTTTTTTTCCGCCTCCTGCGGCATCCTGGCATCCCTGGTCCTTTGAACAAGGCAGTCCGGACAGGGTGTGCTTCTTTGGTGGAAAAGCTCGTAGCAATAACGGCCGATAATTTCTTCCTCCGCTTTTCCAACCGTTTGGGTAACAGCGCGGTTGCCCCAGATAATGCGAAGATCGGCGTCAAAATAAATTATGTTTTCCGCAGAGGAGTTGAGGATCAGGTCTTTCTGCCACTCGCTTTCGCGAAGCACGTTTTCCCTGAACCTGCGCTCCGTTATGTCGCGGGCAACTCCGAGGATGGCGGGAATTCCGTCAAATTCCATTTTGCGGGTTTTGACCTCCACCGGGTATTCAATGCCGTCTTTTCGCCGGTGGACGGTCTCAAATAACAAAGGCCCGTTCCGGCCGGAGGATTCAATGCGTTTGAGAACTTCGGAGACTTCCTGCGGAGCAACAATATCCATTGGTGTCATTTCCAGCAGTTCTTGCCGGCAATAGCCCGTCTGTATGCAGGCAACCTCGTTTACTTCCAGCATTCGTCCGTCCAGGTTATGAATAAAGATGGCGTCGGCCGAGTTGTCAAAAAGGTCCCGGAATTTTTTCTCGCTCCGCTGCAGAGCCGCCTCTGTTTCCTTTCGATCCGAAATGTCCACCAGCATGCCCTGAATGCCTGCGAATTCACCGTTCCGCATAATGGGTCTGCCGTGGGTCCGGATCCAAACAGACTCGCCGGACCTGGTCAGATACCGGTATTCCGTAACAAGATCCTCCCCGTAAAATACCTTTTGGAAATTTTCTACGCGACTGGGCAGGTCTTTTGGATGGACAAAATCGGTAAAGGGCCGGCCGAGAATTTCGTTCTGGCTGTAGCCGCTTATCTTTTCAATATTGGGGGAAATGTAGGTGACGGCTGCATTGTGATCCAGGGTGTAGACAACCTCGTTGAGATTTTCTAATAAATACCGGTATTTTTCATTGTTCTCCTGCAGTTCGGCGAGCTGTTTTTTCAAGGCCTTGTTTTCTTTTTGCAGTTCGTTATATGTATTTTTTTTTGGCATGCCTCTATCCCTTGCTCCCCCTTTTTGGGGTATATCCTTCGAGCGGAAATGGCAATTCTAAACAAAGCCTTCCTCTGTTTGCAATGGCTTTTTTGTGCCGGAGCAGGTTACTGTAATAACGAAATCGTCGGTATCTGTCCGATACGGCACTGGGCGGACAGCCGGATCCGGTGCTGCAGTGTGCGCCCGACTACTTGCGAAATATTGACAAAGATATCGGCGAGCGGATTGAGACTATATTGCAGCATGACACATCGGTCCGGGAAAAAACAGTTGACAAAAATTTTTTGCTTTATTAATTAGAATATTCTTTTTAAGATAGGAAGTTCTAATTAATAATGAGCTGTCTTACGGTCTTCGGCTTTAAAAAGCGCGGAGCAAGTGAAGGCGCAATCGGTAATGAGTCTCTCATACGGCCGGCTGCGCTTTTTTTTGTTGCCAGGGAAAAAGGAAAATCGCTCAATTTAGAACAAGCATTTTCAGGCTTACGCGTGATTTGTGTTATAGCATTAATCCCCGATGCGATTATTCTCCTTGGGATCGCCAGCAATCCATAGTGTCTTAAGCCGCAAAAGGCAGTCGTTCCTGACCAAGCCCAATCAAGGGCCCAAGAAATTGACTGTCGTGATGATTGGCTGCTGCTAACAGCGAAATCAGCGGAATACAACGGCCAGTTTCGGAATTGATGGCCGACAGGGTATGCATCCGGTAGCCGACCACATAACCGGATTTGTCCCGCTTTTTGCGACGAACGCCACAATCGCAGTCAATATCATCATAAATCCGGATCTTTGGACGAAAAGGCATTAAAAAACCCCGGAAACGCTTTGTTTTCCGGGGTTTTTTGAAATATAAAAAACTTTATGGATATCTTGTGTGGTGGGCCGTCAGGGAATCGAATATTTAACATAACATTCTATTATAATAATATTTTTAAAATTTGAATTTCAAAAATGCCCCCAGAAATACCCCAAAAAATTTTTGCTGGAGGGAATGACCGAAGGAGTGTTTGTCCAATTATCCTTTTTTTAATCGAGTTCATTTACCGTCTGGCGGCCCTAACCGTCCTATTAAAATCCAAAGCGGCCTCCCAGGGGTCCCTGTTACATCCAAAAGGATTATTGCATGAAGTATGAACAACAATCTTATACTCTCCATTCCCCAATGGCTCCTTGGTTACAC
>JAWOFF010000126.1:0-5858 GCA_046482325.1 Desulfosalsimonadaceae bacterium
CACCTTTTTCTTCAGTTCAAACAGGTTTTTCTGAAAGGTCTCAATGGCATCGAGAAACGCGATCACCCGGTCGGCCACCCGGTTAAAGGCCCGGGCGATCTGAAGCGCTGCCGTGTCCTGGTCGGCGGCAAACAGGGCATTGATATCCGAGAAAATCACGTTTTTGACAAAACGCTCCTTTTCCCGGGACAGAAAGCCGTTTAAATCCCGGTGAATGAAAAAATCCGCGTCATTTCCGGCATAAAAGGTATTTACCCGCCGGTCCAGAAGATACAGCCCGGCGGCCACCGGGTCCTTGCGCAGGGCATCGGCCCGGTCCTGGGCGTTTTTGCCAAGGTCTTTAAATTCATCGCGCCTGGCCAGTTCGGCAAAATAGGTTTCCTCTTTTAACCGGAGCTGGGATATGGCCTTGATCTGGCCGCCCTGGACCTGGTCATGGGTGTCTGTCAGATCGTTGAAAAGGGGTTTGCCGGGATTTTTCTGTTTTGCCTCCGGCTTTTTGTACAGGTAGGGCCCAAGCTCCGTGTTGTCTGCAAACACGGTCTGCCAGATGCGCGCATAGATTTCGGTCTTGGGCGTGGACTCCGGGGCCAGGGAAAACAGTACCTGCCAGACGGTCCGGCTTGATCCGTCCGGGGCTTTTTCCCGGGTTTGCCGGATATCTTCGAGCCGATAATGCTTGTTTGTGTTTTCTTTTACATTGTTGCGGGCTGTGGATTCGTCGTTGTGCGCGCCCGACTGCATACGGAACTCCAGCCAAGCCCCGTTTACCTCACAGCGCACGCTTCTGAACCCGTTGCCCGTCTTAATATAGTAGGAATCCTTGTGCTTCCAGTGAAACATGGTATCTGCGCCGTCATAGCCGGCTTCATAAGGCACCTGGAAGGCATGGGCCGCGCGGGTGTTGTAGCCGAAATCGCCGTTGCTGTAATACAGGCCGAAAAAATTGAGCAGATGATTGTAGACCCGGGCTTCGAGATCCGGCAGGGAGAGTTTTTGCGCCTGGGCCAGGGTTTCCAGATGGTGTTCGGCCTGTTTGCGCTCAGGCTCTTCGGCAAGTTCCAGCAGTTTTTCAAACCCCTGCCGGGCGGTCGCGTCATTGGGGTTTTCCGCCAGGGGCTGCCACAGCTTTTCCCCCTGCCTGCCGTATTGTGCGGCAAACGCGGAAAGCCAGTTGCGGGCCGTCTCGGCCGAGGTCTGCTGCACGCCTGCCAGGGCGTCTTTTACCACCGCCTGAAGGGAATCCTCCCCTTCACCGTCAATAAAGGCGCTGATAAAGTGCTGCTTGAGCCGGATGATCCGGTATATCCCGAAATCCAGATCATGGTCGTCAAACTGGAACATCTCCTTTAAAAACGCCTGGAGCTGGGAAAAAGCCGTCTGTGAAGTCATTGGGGACCTTGGATTAATTTATTCGGATTTTTTCGTGAGGTCGCGGCAGGAAGATTCCAAAACCGGGAGTTTATTTTGCAGGATATCCCAGACAATAGTCAGGTTAACGCCAAAATACTCATGGATCAAAATATTGCGCAGCCCTCTGATCTTGCGCCAATCAACGTCAGGAGTGGATTCCTGAATATGTTGAGGCAGGCTCCTTGCCGCCTCGCCTATTATTTCTAGATTCCGGATAACTGCATCCTGGGTTTTTCTGTCTTTTTTGAAGGCCGCTTCATCCAGCCCTTCTGTGTAAATTCTGATTTGATCAGCAGCCTCCAGAATGTCATCTATATAAAGCCGAAAATCTCTATGCATAGGTTACCTCGCTGGAGATAACCGGCTTGAGGCGGGGTTTTAGGGAATCGGCCAGTACAAGATCCACGGGCCGGCCAAGGCAATCCTCCAGAAAGAACTTCAGGTTCATGTAATGATCAAAGGTGGGCTGATCCAGCTCCACCAGTATATCCACATCGCTGCCCCCGTCGTCCGTGCCATGGACAACTGATCCGAAAAGGCCGATCCGCCTAACGGAAAACCGTTCTACAAGCTCTTTTTTATGCTTTCTGAGAAAAAACAGGATTTCTTCTTTTCCGCCCATTTTCGCCCTCCATGGCAATCCCCGCATATATACTTCTACCACACCACAGAATTTGGTGAAAAGGGAAAAGCAATTCCACTGCAACCCCCTGTTCTTATTTTTTCAGGGTTATCCGGTGTAGCGGCTTTTGCTGAGCTTCTTTTCCAGGCGGGCATATATTTTCCGGCTGCCCTCTCCCCTGCCGGTGTCGCCCCGGGTATGCATTCGGATAAGGGCCACCGAGAAATTCGCAAGCCTGAACGGCGCTTGCCAGCAGCGCCGGAGTTCCCCGGTTTATCGCCACCAGGCGGTTCTCCAGCAGAAGCTTCCGGCCGGAAAGAGCGGCCGGCCCGCATAACAGCGGAAAGCCCTCCTCCGGTACTGTGCCGACTACCGTGAACATTGCCGTTTTACTTCCTCCCATGCCAGCTGCAGGGCATAGCCGCAAAGGGTGTAGCCGATGCTGCGCGGCGCCGGGGCCTCATCCAGGCGCAGTCCCACCATTTCCGCCGCCAGGTACGGTACATCCGGGCATCCGCCGCCGGAGATATTGACCACCCGCAAAGAATTTTTGTCCACCGTGATTTTCATGTTGGCCGCCTGGACGATCAGGTACTTGCCGTAATCCTTTGTGAAGAAGATACTTACCGGCTCCAGCAGTCCGTCGGATACGGCTGCCACCTGCAGGGGAAAAATCGCGTCAGACTCCAGTGTACGGGTAATCTCCAGTTCGGAGACAAGGGGAAATTCGATGACCAGGTCGCAGCCGGTCCGGATTTCCGGAGGAGGCCCCATGACACGCACCGCAAAACCTGCGTTTTTTAACAGGATCTCGGAGCGGATTACCTCGCCGGTGTTTTCAAACACCAGAATGCCGCGGTTTTTTCTGCCGGAAGCCGCTGCTGCCGGCCGGTTTTTCCTGAAAAAAGCGAAAAGCCCCATGTCCGTCTTTATTATCTATTTTCTGCTGATTTCCATGCGGTAAGTCCCGCCCTCTTCCGTAATGGAGCGGACCTGCCAGCCCTGGCCGTTTACGGCCCTGCCGACATTCTCCCGCGATGCCTCGGTGTCCACGAGCACCACAAGCTCGTCTCCCTCTGCTTTTTTGATGGCATCCAGGGCCATCAGTACAGGCTGGGGGCAGGAAAGCCCCCGTGCGTCCACTGTATTGCTCATTTTTCTCCCCCTGGCTTCGGTTGTTTCATGGTAAACCCGATAACAAGGCATACGGCCAGGCCGATAACAACGGCGGCGATTCCGTGCGGGCCCACGCCTGCGGGTGAGCTGGCCAGGCCGAAATTATGGGAAAAACCCGTGCCTACGATCATGCCGAGCACAAAAATTGCCGCATCTCCGTCACCCTCGCCGGCCAGAAAAAGCTGCCTTCCGGGGCATCCGCCGGCCAGGGCGAATGCCAGGCCCGCCAGCACCATGCCGAGGGCATTCCAGGCATGCATGGTATGGGCTACCGGCTGGTTTGCGAATCCGGGATGGAATTGCCCGATAGCCATATTCACTATCAATGCCAGGATCATAAGGGAGACGACCCCGAAAAAAAGATGGGTCTGCCTGAACAGGATGAGGTCCCGAAAGGCGCCCATCGTACAAAACCGGCTGCGTTGGGCGACAAAACCGATGAAGAGCCCGACAAGAAGACCAGCGCGCCGATCATGGCAAAGACGCCCAGGACAAAGCGGACAATCGGTGCAGAACCGCCCCGCGGCCGGAATTCCCGGAATATCAAAGCAGCCGCCAGCGATCCCAGGATGAAGCCGATGATCTCCGGACGCAGGTACTGCACAACGCCGGCCCGGTGCAGTCCGATTGCCCCTGCAATGTCTCTTTCAAAGCAGGCCACGCATATGCCCATGTTGCCCGGGTTTCCCCAGTACTGAAGCAGCGCGGCCAGGATCCCGATAACCGCTCACGTGCCGATAAGCCCCCATATGGTCGCAAAAACATTCTTCATTGCATTTGCCCTTTCTAAAGCCTGATGAAACAAAATCCTTGCCGGCTGCAGGAGTAAGTTGCCGGTACTTAATGAAAAGGCCTTTTTAAGATTGTACTTATTGATATGTTAAATTGAAAATATTAATAATAGAAAGGAGAGGGATAGAGTACCTCAATTTTTCAGAGGGTTTTGCCGATCAGTTTGTTTGCGGAAGAGATGGATTGTGAGGTTTTGCCTGGAGTTGCGCTTTTTTACATGTTGGAGGCTGCAGAAACAGTGTCAGGAGTTTTTTTTGCGCTCTTTGGCGGAAATAGACTTTAAAAACCGGTCTACTCTTGTTTTGACTATTTGAAAGTCGTCTCCCTCGTCGTCAACGCAGTCGCCGTCTATAGTAAGAATAGGGATCCCGGCCTTTTTCAGCATTTCGTTTTCAATTATTGCGCCGCCGTGGAAATGACGGCAGGATTTGGGGTAGTAGGCGATGATGCCATCGGTGTCTTCCGGAATCTGCTCTATTGCGAGTTTGGTTCGTGACATCACAGAGGAGAAGCCGGGATGCAGGGCTGTTCGTTTCGCTGTGGACCTTATTGGATCCGCCGGATCAAGCGGCTCCCAGAATACAAAGTTTGCCTGTGATCCCGATATCTCGATCCTTTCATCAAGGTATTGCATTAACTGGTTTTTGTAGTACGGACGCAGATGAAACCAGACAATTCTCGGCAGTCCGCCTTCGGATTTTGCCCGTGCGCGGGCCTTGTATTCCTTGCATCGGGACTTGTAGACATCGACGATTTTCTCTGTTCCCCATGTCTGCATAAGGTTTGCCGCATAGTCTAGCTCTTTAATGCCCTTTTCGGAGGCGGTTCTTTTATAGAGGGCAAAATTGTTTCCCTCGTCAAGCCACATTCTTGCCTCGTTTGCCCACCGGACAGCCTGCCGCAGTCTCTCCTGCTGCAGTTCAAGCCCCGTGTGTTCGGTTATAAAGGCGATCATCTGCTCTAGCTGCCCGGTTACATATTCTATGCCCTCCTGTATTCGTTCGGCATCTGCTTTTGTTTGATCCGGCTTGATGGCCAGATCATAGAGGCCGAATGGAATATCGAGGATAAATTCCGGCCGGTTGTATGCGGCTGATGCGAGCTCCGCATATTTTGCAGAAGGATCGCAAAGATGGGTTGAAGTCAGCAGAATATCAGGGGTGGGAAAAATATCTTCAATAACTCCGCCTGCCACGGTTTTCATGAAAGAGCAAATATCGCCGGAGAAATTGTTGGCTTCGGCGGTTTCGATTCGCTGTCTTGCAGCTCCGGACATTGCAAGCTGGGATGCAACCATCTCCGTGGTGTAGGGCAGAAGCCCCATTGCATACATGATTTCCGTCGGCACAAATAAAGAGCGCCAGGCTACGTGATGATATTTGAAAGCCCCGGATTTATCCATGTTATACGCGTTAAAAAACTGCTCGGTATTTACATAGCCTCTTTTCCCGGAAGGCGGGAGTTTATCGAAATCCCGGGTAAAGGCCATCCTGACGGCCTTTTCCGGCTGTATCCCCTCAAGACCGTTGACTCTCAAAAAATTCTCAAGCTGAATTTTTCTGTGTTCCGTATTTTCCTTTATCCGTTCTTCTGCGGTCATTTCTTTTTCTTTCTTCTTTTTTTGAGCCTTTTGATAAAGGAGTGGATTTCCCTCTCGTTGATCTCTGAGCTGATATCGCCTTCGATCACCTTCACGGGCACACCCGGATCGATATCGTTTTTTAGATGGGCCAGCTGCATCTGCATGTTGGCGCAGAATTTCATAGAGTAGTACAGGATTCCATCCACGCTGTATTCTTCTGCAAGACCCTGAATCCCGGCAATCGTCTCTTTTGCCTTGAAGCCAAGCATTCTC
>JAWOFF010000144.1:0-7834 GCA_046482325.1 Desulfosalsimonadaceae bacterium
GGTTGCCGGTGGTGCCGGAGGTATAGATCAGGGTGAAGATATCACCGGGCCGGGCGGCTTCCATGGCAGCGTCCAGATCCTCGTCCAGGGCGAGCCGGCGGCCCTGGGCCAGAAAATCCTCAAAGTGGACGCTGTGCTCGCCGCCTATCTGTATGGCGGGATCAATGGCGATCACCTTCTTGAGGCTGGTCTGGTAGAAAAACTGCATGATGCGGTCATACTGCTCCTGGTTGCCGACAAAAACAGCCTTTAAATCCGCATCCGCGGCGATGTAGCGGGCCTCCTGGGCGGAGTTGGTGGCATATATCGGAACAGATGCCGCCCGGGTGCTGCAGATGGCGATATCGGCGATGTGCCACTCCGGCCTGTTGTGGCTGAAGATCCCGACCATGGCGCCCTCTCCGATGCCGGTGTGTATGAGCGCCTTGGCCGCGGCCCGGGCCTGCTCCCGGAATTCGGCCCAGGTCCAGTTGTGCCAGGTGCCGCTTCTGTACCAGCGCAGGGCGGTTTTGCCGCCGCGCTGCGCGGCCCGGTTCAGGATCAGGCAGGCCATGGATTTCTCGGTTTCCATAAACTCCTGGAACTCGTCTGTAAGGGGAATGCTGGAGAAGTCTTTCTGCATGCTGTTCATCCTTGTCTTCCGGTTTTTCCCATTGTGCCAATTTGTAAAAAAAGGCGACAGCCTGCCATGAATTTATTCGGAAGTCAACGTGGGATCACGGTTTCGGATCCTAGCACCGGTTTAAGACCTAGGGACGCCCATTAAATTATAACTTTCTCACCCAAGTACCCTGTATTGCCTGCGTATTGCCTGTGGGAGGCCCGGAAAAGTTATAATTTAATGGGCGTCCCTAGTTGAAATTTCCGAATTGGGGATTATTATTGGGGGACGATGCAATAAAGACGCCGAATGGAAGAATAAATGCCGTACGTCAAAACAACAGCCATTATACTTATGGGATGGCTCATTATGAATGCATACACAGAATCTTCGGGAAGCGTTTCCGCAAAACAAACGGAGACCGCAACCTTTGCAGGGGGCTGCTTCTGGTGCATGGAAGCCCCGTTTGAAGCGCTGGAAGGAGTGGAAAAGGTGGTGTCCGGCTACTGCGGGGGCCAGGTGGAAAACCCTATCTACGAGCAGGTGAGCACGGGCCGGACCGGGCATGCGGAAGTGGTGCAGATACAATATGATCCCGCGAAAATCAGCTTCAAGGAACTGCTGGACGTGTTCTGGCGGCAGATCGATCCCACCGATACGGGCGGATCCTTTGTGGACCGGGGCCCGCAGTACCGCTCCGCGATCTTCTATCACAACCCGGAGCAGAAGGAACTGGCTGAGGCCTCCCGCGACGAGCTCGGCGCCTCCGGCCGCTACAAGAGGCCGATCGTAACCGAGATCGCACCGTTTGAGGCCTTCTATCCGGCCGAGGATTACCACCAGGACTTCCACAAAACGCACCCAAACCGATACAAGCGCTACCGCAGGGGCTCCGGGCGGGACCATTTCCTGGAAAAGATGTGGGGATCGCGCTGCGGCGCAACGGCCTGCCCAACAACAAAAAAGGAGGGCTATAAGCTGCCGGATGCGCAGGAGCTCAAAAAGCGGCTCACGCCCCTGCAGTACGCCGTAACCCAGGGGGACAAGACCGAGCCGCCCTTTGACAACGCGTACTGGGATCACAAGGAGCCGGGCATATACGTGGACGTGGTCTCAGGCGAGCCGCTTTTCGCTTCGACAGACAAGTTTGACTCCGGCAGCGGCTGGCCAAGCTTTACCCGGCCGATTCACCCGGATGCGATGGTGGAAAAAGCGGCCAGAAGCTTTTTTACCAGGCGCACCGAGGTGCGCAGCCGCCAAGCGAACTCGCACCTGGGCCATGTATTCGGCGACGGCCCCCCGCCCATCGGACTGCGCTACTGCATCAACTCCGCGGCGCTTCGCTTTATCGCAAAGCAAGACCTCAAGAAAGAAGGCTACGAGGAGTACCTGCGGCTTTTTGAGTAAGCCGCGCTTTCCAGCACCCCTGGGGACTAGGGCCTAGGGACGCCCATTAAATTATAACTTTCCCAGCAATAGTTGTTCTTGTTACCAGGGTGAATTTGGAGAAAGTTATAATTTAATGGGCGTCCCTAGGTGGTTACGGCCTGGACAATGATCTGAAGGGCCTGATCTATTTCCTCACGGGTGCTCATACGACCCGTGCTGAAGCGAAGGGTACCCTTGGCCCAGTACTCCTCGATGCCCATCGCTTCAAGAACGTGGGAGATCACCACATTATCGGAGTGGCAGGCTGCGCCGGCGGATGCAGCCATGTCCAGCCCGATGTCCTCTAGGATGTGATTGGCCTCAAATCCGCCAAAGGAGATGCTAAGCGTGTTGGGCAGCCGCTGTTCGCGGTGTCCGTTTACCCGCACGTTCTCACACACAGAGCAAATCCCTGCTTCCAGTCGGTCGCGCAGATCGGCCATGTGAGAGGCATTGTCTGCAAGCCCTTCCGAAGCAATCTCACATGCCCGGCCAAGTCCGGCAATTTCCAGCACATTTTCGGTTCCAGCCCTGCGGCCGTCCTCCTGGCCCGCACCGTGGCAAAAAGGCGGCAGATGGATGCCCTCTTTTATATACAGGGCGCCAACGCCTTTAGGGGCATAAAGCTTGTGGCCGGCAATGCTTAAAAGCGAGACCCCGAGCTCTTCCACGTCCACCGGGATCTTGCCCGCCGATTGGGCGGCATCGGTGTGGAAAACGATGCCTTTTTCTTTAGCAATACGGGCAATGTCTGAGATCGGCTGGATGGTGCCTGCCTCATTGTTTGCATGCATGATGGAGATGAGGATGGTATCCGGCCGCACGGCCGATTCAACATCTGCCGGATCGACCCTGCCGGTGCCGTCTACCTGCAGGTAGGTTACCTCGTAGCCATCTGCCTCCAGAAAGCCGCAGACTTCGAGCACCGACGGATGCTCCACTCGTGAAGTGATTATGTGGCGGCCCCGGAGCATGTAGATCCGGGCTGCGCTTTTTATGGCATGGTTGTTGGACTCCGTGCCGCCCGAGGTAAAAATGATTTCCTCCGACCGGCAGTTGAGAAGGCCTGCCACCTGTGCGCGGGCGTCCTCCACCGCACGGCGAGGGGCGATACCATACCAGTGCGAGCTGGAAGGGTTGCCGAACTCGCTTTCCAAATACGGACGCATGGCTTCCACGACCCGGGGATCATGGGGAGTTGTGGCGTTGTAGTCCAGGTAAATCGGCTGCGGCATTGAACCTCTCTTATTCTTCCGGTGCGGACTAGGGACGCCCATTAAATTATAAATTTTTTCATTCTGGCCAAATAAGGCAGGCTATCCGCTAAAAATGAGAAACTTATAATTTAATGGGCGTCCCTAGTACAGATTATAGTCCGGATAGTGTTTTTTGGCGCATTCGGGGCAAATGCTGTGACTGAAGCGCAGGTTTGAGCGATCAGACACGTATTCCTCCACCATCTGCCAATAGCCACGGTCATCGCGGATTTTTTTGCAATGCGCGCATATGGGCAGCATGCCCTCAAGCTTTTCCAGGCTGTTAAGCGCTTTCTGCAGCTCCGCCGCCTGCAGCGCAATGGTAAAATGGGACTCCACAATTTCCTTAAAATGTGCCAGCAGGTCTTGTAAATCCTCGGAATATGAGTGCTGTTTGTCATCGTGGATGCAAATGGTGCCAAAGATCTCACCATCAGGCAAAAACAGGGGATAACCCATGTAGGAAACCAGGTTATTGGCAAGTTCCGGGGCCCGGCACCACCTTTGGGTCGCAAGCGCGTTTTCGACCAGGACAAGGTCTTTTGCGTTAATGACCGCTTCGCAGTAATGATGGGCAAGCTCCACCTTAAGACCCCCGTGGAGGGGGTTGCCCGGATTCCTGCTGGCCTGCAATACCTGGATATCGGGACTCTCCAGCTTTGTAATGGCCGCGGATTTGGCGCCCGCAAGCCGGCATAGCAGGTCCACCATCTTCTGCCACTGCTCAAAATCGATCATCCCCAGCGGGTCGATGTCCTTAAAGCTTGCCATCGTTTTCCTCTCTTCTATTAGCTGCTGCACGGACCCTTATATTCAGAAGGCGGCAGCATTACAAATCAAGAAAGAAATAATAATAACGAGCCGGGCAAAGATGTCAAGAGCGGGAAATGGCGAGTCATCAGTCCGGGAAAGAAAGCGAGCCCCTGGCAGGCCCGTGTATATCAGCAGTTTTGGGAAGAGCCTTCCCGTATTCCGCAAGGATTTTCCTGGCCCTGCCGCTGAAGTAGTCACTGCCGCCTTCGGCTGTCTCGCGCAGAAGCCGAAGGGCCCTGCCTTCCTCGACGCCCTGCTCCAGCATCAACTTGCCGGCCAGAACATGGAGCTGCGGCCTGAAAGTGGCATCCCCGGGCATAAGGCTCAGGGCCTCGCGGTAATGCTCCAGGGCCTTTTCATTGTCCCGGCCGGCAAACCAGGGAAGCACTTCATAATAGAGGCCCATGTGCATGACCAGGACAAACTCGTTATATGTCTTGTCGATCTCGTATGCCTTTTTCAGGTGCTTTTGCGCCTTATCCTTGAGGCCCTCTTTGATTATGGCCCATATGCTCGCCCCCTTGGCGTAGCCCCCCACGTTGACAGCGTAATAGAAGTGGCCCTCCACTGCTTCCGGGTTGAGATCTATCGCCTTTTGCGCCATATCCATTCCCATCTTACCGTAGGCCGCGCAGATCTCTTGGAGATCCTCCAGTTCGCGTATAACGGCCATCCTGGTAATTCTTCGGCTGGAACGGGCACCTTTCCAGGCCGCCTGGTAACTCTCGGGCATTTTTTCCGCTATCTGACTGTAGAGCTCCACCGACTGCTTAAGGCTGTCCATGGTGCTCTCTTCATAAAGCCGCTCCGCCCTGGCGAGCGTATTCCGGGTCTCGGCTGCACCCGAGATGCTTATCAATCCGGGCATGAGCACAAGGCACACGAGGATAGCACTTAGCATAGCCGCAGCCTTATACAGGGCGGGGCTAAATACCGCAACATTGTTTTCCGTCATATTTTAATCCGGCTTATTCTTTTTCTGATCAAGGATTGATCTGGATTTCGGGATAGGACCAGCAAACCTGGAAGGAAGCTACAGATCCATACCATGTTCTTTCTTTTTACACCATTAAGAAACAAATTACAACAGACTTTCTGACTCTGAGCCCAGGGACGCCCATAAAATTATAAATTTTCTGCACAGCACCTGCCTGTATTTGCTATTGTTCTTAAACAGAGAAACTTATAGTTTTACGGGCGTCCCTGAGTACTAGATAATAAAGGTTTTAACCATTTGCGCTTTCTCCGGAAAATACTCGCCTGGATTATCCGAATTCAGGACAAAATCAAACAGTCGCGAAAAAATCTCTGGTGGCTCCGTAAGCGATGGCTGACCCGCCGCAACCCCGTTGTTTTCTATCTATGTAAACTCAGAACTCTTTTGCTTGAAGCTGTATTCCTGTTTTTGGCTACGTGGGCCCTCAGTTTTATTCTGCTCTTTGCTGCAGACATGTTCTGGCATCTGTATCTGGAAACCATGATGGGCCAGGAATTCTGCCTTTCTTTCCCAAAAAAGGCAGAACGGATTGAACAACTGCTCAACAGAGACTTGATGGCGCTCTCCGGCAGGATTACTTTTTCCGCTTTCTTTGTTTCCCTGGGAATAGCCGCTATCGGACGCGTCACACAAATCAACCGATATTTTTATATGTCCCTGGGGATTATAGGCAAATTGTCGTATTGGGGACTACCGTTAACAGCTATTACCGCCTATTATATTCACAATCAATATACCGTTTCCCTGAACTTTGGGTTGACGTGCCTTATAGCAGCGATCCCAACATGCTGCCTTTTTATGAGCTGCTTCTATTATACTGAGAACCTTTTACCGGAAGCAGAGGATGTACTGGGTTTTGGATACCGCTTATACAAAAAGGTACACTAGGGACGCCCATTAAATTATAACTTTCTCCAAATTTATCCTGGCAACAAGAACAACTATCGCAAAAAAAAGTTATAATTTAATGGGCGTCCCTAGGAGGGTGGTGGTGCCGGAGGCGAGACTCGAACTCGCACGGACCGCAAGGTCCGGAGGATTTTGAGTCCTCTGCGTCTACCATTTCCACCACTCCGGCACGAAATCTATCTATATGAGAATTTCCCCGGCTTGTCAATAGGCAGCAAAAGGGGCTCCTCTGATTAGCCCAGGCACTCGCGGATCCGGGCAGCAGAGACGGCACCTTCCCGGAGAACCCTGGGCGGGTCAGTGGTTACGTCCACCACAGTTGAGCCTTTTCCGCCTGCAAGGGGGCCGGCATCAAGGATAACAGCAGTATGGATGCAAAGCTCCGGCGAGAGCCCGGAGATATCCGCGCAGCCGGGCTGCCCGGCCTGATTGGCGCTCGTTGCCGTAATCGGATGCTCCAGGTAATTAAGCAGGGCGGCAGCCGCCGGTTGGGCGGGCACCCGGATGCCAATTTTGCCGGTATTTGCGGCAAGCGCCTGCGGAACCGTGCCGGCTGCGGCAAACACCAGCGTAACATTGCCGGGCCAGAAGGAGTTTATCAGTCGGCGGGCGGCGGGTGGCACGCAGGCTGCGTAAGAGAACAGCTCGCCGGGGGAACGAATCAGCATGGAAACCGGCTGGTTACGGGGACGCCTTTTGGCCAGAAAGACCCGGTCAAGCGCCTCCGGCCGGAAAATGTCCGCTCCAAGGCCGTAGAGGCAGGTGGTGGGAAAAACGGCCAGGCCGCCTTCAGCAACCCTGCCGGCGGCTTCCCGGATGCGCGCAGGGTCAGGATGCTTCGGATCCACCGCTATCACGGCAGGCTCAGCTTTCGATGACCGCGGCCTTTTCGGCAACTTTATCCGCCATATCCTTCTTGTAATCGGAAAGCTCCTGCTGCAGACCGGCATCGGCAACGGAGAGGATCTGGGCTGCCAGAATTCCGGCATTTGCGGCACCAGGTTTACCGATGGCCATGGCGGCGACCGGAACGCCGGGCGGCATCTGGGCTGTCGACAGAAGCGAATCCATGCCGGAGAGCGCGGAGGAATCAATGGGCACCCCGATTACCGGAAGCGTGGTATGCGCCGCCAGTACTCCTGCCAGATGCGCGGCGTGACCGGCGCCTGCTATAATGACGCCGAGCCCACGCTCCCGGGCGCGGAGAGCATAATCCGCAGCCCGCGATGGCGTGCGGTGAGCCGAGGCCACCGTCATTTCGCAGGGAATGGCAAAACGCCTGCAAATGTCAGCCGCAGCCTGCATAACAGAGACATCGGAGTCCGAGCCCATAACGATGCCCACCCGGGGCGGCGTCTCAAGGCGCTTTACAGCCTTTTTGCCGATGTCTCCGCGATAATGCACACCCTTCCAGGAAATCTTTGCAACCGCCTTGTAGGCCTTCCCGATAGCCTTGTGTATAGAGTCCCCGAGCGCGGTAACACCCAGCACACGGCCTCCGTTTGCCACCACCCGCTGCTGTTTGAGGGCTGTTCCTGAATGGAACACCTCAACGTTCTTCATCCTTCCGGCCGCGTCCAGCCCGGAGATGGGCATCCCCTTTTCATAGGAGCCGGGATAGCCTTTTGCCGCCATGATAACGCAGACCGAGCTTCGATGGTCAACTTCCAGACGGCACTTGTCCAGCCCGCCGTCCACGGATGCCTCCAGGGCCGGGACGATATCCGAGGTTACGCGCATGAGAAGCGGCTGGGCCTCGGGGTCGCCGAAGCGGGCATTAAACTCAACCACGTATACCCTGTCCCGATCGATCATGAGACCGGCATACAG
>JAWOFF010000145.1:0-7636 GCA_046482325.1 Desulfosalsimonadaceae bacterium
ATCACATGCTCGACAGCGTCCGGGACAAACTGGATATCACCCCGGTCTACTCCATGAACTGGCTGTACTGCCCGATCTGCGGGGAGATCACCAGTGAAGGTCTCTGCAACCATGGCGATAAGCAACAGAAGTTCAGCGGCACATTGATTCGCAGTATTGTCACCGACGGGGTCAAGCCGCCCCGCCTGATCATCCGGCCGGAGGTTTTTGATAAGATCATGGAGTCCGCGGAAAAATACGGGCAGGGATCTCCCTTTGTAACTGAGGAATATCTGGAAAAGAGATCCCCGGTATTTGATATCGAGCCTTTATAGACACTAACAGCAACAGGAGGTCATCACAATGGCAGGGAAAAATCCCATCTATATCTGGATAAATGAAGAGCGCTATGAAGAGTTGGAAAAGGCCGGGCTGGCCAAATATACGGAAGAAAGGCTGGCCGGGTTAAAGGTACTGGTTGTCCACGCTGATGATGAGCAGGCAAAGCGCTGCGTAAATGAATTCGGCGCCAAGCACGACACCTCCACAACCGGTAGCATTGAACTTCTCCCAAAGGAAGTGAAAAACAAGATCTACGAAAAGGTTGTTGAAAAGCGGAGCCTGGATGTGGTTGGAGACGCCCTGGCGGAGCTTTAGGCAGGGCTTTGACAGGCATTCAATGACATAATATACTGCGCCTCAGGCAGCGCTATAAAAAACGGAAGGGCTTGTGCAAAGTTCAGGCACAAGCCCTTTTTTTCGTGTGCAGACGGCTTATCAGGTCTGCTGCGCGTTCTGGATGGCAACTTCATCAAAAGTTTTGATTTCTGCCAGCACGCGGGTGGCAGCATCGAGAATTTCCATGGCGAGCGCGGCGCCCGTGCCTTCCCCAAGCCGCATGTTAAGATGGAGTAGCGGCTGGACGCCTATTCTGGCAAGCATGTAGCGGTGCCCGCTTTCAACTGACTGATGGGCGGTAAACAGGTAGTCTTTCACAGCCGGCGCCATTTCGGTGGCGATCAGCGTGCCGGCGGTCGAGATCAGGCCGTCGGATATGACCGGGATTTTGCAGGCAGCGGCGCCGAGGACAATTCCCGCGATCCCTGCAATTTCAAATCCTCCCACCTTGGCCAGGACATCCAGGGGATCCTTCGGATCGGGATTGTGTCTTTTGAGAGCGGCTTCGATAACGGCGGTTTTGTGCGAGAGGCCCTTATCATCGAGTCCGGTACCCCGGCCGGTAAGCTTATGGAGGGGGATTGCGGAAAAGGCGGCGATAATCGCAGTGGACGGCGAGGTGTTGCCGATTCCCATATCGCCTGTAGCAATCATATCAACGGCGGATGCACCACCGAGATCCTCTACTACGGCAATACCGGCCTCGATTGCGGCAATCGCCTCCTCTGTTGTCATAGCCATTTTTTTGGCGAAGTTATGCGTACCTTTGCGGATTTTTTTGTGAAAAATTGGCAGCCCGGAGGGAAAATCATGGTTGACCCCGAAATCGGCTACCATGACGCGGGCTCCGGCGTGCCTGGCCAGCACATTAATGGAAGCGCCTCCGGAGACGAAGTTATAGACCATCTGGGCGGTTACCTCCTGGGGAAACAGGCTGACCCCTTCGTCCACAATCCCGTGGTCTCCAGCGCAGGTCAGGATATGTTTATTGTGCAGCTGCACATCCAGTGTTTTTTTTATTCCTGACAGCCGGGCCGCCGCCTCCTCAAGCATTCCCAGGCTGCCTGCGGGCCGGGCCTGCGCAGCAAGGCGATTCCATGCGTTTTCGTAAGCCTTTTTTTCAATTGGCACGATTTTGTTGATTGTCTCGGATAATGTGCTCATGCTGCACTCCTTGCGTTTTTGCTCCATAGCAGCCCGGAAAAAGCGACAGGCACCGGCGCGGCACAAAGTTTATCCGGACCGCCGCGGAGTCGTCCCGATAAAAAAAAGGGTTCCGACGGGAGCAGAGCACCCCGTCAGAACCCTTTACCATCAAGTTCTGCAAAAAAGATTGTCAGTTCGTCTTCTGGCTGCCGGCAATGCAGCAGATCAAGCCTTCCCGCAGACAGGCTGCCCGCAGTGGCCTTCCCCTGGAGCTGGAAAAGATCCGTGCTTCCGGTTCACAGCGATGGGATCGCAACGGATTTGCGCCGTTTTCCGTTAACTGATCAATTTTTCCGAATATTTTCACCTAAACCAAACGTAACAGCTATCCTACGACACCCTGAGAAAGAGGTCAAGTCAAATCCTGCCGGATCATCTCCTGAAGGATTTGCAGGGAAGAGGCCAGATGTTCGTAAGAAAATACCTCCAGGCATAGCGTGCCGGTAAACTGCGAGAGGAGCCTGCCCACGCGGCGGCGCAGATTCGGTGCCATCCGATCCAGGCCCAGATGCTCATGGGTCTTTTCAAATCCGTAGAGATGGATTAGGGGAATTCTGGAACTGTACTGCAGGTAGAAGCTTTCCCAGTCAAGGCCGTGAATGGCCATGTGTCCGATATCCAGACATATGGAAAGATTAAAGCTTGAAATGATGTCATCGATCCACTGCAGGGGATAGGAAAGGGTTTCAACAGTCAGGCGGGAGCCGTGGATGTAGCGGCAGAGCCTGCTGATACTTTCTCCGGCCCTCTCATGCCAGAAATCGAAGTTTTTAAATGCGTCCTCTTCGGGCAGATGCAGCGTCCAGGTGCTTGGTGCAAGCGGGGCTGCAAGGTCAAAGATGCCGGCGATGGTCTGAACGGCTGTATTGCGAACTCCGGGACCTTGAGCTGTAAGCGAAATATCTAACGGCAAATGGATGTTATAGAAGATGCCGAAGCCTGCCGCCAGGGAAGCCAGCTCCCTGATTTCTGTTTTGCCGGGCAGGCTCCCGGGGGGGGCGGACTCAAAAAATAACAGCTCGATTTCATCGACATAGGGTGCCAGCATGCGGACATTGGGAACATAGTGGTCCGGATAAATAAAAGAGGTCGTGGCCAGGCGGAAGCCCCGGGCCTCTGTATCTATCCGTGGCGGGCAGGGCCACTGCTGAGACGAGTGTTTATCTTCGGTCAAGCCGGGTGATTCCTTCCTCCCTTGTGGCCTGCAGGGCTTGCTGAAATTCGACTGTCGTAATCCGCCGCTTAAGAGCCGGTATCTGGTGATAATTGCCGCAGGGGCGGTACTGGGGCATAATGTTTACATAGGTATCGGCGGAGACGGATTCGCGGAGGAACCTCATAATTTCCCGTGTACCTGCCAGGTTCTCAGGCAGAACCAGGTGCCGTACCAGAAGTCCGGAGCGGGCAATGCCGTCTGCGTCAACAAAAAGATCGCCGACCTGCCTGTGCATTTCGGTTATGGCGGCTCTGGCAGCTTCCGGATAGTCCGGAGCGCTGCAGGCGGCCTCTGCCACAGCCGGATCCCAGAATTTGAAGTCCGGCATATAAATATCAATAACCCCTTCAAGCAGGGCCAGCGTCTCAACATTGTCGTAGCCGCTGGAGTTGTATATAACAGGGAGTTTCAATCCTGCTTCGACCGCTATTTCCAGTGCAGCGAGAAATTGGGGCACGATATGTGTCGGGGTAACCAGGTTGATGTTGTGGCAGCCCTCGTTCTGTATTGCCAGCATGATCGATGCCAGCTCCTCCGGGCCTGCCGGTCTGCCGTGGCCTTCATGGCTGACATCGAAGTTCTGGCAGAAGCAGCACATAAGGTTGCAGAAGGTGAAAAAGATTGTGCCTGAGCCTTTCCGCCCGATCAGGGGGGCCTCTTCGCCGAAGTGGGCATTAAAGGAGGAGATCCAGGCGGTATCTGCTGTCCTGCAAACGCCTGTTTCCCCGGCAGTCCTGTTCACGCCGCACATCCTGGGGCAAAGTGCGCAATTTTTCAGCACTTCCCGGCTTTTTCGCACTTTTTCGGCGAGCTTTCCGCTTTTGGCGGTCTGTATACAAACCGGGTCCAATGGTTCCATAACTATTGGGCCGAATCGGACGGGCTTCCGCTTTCCTGGATAAATTCCTGTATCAGCTCACTTGCCAGATCAAAATTCACCTGGGGTTGTTTCTCTATCATCAGGTCCTCGTTTGCATGCCTCAGCTTTTCCAGAAGGCTTAACACAATGAGCATAAGCAGTTTGTTGCCGGCTGTGGGGTAGGTCTTAAAGAAATGAATCAAGTCCGGTCGGCTGATTTCCATGGCCGTGGTATCATTCAGGCAGACAATGGTCGCGGTTCTTTTGGAGGCCAGGAAAATGGCGGCTTCACCAAAAATTTCGCCGGGATCGATGGTGCAGATCTCTACTTTCTGCTGCTGCTTGTTGGTAATGGAGACCCGAACCGCGCCCTTGATGATGACATACAGATTCTTGCCCACATCTCCCTGATTGATAATGGTCTCGCCTTTTTCAAAGTAGAGCAGCCTGGAAACGGCCAGCAGTTTTCTGAGTTCGATTTCGTGGAGCCAGTGGAAGATCTTGACGCTTTTGATATCCGGTAGGAATTTTTCGATTTGCGGCTCTTCCTTCATGGCTTCCACCTGCCGGTTTTAGCTTTAAAAATTTCAAACCCTCCGGGATTTTCAATTTAGATTGTATAATCGCCAAAGCTGTGAGTCAATAAAAAGCTTTTTCCGGAAATATAAGGCAGGCAGGATTTAATTGGCCATTTGACTCTTGAAATTACGGGGGTGGGTCAGAGCCCATTCATCCAGCAGGGTTTCTGCTTTTTCAAGCGATGAGGCCTCTGCGCAGATGGATTCGTACTGCCTGCCCGCAGAATATAAAAGTTTTTTGCCACTTTCTTCGCCCACGCAAACTACCTGCTGCATGCCGCAGTCAAGCAGATACTGCTGCACTTTTTGAAATTCCTTGATATCCGAACTCCTTATCCCGCGGGCGTCAATAATTCGGATGATGCATCCGAATCCCGGAATGAGCTTGTTTACTGCTTTTGAAATGGCTGGCAAGGCTTTGTTGCGTTTGTCCCGCTGGGTCCAGCCAAGGGTGAGGTAGAGTCGGTTTTTGATCAGATCAATTCGAACATCCAGCATATGCCTGCCTTTCGCATTTAGTTGGTTAACAGTCGCATATCTGCTCAGAAGGTATTGGCTTTAGAACGAAAACTTATATGCTGTCAAGACACAATTCCTTTCGGAGGCTCATCTCCTTTCCTTTATGCCATCCTGAACTGAGCGTTTCAAATTTTTAAACCTTTTTATTTCTTATTTATTTTAAGGCAGTTAAACCATTTTTAGCTTTATCAGATGATGTCTCGCATAGCTGCCTGTAGCCAGGCGGTCATCTTCCCTGGATGTGCGGCAAATTTGAAAATGAATCAATTCAGGGCCATTTTTGGCGTTGCGTTTTGTTCCTTGTCCTGATATAGGGCAGAGTACAATTATAACTATTCATTTTTATTCCTATTATTTAATAATCAGACAATTTTGAAATCATGGCATATTGCAGCTATTGCGGGCAGTCGCACAATGCGGGCTTTGTCTCCACCCGATTTACGGGCACTGATGGTGTATCTCTGGAGACGGTTAAATGGGCAGAGGTTTGTGAGAACAGAGGGTTTGGCTGTTATTATTTTGCCGGCCAGCTGGATCGGCCTGAAGAAAGCATCTATGTATGCCCGGAAGCGGATTTCCGGCATCCGGAGATCGCAGAGATCAATCAGAGTGTGTACGGCGTCTATGAACGCGGCCGTTTTATAACCGAGAAGATCCAGTCTATAAAAAATACGATCAAGGACTGCCTCTATGATTTTGTCTCCCGTTTTTATCTGGACCTTCTGATTATTGAAAACGCCCTGGCCATTCCCCTGAACATTCCGCTGGGACTGGGAATAACCGAGCTTTTGTGCGAAATTCCCATTCCGGCCATAGCTCATCATCATGATTTTTACTGGGAGCGGCAGCGGTTTTTGACCAACGCTGTATCCGATTACCTGAAAATGGCCTTTCCGCCGCATTTGCCGCGTATTGAGCATGCGGTTATCAGTTCCGCCGCCGCTGATCAGCTCAGTCTGCGTACCGGGATTTCCTCGCACATCATTCCCAATGTCATGAATTTCGCCGAACCTCCCCCGCCTCCGGCTGCATACGCCGGCGACGTGCGCCGGGCCCTGGATATAGGCAGTGAGGAGTTGTTTATACTGCAGCCGACACGGGTGGTCAAGCGCAAGGGCATCGAGCATGCCATTGAATTGGTGCACCGTCTCGGTAAACCGGCCAAACTGGTTATCTCGCATGCCTCCGGTGACGAGGGCTATCAATACGAGCGGCGCATCCGGGAGTACTCCCGGATGATGGGGGTGGACACCATTTTTGTGTCCGATGTGATTCATGATAAGAGGGGCTCGACCGCAGACGGCCGAAAAATTTATACACTCCACGATATTTATCCGTATGCCGACCTGGTGACATACCCCTCCACATACGAAGGTTTCGGCAATGCTTTTCTGGAAGCAGTGTATTTTAAAAAGCCCATTGTCGTTAATTCCTACTCCATTTACGCTGTGGATATCCGGCCCAAGGGATTTTCCGTGATCGAGCTCGACGGGTTCGTAACGGAGCAGGCAGTGCGCGATACCCGACGGATCCTGGAGGATGCGGACCTGAGGGAACGCGTGGTCAATCACAACTATGAGGTGGCTGCCGCCTATTATTCCTACGACAAACTCTACCAGGAGCTGGGAAGCATGATTGCACGGGTAACCGGCTGCCGGTGCCCGGCGTGAAGCAGGAGAAAACAGATGCAACAGCAGAACAAGGGGATGCTCAGGCTTGTTTCCTGGAATGTAAACGGACTGCGTGCGGCTTTGAAGAAGAATTTCATGCAGGTCTTCTCAGCCCTGGATGCGGATGTTTTCTGCGTGCAGGAGACCAAGCTGCAGGAGCATCAGCTGGATACGGCTGTAAGACAGATTCCGGGCTACCTTTCCTACTGGTCGCATTGTACGGTCAAAAAAGGTTATTCCGGGGTGGGGGCATGGTCCGGGATTGAGCCGGAGGCGGTCAATTACGGTATCGGAATTCCGGACTATGATGCGGAGGGCCGCATTCTGGAGCTTGATCTGGGCTCCTTTGTCCTTTTCAATATCTATTTTCCCAACGGCCAGATGAGTGAGGAGCGGCTCTCCTATAAACTGGAGTTTTATCGGGATTTTTTTGCCTATGCAGCCCGGATCAGGGATTCCGGCCGGAGCCTTGTGATAACAGGCGACTATAATACGGCCCACAATGAGATCGATTTGAAAAACCCTAAGGCAAACGCCAAAACCTCGGGATTTCTGCGGGTGGAACGGGACTGGCTGGATGCCATAGAAGCGGCTGGCTATGTAGATACCTTTCGTTTTTTTTATCCGGATCGGGTGCAGTATTCATGGTGGAGTTACCGCTCCAGAGCGCGGGAGCGGAATGCGGGCTGGCGTATTGATTACTTTTTTGTCACAAAGGACATGATTGCCGACGGCCGCATCCATGAGGCATTTATTGCAGATGATATTCATGGCTCGGATCATTGCCCTGTGGGTTTGATTGTGCGGGAGCAGCAGACATAAAAAGCCGGGAGCATAAGCTCCTGCGCCGGGCGGCAGCGCCCGGAATCGGGAATATACAAGGTGAGAGGGGAGAGGGGAAAATGGCCGATATTGCAGCCGTCTATGGCAG
>JAWOFF010000040.1:0-5874 GCA_046482325.1 Desulfosalsimonadaceae bacterium
CGCGAAGCAGCCGACTCTGCATGGCGGGAGAAATATCTCCGATTTCGTCCAGAAAAAGGGTGCCACCGTCGGCGAGGGCAAAACGGCCCGGCTTGCTTTTTTTTGCCCCTGTAAAGGCTCCTGATTCATAGCCGAAAAGTTCGGACTCAAGCAGTGTGTCCGGCAGGGCGCCACAGTTTACAGCAACGAAAGGTTTTTTTTTACGCTTGGAGAGGTTGTGTATGGCCTTTGCAAACAGCTCCTTGCCTGTTCCGCTGTCTCCTTTAATCAATACGGTGCTGTCGCTTTCCGCCACCTGCGGCAGAATATGGAAAAGGCTTCTCATGGGCGGGCTTCTGCCGATGATGTCCTCGAAGGTGTATTTTGCCTCCAGTTCCTTTTTGAGCTGTTCTATCTGGGTAATGTCCTGGAATGTTTCAACCCCGCCGATCATATTGCCATGGTTGTCTTTTAAAGGGGCCGCTGAAATCCGTATCGGGATTTTGCCTCCAAAGCAATTGATGATCTGTGTTGCAACATTAACGATCGGTTTGCCGTTTTCAAGGGTGCGTTTTAAGGCGCAGTCACTTTCGCAAATATTTGCCCTGAAAATATTATAACAGTGCCTCCCGATGGCCTTGTCCCGCGGTACGCCTGTTATGTTTGCTGCGGCCCTGTTAAAATAAACAATCCGCCAGTTTAAATCAACAGTGAAGACACCTTCGTTGACGGAATCGAGAATCGTATCACGGTGTTCAATCGTTTTATGACGCCGCACGTCCGTCACCCATTAATCGGATTATACGGGACAGCCCAATAATTTTACAGTATTAAACATAATTGCATTTTGCAAAAAAACCAGGAAAAATAAATGCAGCTTGCAGGGTTGTGCCCACTGCCTCTTGATATAACTTCCCAACAATTGGATACTTATTCGAAAGCTTTCCCACATTTGAGATAGATGGCACGCCTGTTGCTTTCCTTCTTTTGCAAACGGGATTATTCCGCTCGCCCGGGGTTTTTACAAAATTTTGCAGAAAAAAGGAGGGGCTGATGCCAAGTTTTGTAATCCAAGAAAAATGCGACGGATGCAAGGGAGGGGACAAGACCGCCTGCCAGTATATCTGTCCAAACGACCTGATGGTGCTCGACGAAGAGCTGATGAAGGCATACAACAGCGAACCGGATATGTGCTGGGAGTGCTACAACTGTGTGAAAATCTGTCCCACCCAGGCCATCGAGGTCCGGGGTTATGCGGATTTTTGTCCCCTCGGCGCCAGTTGCATGCCCATGCGCGGCAGCGAAGATATCATGTGGACTGTCCAGTTCAGGGGAGGAACGATTAAACGGTTCAAATTCCCGATCCGGACCGTTGCCGAAGGCAATGTGTCGCCGGATGGCGGCTTTGGTGAAGGACAGGGATCGCTTGATGACCAGCTGCTCTTTACCGAGCCGGCATCCTTGAAGGCAGATAAACTATGGACGCTGTCCGACCATCAATAAGAGGGGGGAATTATGCAAGATTTTGAAACAGTTGAAGTCACAACCGACCTTCTGATCATCGGCCCCGGCATGGCCGGCTCGGGCGCCTGTGTTGAGGCCGCGCACTGGGCGAAACAAAACAACTTGACGGTAACCGTGGTGGATAAAGCCGCAATGGAACGAAGCGGGGCGGTGGCCATGGGGCTTTCGGCAATCAACCAGTACCAGGGCGAAAACACCCCGGTGGATTACCTCAGCTACGTCCGCCAGGACCTGATGGGCCTGTGCCGGGACGACCTGGTCATGGACATTTCCAGGCACGTCAATGGCTCGGTCCACATGTTTGAGGGCTACGGCCTGCCCCTGTGGAAAGATGACCAGGGCAATTACGTTCACGAGGGCCGATGGCAGCTTATGATCAACGGCGAATCCTACAAGGCCATTGTTGCGGAAGCCGGAAAAACGGCAGTTGGTATTGATAACCTTTATGAACGCGTTTTTGTCGTAAAACTGCTGCTGGATAAAAATGATAAAAACCGGGTATGCGGGGCCATCGGCTTCAGCGTCCGGGAAAACAAGATTTACGTGTTCCACTGCAAGGCCTGCCTGGTCTCTGCCGGCGGGGCGGTCCATGTATTCAGGCCCCGCTCCACCGGAGAAGGCCTGGGCCGCGCCTGGTATCCGCCCTGGAACGCGGGCTCCAGCTCATATTTAACCACCACAGCCGGGGCGGAAATGAGCTCCCAGGAGGTGGTCTTTATTCCCGGGCGGTACAAGGACGGGTATGGCCCGGTTGGCGCGTGGTTCCTGCTGTTCAAGGCAACGGCGACCTCGGCTTCGGGCGTGAATTACATGGCAGAGGGCTTGTCCGAAGGCGGGGAGCTCCACAACTGGGCGCCTTACGGCGAAGTCAAGCCGATTCCCACCTGCCTGCGAAATCACCTGATGATGCAGAAAATGTATTCCGGCGATGGGCCCATCCTGATCCATACGGACAAGGCGATTGCCAAACTGGCAGAATCCGCGCCAAATGAGAAGGCCTACAAAAAGGAGCTGAAAAAGCTTGAAGCCGAGGCATGGGAGGACTTCCTGGACATGACCATCAGTCAGGCGGTGCTGTGGGCCTCCAAGGACGTATTCCCCGAAGAGGGCCCCTCGGAAATCATGCCTTCCGAGCCCTATTTCATTGGTTCCCATTCCGGGGCTTCCGGTGCGTGGACCAGCGGACCGGAGGATCTCCAGACCGCTGAATCCAAGTCCGAATATTTCTGGGGTTACAACCGCATGACCACTGTCAAGGGTTTGTTCACTGCAGGTGACGGGGTTGGCAATTCAAGCCATAAGTTTTCTTCCGGCTCGTTTACCGAAGGCCGGATTGCCGCCAAAGCGGCCGTCAAATTCTGCGTGGAAAATCCGGAGATGCCTGAAGCGGATCCGGGTAAAATCGACAGGCTCAAGCAGGATATTGTCACCCCGCTTGAGCACTATGACCAGCATCACGCCTACACCACCCTGGGGGCGACGAAGAAACGCTACGACCTGCCCGTCGAAGAGGTCAATCCCAACTATATCACCCCGAAAATGGCCATGTTCCGATTGAACAAGATCATGGACGAATATGTCGCGGGCTGGGGCAACCAGTATAACTGTTCTGAGATGACCCTGAATATCGCACTCCAGGAGTTAAAGCGGCTCAAGGAGGATCTTTCCAAGCTGGCCGCGCGCAATCTTCACGAATTGATGCGATGCTGGGAAAATATCCATCGGGTGCAAATCGCCGAAGCTCATACCCGGCACAAGCTTTTCCGCGAGGAAACCCGCTGGCCGGGCTATTATTACCGCACGGATTTCCCGAAGCTGGATGAAAAGAACTGGGCTGATGTGTTTGTCAATTCCGTTTATGACGAAGAAAAGGACGAGTTTCAGGTATTCACCCGGCCCAAACACAGCCTGGTAGATATCCGGGAAGTGGTTGGAATGTAGCAAATCTGCGGATCGGATGCGCTGTTATAATGCCATGCAGACATCCTCCCGGGCAGCCACGCAACCGTCTCCTTGCGTGGCTGCCTAAAAACCGGATTCGCCGGTTCATGAAGTCACAAAAGGAGGTTTGCGAATGAATCCGCCAACCTTAACCGAGCATCTCCCGATCGAACGGGTGGGCGAGGTCTATGTCGGGGTTTTTCCCATTACCCTGCCCGGGGAATCCGTGCAGGCGGAAACGATCTTAGCCGGTTATCAGCGGGATCCGGACTATCCGGGACAGGACCGGGTCCGGGCGACCGTGGAGACGCATGCCTCGGCTGTACCGGACCTGATTGACATGTGCGCCTCCATTGTGGCCCAGCAAAAAGAAATCGATTCCTTTCGGCTGCTGAAATTTGACCGCAACGGCGTCCACGAACTGGATCCCCGGAATTTCCGGGATCAGTATGCATTTGCGGCCGGGACAGGGTCGGCCGCATCCCGAAGCCGGGTCTGTTAAAACTAGGACGGGCTCCGGCAATCCTTTTTCCCGCATCGGCCAGGAAAGGCTCATATGATACAGGCAGACTGGCAGAACATAGACGCAACCCCTGAGACCGCCGGGCACACCCGGTGGTATGATGAAGGTTACGCCGCAGGCTGCAGGTTTGCCCTGGAGGAAGCCGAGTACGATGATATCGCGGCCATTGCCCGGGCCGAAGGCATACCGGCCGGATGGGATCTTTTCCGGGCGGAAATCCTCAACCAGTACCTCGGCGCACTTGGTTTTGATTTTTCCGCATATGCAAACGGATTCAGCCGGGCATGCATTGACTTGTTTAAAAAAATTTAACCTTGCGGTGCACCGGACAATTTCGCCCGGTATACGGAGAATTGCGGCGATTTTCGGATATTGGCCTGAACCCGCGCCAGGGTGGCGCCGTCTTTGCGGACGATCAGGTAGCAGCGGCACTGCCGGCTGCAGTTTTCACAGTAATAATTTTCATCAAGCATATTTCCGCATGCGCAAAACGGCTGCATCACCAGTTCCCCGTTTTCCAGGTACGCCCGGTAAAAGTCCTCGCGGCAGGCTTTGCTGTCGCTTGTTTGAATCGAATTCATCACTTACTTCTCCAGAGACAGGACATTTAAAATGTTGGATGCAAAAGCACCAATATGCCCGCATTGCAGACAAAAAATGAAAAAATGGCGCGTGCCCGACGCATCCACGTGGCCGGACGCGTTTTTTTATGTTTGCTTTAACGACCAGTGCCCCTATTTCATCCGGGGATGGCAGCATATATGGCAGCAGCAGAAAACCCGGGCCTCATACCGCTGCCGCTTTGATCCGCATGCAAACAGGTATGTTCCTTTGCCCGTGTGGTCCGGTGACGCGCTCAAGGAAGACATTGTCGAATAGCCGCGCAAAGTGAATCAGCGGCCAGGACATTACCGGATGCCGAGTTCCTGCTTTTTGGCAGCCAGGACATCGGGATTGATCTTGAGCACGTGCTGGCCGATGAGGCCATATTCAAGCCATTTCATGGCAAACCGGTAGAGCGCCACATCATTGGAACCGATTTTATCGATTTCCGCCGGGTCCGTATCAAACTGATGCAGAAAGCTGCTTTCAAAAACAAACCGCCTGAATCGATCCAGATCATAGCAGGCCATGAAATACATCTGCTGGATTTTGCGGTTTTCTATGTTCTTATCTGAAAGAACCGGATTGGTGGTGATTTTTTTGAAAGGCTTCTCCATTTCCATGTAATGCGGAACTCCCTGGCTTGCCAGCCAGTTTTGCACCGTGGTTGTCTGATTTTCCTCAAAGCCCCGGCAGAACGGGATATCCATTACCGAATAATATAATTTTCCTGATTTTTCGGTCAGTTTGGTGCTTTCAGGCTGCAGCGGATATATACGGCATGCCCAGGGCCTGTCTTCATAGATGCTGCACCCGTGAGGCGTTACAAAAGGACAGCTTCTTTGCGCATCGTCTGCCATTTTCAGAATAACGCCCGAAAAACCGTTTTTTCCCATCAGGGTGTGTGTGTATTGTTCCAGAAACAACCCGGATGAAATGCCCAGTGCATTTTTTATTCTAAGGATGTCATAGGGTGTCAAAACGATAGTGATGTCGCGGCAGCATTGAGTGAAGCAGTCAAGTCCTTCATGGCAGGCAAACCTGAATCTGCTCTCAGGCCTGAGAACCTTTAGGCCCTTTGTTTCCTTTTGAGTGCGCAAGTCTGTCATATCTTTCTTTCCCTTTCCTGCTTAATACAATATTTTGCCGGTTTCGTGGATTCAAAACAAGTGTAGCAAAAAAGGTACCAATACTTCCGGTCCCGATCCGGCATGATTCTGTTTTCAGGTAATTCTTTGCAGAGCCTTGTCCCGGGCTGTTAAGGAAAACACGATCTTTGCTTCTTTATATGGGCACCGATTAAT
>JAWOFF010000150.1:0-16829 GCA_046482325.1 Desulfosalsimonadaceae bacterium
GCGGTGATCGCGCCCGCCTCGGCCTGGGTCAGCACGCCGACCTCCGCGAGCATGGTCCACGGTTTTTGCCGTAACAGTGCGGTCGCTCAGCCGAAGCTGCTTTACGTCCCCGGACAGGTCCAGTTCCTCCACCTCGTTGGTTTCGACAGAGATGCCAAAGCGTTTCACCTGATCCATCATATTCATAATCAGATCAGCGCCGCTTAAGCCTTCAGGAAAACCGGGGTAGTTTTCAATCCAATCGGCCACCAGGATCTGCCCGCCGGGAGCTGCTTTTTCCAGCAACAGTACATCCAGTTTGGCGCGCGCAGCATAGATCCCGGCGGTTAAGCCCGCCGGCCCTGCTCCGATGATAACAAGATCATATGTGTTTTTCTGCATTAGAGCCCTTTTTTAATGCTTGCTTCCAGTTTGGATTTATCCGCCATGCCGACAATCTGGTCCACCTGCTTGCCGTCTTTAAAAACGATCAGCGTGGGGATGGCGCGGATACCGTAATTGCCGGGGGTCACCGGGTTATCGTCCACATTGCATTTAACGAACTTGACCTGCCCGTCATATTCCTTGCTGAGCTCCTCAACGATTGGCCCGATGGCCTTGCAGGGCCCGCACCAAGGAGCCCAGAAATCCACAAGTACCGGTTTGTCGGATTGCAGGACTTCGCTCTCAAATGTATTGTCGCTTATTTCAATAATATCTTCCGCCATTTCCAATTCCTTTCCCCTGATTTATCATTGCAGGCACAAACAGAACGGGACGTTTGAACCACATCCCTGAATCCTGCATACGGCAGAAAGCAGCCACCAGCGCCGGATAGTGCGGTTGCCGGAACAACACGGCATTTCCCGCACACCAGCGAGAAGAAAAGCCCGCCGCAGATTTTGCATATCCTGCCATGCCCTTGGATTTCACGTATTATAATGGAGGCGGCTTTGCTTGTCAAGATATGACCCCTCGGGTTTTCCATGTTGAACAGAAGGCGGCAAAGCACAAAAAGCTTTGACATTTATCATTTTTCTGTTATTATTATTTGATTCATTTTCTGAAACAAAAGCAAATAAAGAGGTTTGCATGGTAGCACTTGATTTTTCCAAAATGGGGGGGCTGGTCCCGGCCATCGTGCAGGATCATGATTCAGGCGAGGTTTTGATGCTTGCCTTCATGAACCAGGGCGCGTGGGAAAAAACGCTTGAAAGCGGAAAAGCCACCTATTACAGCCGCTCCCGTGACAAGTTGTGGGTCAAGGGAGAAAGCTCGGGCCATGTGCAGCTTGTCAGGGAGATCCGGGTAGACTGCGACAGCGACACTATCCTTCTAAAGGTGGAACAACTCGGGGGGGCAGCCTGCCATTTGGGATATAAAAGCTGCTTTTTCCGCAAAGTATCGGATGGACGCCTGGAGACAACAGAAACCCGCATATTCGATCCTGATGAGGTATACAGCAAATGAGCACTGTGCTGAAACTCGGCATTCCCAAAGGAAGCCTGCAGAATTCTACAATCGATCTGTTTCGGCGCTCCGGCTGGAAAATTGAGGTCAACGGCCGGAGCTATTTTCCGGAAATCAACGACAGCGACATCACCTGCGCCCTCTGCAGAGCTCAGGAAATGTCGGTGAATGTGGAAAACGGCACACTGGATGCCGGCCTGACCGGAAAGGACTGGATCGCGGAAAACGAATCGGACGTGCATGTCGTGGCCGATCTTGTCTACTCCAAGGTCAGTTCCCGGCCGGCCCGCTGGGTTGTGGCGGTTGCATATGACTCGCCCGTCCGGAAAATCGAAGATTTGCAGGGCAAAAAGGTTTCCACCGAACTGATGGGCTATACCCGGCGCTATTTTGCGGAAAAAGGCATTGACGCCAATATCGAATTCTCCTGGGGAGCAACAGAGGCCAAGGTAGTCAATGGCCTTGCCGACGCGGTTGTGGAGATAACCGAAACCGAGAGCACCATAAAAGCGCATGGTCTGCGCGTCATCCATGAAATGATGCAGACCTACACCCAGTTCATTGCCAGCCACGAAGCCTGGAGCAATCCCGCCAAACGTGAAAAGATCGAACAGATAGTTCTGCTCTTAAAAGGGGCGCTGGTTGCTGAAAAGCTGGTGGGCATAAAGATGAATGTCCCCGGCTCCCAACTGGGGACTATCGTATCGCTTTTGCCAAGCCTTCACGCCCCTACCGTGGCCTCGCTCTATAACTCGGAGTGGTTTTCCGTGGAGACAGTGATTCGCTCGGATACAGTGCGGGACCTGATCCCGGATTTGCTGAAAAACAGGGCTGAAGGCATTATTGAATACCCCTTAAACAAAGTGGTTTAGCCTTTTGCAGCCGCCACAAGGGCTGCGGGCTCCCGGATTTTTTTCTTCATGCAGGTCAAATCGGCAGAATTTATTACAAGCGCGCTAAAGCCCCCTCAGTATCCGCCGGAAGGGCCGCCGGAGATTGCCTTTGCAGGCCGCTCCAACGTGGGCAAATCCTCGCTGATCAACACGCTGGTCAACCGCAAACACCTTGTAAAAACCAGCTCCACGCCCGGGCGCACCCAGATGCTCAATTTTTTTGCGGTCAATGAAGAAGCCGTTTTTGTGGATCTGCCGGGCTACGGATGGGCCCGTGTGCCGGAGCGCATCAAAAAGCAGTGGGGCCCCATGGTGGAGACATACATGTCCACCAGGAATACGCTCAAAGGGGCGGTGGTTATTCTGGATATCCGGCGACGCCCGGGGGCCGGGGATGCCGGGCTGATCAACTGGCTACTGGGAAACAACATAGCCGTCGTGCTGGTGGCCACCAAGACAGACAAACTGCCAAAAAACCGCAGAATTAAACAGGTCCGGGCCATCTGCGGCGACCTGGGCATCGAGCGGGAGGATCTCCTTTGTTTTTCCGCCAAAACCCGGCAGGGCCTGCACCAGTTATGGGAGGCTATTGATCATCTGCTCGGAAAAGAACCTCATGCGGGCTGAGCAAAAAGCAAAGGTGTTTTTCCAAATTGATATGATGGATGCAGGCGATACAGAAAAAAAATTTCATTCCGGCTTTATTGCCATCGCGGGTCCGCCCAATGTGGGTAAATCCACGCTCTTAAACGCCATGATCGGTCGTAAAATCTCCATCACATCGGAAAAGCCCCAGACCACCAGAAACCGCATAGCCGGAATTGCTCACCGCCGCGGGGCTCAACTTATTTTTCTGGATACGCCCGGCATTCACCTGACAAACAAAACCTTCAACCGCAAGATGGTAGATGTGGCCTTCAGCGCCATAGATGACGTTGATCTCATTGTCCTGGTCATTGATGCGGCAAAGCCGGCGCCCCGGTCAGAGGCCATGCTGCTCGAACGGCTGGAGAAAAGCCGCAGCCGCCCCGTTATCCTGGCAATCAACAAAATCGACCTGGTCGGCAAAACCGCCCTGCTGCCAATCATTGACAAATGGGCCGGGAGCTATGTCTTTGAAAACATTTACCCTGTTTCCGCAAAAAACGGCACCCAGGTACCGGAACTTATAGGGGCGCTGGAGGCGGTGCTGCCCGAGGGGCCGCCTTACTACCCGCAGGACATGGTAACCGATGTTTCCGAGGAGTTCATACTAACAGAGATCATAAGGGAAAAAGTCTTCTCGCTTACCGAAGAGGAAGTCCCGTTTTCCACAGCGGTCTCCATTGAGCTAATGGAAGACGACGAGGAGCGGGATCTTATACGGCTCTACGCCAAGATCCACGTGGAGCGCGACTCCCAGAAAAAAATCATTATCGGCAAAAAGGGAGCCAAATTAAAGGAAATCGGCCGGGCGGCCAGGCTGGAGATGGAGCGGCTGCTGGGCATCCGGGTCTACCTCAAAATTTTTATCCGGGTGGAGAAGAACTGGAGCAAAGACGCCCGGAGCATGAGACGCCTGGGGTACTGATGATCCTTTCCTTCCACCCCTGTTTCACCGCTGACGAAAACCGTCTGTGCGCCGGAAGAAGGCCGGATGCGGACGATCTCGCTGCCATTCGGAGGGCGGATGCCGTAATTCTGCCCCAGGGGGCCTCCGGCCTGCTCTATCAAATGGCTGCTGCAAACTGCCCGCTTGTATTTCCCAACTACCGCGCCCGGTTTGCCTGTCCCGGCAAATCAGGCCAAATCAAACTGTTCCGGGAAACAGAAACGCCGCATCCGCAGACATGGCTATACTCAGGGCTGGCGGAGTATTTCAGCGGCACACACGCCCCCTTTCTGCCGGATGGGCTCTCCTACCCCTGCGTATGGAAATTTGACTGGGGCGGAGAAGGCGAAAACGTGCGCTTTCTAAAAGGCCCCCCTGACCTTGAAAAGGCGCTGGCCTGGGCCGAAACCTATGAGCGCAGCGGGCAATACGGATTTCTGCTCCAGCGTTTTGTTCCGGCGGACAACTGCTCGCTGCGGGTTGTAGTCATGGGAGAGAAAATGCTATCCTACTGGAAAAAACAGACAAATCCAGACTGCCTGTGCGCCGGTATTGCAGGCGGGGCAAAGGTGGATCAGCACAGCGCCCCGGAACTCCAGGAAATCGGTCGCCAAAGGGTCCTGCATTTCTGCGGGAAAAGCGGCATTGATCTGGCGGGCATTGACCTGCTCTTTTCCTGCTACGGAAACGGAGCAGATCCCCTTTTGCTGGAAATCAACTATTTTTTCGGCAGAAAAGGCCTGGGCGGCTCCCTTGCCTATTATAAACTGCTTGAGAGCGCAATCACCGAATGGATCGATCAAAACGGCCTGCCGCGTCCAGCGGCTTGCCTGGAGGCCGGCCATGAACAAATCTGATAATTTTGACGAGGATGCAGAGCTGCGGCGGGAAAAACACAAGGCCCGCCAGCTTCGCCAGACACAGTGGTGGAAGCGCCGGCGCGCCAAGGGAATCTGCTACTACTGCGGCCGACGGTTTCCCGCCAGGGAATTGACTATGGACCATATTGTTCCCCTGTCCCGGGGCGGCAAATCCACGCGGGGCAATGTGGTGCCCTGCTGCAAGGAATGCAACACACGGAAAAAAATGCAACTCCCCATGGAATGGGAGGATTTCAACTCCTGCTGACCCATCCGGCGCATCTGCATCCGAACCGGAAACCAACGTGACAGAAGACCGGGGAATCCACCTGCCCATTTAATTTAATACTTGACATCGTCACTTCGGCGCCTTATTTTTTGTATCTCAACAATTGAGCATATGCTCATAACAATACTTTGACCGGCCATTAAAGGAGTATACATATGGTAATTGCTGTTGCCAGCGGAAAAGGCGGCACAGGGAAAACAACGATTGCGACCAACCTGGCTGCATCCCTTCAAGCTCGCGTGCGGTATCTGGACTGTGATGTTGAAGAGCCCAATGCCCATATATTTTTAAAGCCTGAGCACATGGAAGGCGAAACCGTAACCCTGCCCGTTCCGGAAGTGGACATGGACAAGTGCAATTTGTGCGGCATATGCGACCAGATCTGCCAGTTCAGTGCCATAGCCGTTATGGGCGACTCCGTGATGACATTTCCCGAGCTTTGCCACGGCTGCCGGGGATGCATGATGGCGTGCCCTACCGGGGCCATAAGTGAAGCCAAGAGGGAACTGGGCAGACTTGAGAAAGGCCGCAGCGGAGATATTGAATTCTACCACGGCCTGCTGCGGGTAGGGGAAGCCATGTCCCCGCCCCTGATCGAGGCCGTAAAAGAGCAGGTAGCACCCGATTGCGTCAATATCATCGATGCGCCGCCGGGGACATCCTGCCCGGTTATTGCCGCTATCAAAGACGCTGACTTTCTGCTGCTGGTTACAGAGCCTACACCCTTCGGATTAAATGATCTGAAACTGGCAGTCGAGACAGCCAGGCTCATGGGGATCCCTTTTGGCATTTTGATCAACCGGGCCGATGTGGGCGACGGGAGCACGACTGCGTATGCAGAGCAGGAAAACATTCCGGTGCTGCTGGAAATACCGGATATACGCAAAATCGCTGAAGCCTATTCCAACGGGACCCTTATGGTCGAGGCGCTGCCGGAGATGAAAGAAAAATTCCAGAGGCTCTATCAGGACATGCTGGAACGCATCAACTGATCCGACGCCTTTTTTTATTACCCTGCAATATAAGAGATGTTGAGCATATGAAGGAATTAACGATTATCAGCGGAAAAGGCGGAACCGGCAAAACCACCCTGACTGCCGCATTTGCCGGGCTTGCGCAGAGCAAAATCACAGTGGATGCGGATGTGGACGCCGCGGACATGGATTTGATTCTTACGCCCACGATCCGTTATGAAGAGGACTTCAAGGGCGGACATTATGCCGTTATCAGGCCGGATCTATGCACTGAATGCGGGGAATGCCGGCAGCGGTGCCAATACGGGGCTATAAGCGAGGATTTTGTCATAGACAAAATCGACTGTGAAGGCTGCGGGGTCTGCGTCTACTTCTGCCCGGCCGAAGCCATCGAGTTTCCCCAGCGCACCTGCGGCAGGTGGTACATCTCCGATACCCGGCACGGCACACTGGTGCATGCCAAACTGGGAATCGCTGAAGAAAACTCGGGCCTGCTGGTCTCACTGCTGAGGCAGAAAGCAAGGGAAATGGCCGAGCAGCAGGGCCTGGAAAAAATTCTCGTAGACGGCCCGCCCGGCATTGGCTGCCCGGTGATTGCATCCGTTACCAATTCCAACGGCGTACTTGTAATTACCGAGCCCACGCTCTCGGGGATCCATGACATGCAGCGGGTGCAGGAGCTGGCGGAATTTTTGAATGTTCCCACCATGCTCTGCATCAACAAATACGATTTAAACCCCGCAATGGCGGAAAAAATACAGCAGTACGCCAAAAGCCGCAGGATGAAGTACGTAGGTGCTGTTCCCTACGACCGGGACATGACCAAATCCATGGTAGAGCAGAAAACCCTTCTGGAGTATTCAGACGGAAAAGCCGCCAGGGCGGTAAGGGAAATGTGGAACAATATTTCGAAAACGGTGTTTTCCTGACCGCAGGCTGCCGGAAAAGTCCGGCGGCCCGGGCGCCATCCCCAACGGAGCGACAAACCATCGGAAAAAAAAGGAAAAGAGGAGGTCAAGGAATAAGCAATGAAAATTGCAGTGACATCAAACGGCAAAGACTTGAACGCGGAAGTGGATTCCCGTTTTGGACGGGCGGCCAATTTTATCATTGTAGAGCCCGACAGCATGGATTATACCGTGATCGAAAACAGGCAGACAATGAACCTGCCCCAGGGAGCCGGAATTCAGGCAGGCAAAACCATTGTAGACAATCAGGTGGATGTTGTGCTTACCGGCAACTGCGGTCCAAAAGCTTTTAAAGTGCTGGAGGCATCAGGCGTGAAGGTTGTCATAAACGCCGAAGGCACCGTAAAGGAAGTGATAGAGCAGTTTCAAAACGGAGATCTGGGAGGATATGCCGAAACCCCCAATGTCAGCGGTCATTGGGCATAGCCAAGGAAGGACTGAGAAAGCATGAAAATTGCCATACCACTTGCAGAGGGCAAGCTGGCCATGCACTTCGGCCATGCAAAGGAATTCGCCATTGTTACCGTCAACGGATCGGATATCAGCGACAAACAGATCCTGGAGCCGCCGCCCCATGAACCGGGGGTGCTGCCGAAGTGGCTGAACGAGCACTCGGTGGATATCGTTATTGCCGGCGGCATGGGCGGCCGGGCGCTCAGAATTTTTGCCGAACACGGCATCAAGGCGCTGACCGGCGCCCCTTCGCTGCCTCCTGAAGAAATCGTGACTCAATATATGGCCGGCACCCTGCAGACAGGGGATAACGTATGTGACCACTAAGTTCTGAAAAAGACTCCTGCCGGAACCCGGGGCGTCTCTGCCCCGGGTTCTTCTGTTTTGCCCCCTTATGGACCGGGATTCGGCTGCTGTGCAAGCCTTTCCAGAAGGGAAAACATTTTCCGAACGGACTCTGTGATTGGATTGGAGACGGTCGTTATTTCATAATCGCCAAATGTACCCGCAACCCGCGTCTGAAAAACAAGCCGGCGCAGATAATCCAGCGTGTAATGCTTGGCCCAGTTAACCAGTGGTATCTGATCCAGCACCCCCTCCTTTTTGGCGACAGTGACCACCAGATCAAGGGGCGCCTGTTTCAGGGGGCCTTCTGCCGCCATGTCTATACTGCCCTGCATATAGACAGGAGCTGAGCCTCCGGAAAAAAGCAGATCCTCTACTTTAAGGTGCCCGCCTGTGATGCGGAAACTGCCGTATGCGTCCGTAACCGGGCTATTGCGGGGCATCTGCAGATCCAGCACATTAAAAACAGCCACAATCAGTGGAAGATTGTATAGACGCCCCCTGCTTACCTTAATTGTTCCCTCCCCCTCAAGGGCCCGGCGCTCGGTCTTGCGGCCGCTCATCTGCACCTCGCCCCGAATGACGCCGGATGGGGCGTATTGTCCCTCAATCCCGAATGCCGCCAGCAGCGATTCCAAATCAATATGAGACAGCTCTGCACTTGTGCTCCACAGCCAGGTTTCCGTATCACAAAAACCGTCCTGCAATAACACTTTGCCCCCATATGCTCCTATTGTCATGTTATCGACGACAAAGCTGTGCTCGTGAAACCTGAAATCAGCGGCCAGACGTTCGGCGTCCAGACTGCCGAAACTCAGGTTCTCCAGGTCTGCAGAGCCTTTTATCAGGGGATTGTGCCAGTCCTTTGCCGATACCCGTATGCGGGCGCTGCCGCTGGCTTTCATCTTTTTTCCATGAGGAGCCAGTTCCAGATGATACAGCAGCGTACTAATATCGGCTGTAAGGCCTTGCTGCCCGTTTCTGTTTTCCCGTACTTCAGCCTCAAGGGAACACTGACCGGTAAGGCCCACAGCTTCCGCTCCCAAATCCCGGGGCAGAAGCTTATACAGCCGGTCATCCAGATTGATATTTTCCGATACAACATGAAAATAGGTGCCCCGGGATTTTTTACCAAGGCCGATATAGCCGTCCCCGCGCAGCCCGACCCCGAAGAACTCCCCGCTCATGTCGGAAAAATACATCCCTTCATTATCCAGATTCACATGGCCGTAAATATGCTCTCCGATTTTTCCGGCTTCGGCATGTTTGAGGGAGGTATTGCGCACATCCACCATGGCGCGCACCTTTTTCAAAAATCCCGCAGCCCCCTTGCCGGAGGGCCACCAGTTGCGGCCCCGCATTTCCAGATCAAATGTTCCGGAGGCATCCAGGTTTTTCATATCCAGCCCAAGCCAGTTGAGAATGCGCTGGTTCAGCGGCAGATAACGGCCGACAAGCGAAAAGTCCAGTTCAGGCGGCGATCCGAAGGTCATCTGCCCTGCAGCCTGCAGGGGGCTGCCCGCAAACCTGGCACGACCGTTTTCAAAAACCACCTGACGCGAGCCGGTTCTCCATTGAATCTCAAGATGCGGCTCATCCAGGGCCACCGGAAATTCGGGAATTTCGGCCGCTTTCGCATCCAGGGACAAATCCAGTTTGACCCCTTCCTGCGTAAGCCCGGCCCTGCCCCGCAGGGAAGGCGACCGGAGCCCTGCTTTTGCTATAAATTTCTGAACCGGACGCGGCAGCCTGTCCACCAAGGCATCAGTATCCGTGAGATCTGCAAACTGTACTTCCAGATCCTGAGTCTTGATTCTGCCGCCCGAAAACCGGCAGGTACCACTGGCCTCCGCACGGCCCCCGAAAACCCTGAAGACTGCCTGGGAAAGAAACAGACGCCCCGGAGAGGCCAGCCGCATACTGACATCCAGCTCCGAAAAGGAGACAGAAGGCTCTGCAAGGCTGCCGGCGGCATCCGCAATCTCCAGTCGGCCGCCATAAACGGCTCCGCCCGCGGGCGTCCACTGCAGATGGCCCTGCCCGTTTACGGAACCGGAAATGGACTTTAGCTGCAATCTCTCGGGAACCGCAGCGGCAAGCGGGGATGCCGCAAGTAAGGAAAGATCCAGCGTCCTCAAATCCAGGCGGAGCCAGGCGCTGGCGAGTTCTCCCTGCTGAAAACCGAGCCCGGCTGTAGGGATTTCCAGGCAGCCGCCGGCCACGTCTGCCCTTCCGCTTTGCAGGATAAGTACGTTTTCCCTGATGACGAAATCTGCAAAACCGTTTTCCAGGCTCGTTTCAAAGGCCGGGTGCTCTGCGGAAAGCCCCGAGATCTGCACCTCACCGCTCAGCTCAGGCAGCACTCCGCCATCCCGGGAAAAATCCAGATCCAGTTTTCCGGACATTCCGGCCTGAAGTTTCAGATCAGAAACAGAAAACTTATTGTCCTGCCCGGCGCCAACCGGCAGGGAGGCAAAATCCTTAACGCTGCCGGAAATCCGGGCGGAAACCCGGGATTTTTCGGGATCGGCGTTATATTCCATTCTGAATGTATTCTTGCCGATGCCGAAGGAAGACGATCCCAGAAGCCTGTCCCCCTCTGCCCCGGGTCTGGCAAAAAAACTGAAATCCCGGAGGGTCAGCGGATGCGGCCATGAAGGCCGCTCCATATGCAGCACACCGTCTGAAACAGTCACAACAGGCGGGGCAGCCCCCTTTTGCGGGCCCATGTCAAGGCCCTGCGCCCATTTGAGAAAAGCGGGGGTAATCCGTGCTTGCATGCTTTTTATGTAAATCTTCTCCGGCAGGTACCGGCCCGCAAGCAGCGGGAAAAAGGCATGCGCGACCCGCACATCCCGGAGAACAAAAGGAGGGGGAGCGGATTTTTCTGTCGCGCCTTCCTTCGGCGCAACTGTGACGGTCTCAAGATAAGCCCCCGAGAATATACTGAAACGCATATTCTCCACCTGCACCTTTGCCTGCAGGTACCGGCCGAGCCGGCGTTCCATACGGGGTGCAAGAAAGCCGGGGGCGGTAAGCCCCCAGTGAAGCAGAATGCCTGCTGCTGCAAGGCAGAGCGCAATGACTCCGCCCCAGACTGCTTTTCTGTTTTTCTTCATCTGCCGGACGCCTTTATCAGTTCATCTGCACACAACATTTATGTTATGGTATACAGAAGCTTATAACGCAAGCCAATTTAGAGGGACATATGCATAGTTTTGACAGTGACATCGCAGTTTCTCAGAAGGCCCGGGACCGGTTTTTCGCATCCATCTCCGGGAACTGGTCCATAAACAACACGCCAAACGGGGGCTATCTTCTGGCCGTTCTTGCAAACGCCATGATAAGCAGAAGCGATAAAAAAGCTACGCCTCTTTTAACCGCCAACTACCTCTCCCGTACCACTGCAGGCGAAGCCGAGATAGCAGCCGAGGAAATCAGCCGCTCCCGGCAGTTCAGCAGGCTGCAGGCCCGTCTGATGCAGGCGGGCGAGGAAAAAATCCGGGCCTTTGGCACTTTTGCAATAGAACCCGATCAATGCTTTATCCGGCGATATGAACAGAGGCCTCCGGAGATTTCTCCGGCCGAAGACTGTGTCCGCATCCCGGCAATGCCCAGGTATTCCCTGTACGAGAGCATGGATGTCCGGCTTGACCCGGAATGCGCCGGGTGGATGGAAGGCAGGCTATCGGAGAAATCCGAACACAAGGGCTGGCTCCGGTTCCCCGGCAACCGGCGTCTTGATGTTTTCGCCGTCATCCTTGCAGCAGACGCCTTTCCCCCGGCCGTGCTCGCAAGCCAGGGCATGACGGCCTGGGTGCCCACGCTGGAATTTTCCATAAGCATCCGCGGCCAGACCGAGGCCCAGTGGCTTAAGTGCCGGTTCCGCACCCGTTTTATAAACTGCGGACTGCTCGAGGAAGACGGAGAAATCTGGGATGACACAGGTGAGCTGCTTGCCGTATCGCGGCAGATCGCCCAGTACCGCCAGGTTTTGGAATAGGTGTCCAGCAAAAATTTAGTTAGTAAACAGCAAACAGCGGCCGCTCAATCTGCTCGCCTCTGCACCGTGGGCAGCGCCCCGGCTTTGTCAGCCGATTGCGCTTTTGAAAGCGGTAGCCGCAGGCCAGGCAGCGGGCCGGGCTCACATGAAGTGCCATTCCCTGCCGGCAGAGACTGCGGCGGATATAGACGAGATGCTCGGCCACGTCTTTTTCCGGGACCCCGACTTCTCCGGATATCTCCAGGGCGGTCAGCTCCCGTTTCTGCAAAAGCGCGATAATATTTTTCCGCACAGTTCCCATAGTCTTTGACCCTGTCTGCATCACTGCAGCAACTGCAGCTATTTGTAGCCGTTCGGGTTCTGCATCTGCCAGCGCCATGAATCCGCGCACATCTCACAAATACCCCGTTCTGCCCGCCACCCGAGTTCCTGCTCGGCAAGAGAGGGATCTGCGTAACATGCGGCGACATCTCCGGGTCTGCGGCTGGTAATGCGATAGGGCACAGCCCGGCCGGAGGCCTCCTCGAAAGCGGAGATCATCTCCAGTACGCTTGCCCCCCGGCCGGTACCCAGGTTATAGGTGACCACGCCGGGCTTTTCAGCAAGCTTTTCCAGCGCGCGGCCATGGCCTTCAGCCAGGTCCATGACGTGGATGTAATCCCTTACGCCCGTCCCATCAGGGGTGGGATAATCCGCCCCGAACACCGGAAGCTCGGGGCGGGCCCCCACAGCCACCTGAGTGATGTAGGGCATAAGATTGTTGGGTATATCTCCGGGGTCCTCCCCGATGCGGCCGCTGGGGTGGGCGCCCACTGGGTTGAAATATCTGAGAATGGCCACGTCGCAGTTTGTATTCGCCCCATGCATATCCCGCAGTATATCCTCGATCATGAACTTGCTGCGCCCGTAAGGATTTGTGGGCCTAAGGGCCGCTGTCTCCGGAATCGGGACTGTATCCGGCTGGCCGTATACGGTGGCCGAAGAGCTGAAAACCAGCTTGTCGACGCCGTGAGCCTCCATGAGTTCAAGCAGGACAAGCGAACCGCAGACATTGTTGTGATAGTACTTAAGCGGATAAGCGGCGGATTCGCCAACTGCCTTCAATCCCGCGAAGTGAATAACCCCGTCGAATCGGCGGGCGGCAAACACCCGGGCCAGCTCCTGCCTACAGCAAAGATTGATGCGGTAGAAGCTGAGCTTTTTGCCGGCAAGCTCCTGGATACGCTCCAGAGAGATCCGGCTGCTGTTGGACAGGTTATCGACCACGCAAATGTCATGGCCCTGCTCAAGAAGACAGAGACAGGTGTGGCTTCCGATATAGCCGGCACCGCCGGTAACAAGAATCCGCATACAAAGTTCCCCCCGCTGTTTATTCCCCCCTGCCTGCTTTGGCCGCCTGCCAGATCCGCTCCTTTTCCTCCATCGGCATCTCGGCAAGACCTGTGCCGGCAGTCCGCGCGGTTTTTTCAATTTCATGGAAACGGCCGGCAAACTTGCTGCAGGAGCGTCTGAGAGCTGCCTCCGGGTCCAGCTCCAGCTTTCTTGCCAGGTTGACAACAGAAAACAGCAGATCCCCGAGTTCCTCTTCCATATCCCGGCAAGATCCCGTTTCCCCGGCTTCGCCAAGCTCTGTGACTTCTTCCGCGATTTTTGCAAACACCTCTTGCGCGGTTTCCCAGTCAAAGCCCGCCCGGGCGGCACTTGCCTGGATCTTCAAGGCATAAAGAAGCGCCGGCATGGCTTCCGGGATGCCGGAGAGGATGGATTCCCGCTGCTGTTTGCCGTTTTCCCTGCGTTTTAATCGGTCCCAGTTCCGGATTACATCCGCCGCATCCCCGGCCTGTCCATCTCCGAATACATGGGGATGTCGGTAGACCAGCTTGTCGCATAAGGTGTTGACCACATCCTCTATGGCAAACCGCCCGGCCTCCCTGGCTATGGTGCTGTGAAATACCACCTGCAAAAGAACATCCCCCAGCTCCTCCATCATGGCCTCGGCATTGTCGCCCTCTATGGCATCAACCAGCTCATAAGCCTCTTCAATCATATTCTTTGCCAGGCTTTTATGGGTCTGTTCGGCATCCCAGGGGCATCCCCCGGGGGCGCGCAGGGTCTCCATTATTTTTACCAGCCGATCAAATTCCAGCATGCATTGCCTCCCTGTCTTTTTTCCGTCTGCTGCCTGTCCCTGTCGCTCACAAACAAGCTTGGCTTTGCAGAATCAAGCCCGTCCTCCATATCCTGCCGGCACATGAGCCCGGGGGCTTGCCGCCAGGGAATGTATATACTGCACGGGAGGCCGGCGGTCAAGGCCGGGAGAAGTTCCTGGTAGGATATTGACAAAGCAGCATCCAATAATTAAGGTTCGCTATTAATCAGGCGCGGTGTCCGGCATGCAGGCCGGATACCGCGGTTTCTGTATCCCGCTTACTGCCGCAACTAAAGGAGAAAGGCATGATTCATGTCGATAATCTGACCAAGTTCTATGACCATTTCTGTGCTGTGGACGGGATCTCCTTAGATATCCGCAAAGGCGAAATCCTTGGGCTGCTGGGCCCTAACGGGGCGGGCAAAACCTCGACACTGAAAATGCTTACCGGCTACTTCCGTCCCTCGTCTGGGACAATCGCCGTCAAAAATTATAATATAGCGGATCACCCGCTGGAAATCAAGCAGATGATCGGCTATCTTCCTGAATCCTCACCTTTTTACAAGGGCCTCCTGGTCTACGATTACCTCGATTATGTGGCCAGAATCCGGGGGATTGACCCCGGGGAACGGCATAGCCGGATCCGCTACCTCGCCGATCTGTGCGGCCTGAAACCGGTCATCCACAAGTCCGTCGGCGAACTCTCCAAGGGACTTAATCAACGGGTCGGCCTGGCCCATGCCATGATGCGGGATCCGGAAATCCTGATCCTGGATGAGCCCACCCAGGGCCTGGACCCCAACCAGATCGTAGAGATCCGCAACATTATCCGCCGCATCGGCGAGGAGAAAACCGTAATTTTCTCCACCCACATCTTAAGCGAAGCCGAAGCTACCTGCGACCGCATCGTGATCATCAACCGCGGCAAAATTGTAGCCGACGGCAAGACAGAAGAACTCAAGCAATCCGCCGCAGAAGGCACCAGCATTGAAATCAGCCTGGCCAACGCCTCTTTCGAGGATGTCTGTCAGAGACTGGAGCCGATAGAAGGGGTAAAATCCATAGAAAAAATGGAGCCTGCCGAAGAGGGCTGCTTCACGGTAAAGCTTGCCTGCGGCTCACAGACGGATAAGAGAGCGGAGATATACCGGCAGATCAAGGCCACGGACTGGATCCTGCTGGAAATGCAGCAGCAGAAGCAAACGCTTGAGACCATTTTCCGCGATCTCACCCGACAGATCAACAAGGAGAACTGAAATGCGCCAGTTTCCATACATTCTGCAAAAGGAGCTCAAGGATTATTTCGCCACACCGATTGCCTATATCGTGATCACCATTTTCCTGGTGATCACGGGCTGGTTTTTCTTCTCCACCTTCTTTCTCTACAACCAGGCCAGTCTGCGCAATTTTTTCGGCCTGCTGCCCCTTGTTTTTTCCTTTGTCATCCCGGCAGTGACCATGCGGCTTCTGGCGGAAGAACTAAGCCGCGGATCTTATGAACTGCTGCTTACAATGCCGGTGACATTTACGGATATCATCATCGGCAAATTCCTGGCCGGTCTGGCAATGACGGCCGCCATGCTGGCCCCGACCATCGCCTATCCTATTACTGTATCCCTTCTGGGACAACTGGACTGGGGGCCGGTCGTGGGCGGTTACCTGGGGGCCCTGCTGCTGGGCGGCGCTTTTTCCGGCATCGGTCTTTTTACCTCCGCGCTTACGCACAACCAGATCGTTGCATTTATCGTGGGCTCAGCCATCTGCCTCTGCCTGACCCTTGCCAACAAGATGCTGTTCTTCTTTCCGGAGACCATTGTCAACGCCGTGCAATATTTGGGGGCAGATTTTCATTTTTCCAACATTTCCAAGGGGATCATCGACTCCCGGGATCTTATCTACTTTCTCAGCCTGATCGCTGTCAGTCTCTACGGAACCTATCTGATGCTGCTGCAAAAGGAATAAGGAGCAATCTATGAGCCGGGCGGAAGCATATATCAAATTTCTAATCTATGCGGCGCTTATTATTCTGATCAATCTTGTGGGGATGACCCTGTTTTTCCGCGTCGATCTGACGGAGAACAATATCTATTCGCTGTCAAAGGCCAGCAGGGAAGCGGTCTCCACACTCTCGGAGCCCATGACCATCAAGGTCTTTTTCACCAGGGACCTGCCGGCGCCGCATAACAACACCAGGCGCTACCTGAGGGACCTTCTGAAGGAATACAGCCTTTCTGCCAACAAATACTTCAATTACGATTTCCACGATGTAAGCCCCGGCAGTGAAGGAAGCGCCGGTGCCGGCAAGAATCGTGAGCCGGCCGGAAACTACGGCATCCAGCCGGTTGAAATTCGTTCGGTGGAAGAAGATGAAATCAAGTTCAAAAAAGCCTATATGGGCCTGGTGCTGATCCATGGGGATCTGATCGAAAAAATTCCGGCGCTGACCTCAACCGATCGGATCGAATACCAGCTTACCACCGCGATCAACAAGCTAAACAACAAGATCAGCGCACTGGCGGGCCTTGAAGATAAAATCCAGGTCAAACTGGTAATGAGCTCCTCTCTTAAAAAAGTAGCCCCTTACATGGGCTTAAAACAACTCCCCGGCCTGCCCGAACAGATCAGAGAAACCGTTGATGAGGTCAATGCAAAAAACTATAACAGGCTTTCCTACAGCTACGTGGATCCGGCGGGGGATGCCGAACTCGACGGCATCCTCTCCCGCCACGATATAATGAGTTTAAAATGGCCGGACATCGCAGAAGCCGACATTGATGCCGGCAGGGGCGCAATCGGCCTGATCATGGAGTACAGGGACAGGAGCCGGGTCGTGGAGCTCCTCCATGCGACCCGGG
>JAWOFF010000095.1:0-3201 GCA_046482325.1 Desulfosalsimonadaceae bacterium
GGAAAAGAAATATTTTACATTTGGGGGCATGTGCGCACCCTGTTATTTTTTCGCCTTTTCCCAGTCATCAAGAAATGCCTGGATCCCCTTGTCTGTCATTGGATGCGCAGCCAACTTCTTTAACACGGAGAAAGGAATGGTTGCGATATCCGCACCCATAAGGGCCGATTCCAGCACGTGAAGCGGGTTGCGAATGCTTGCCACGATTACTTCGGTCTGAAAGCCGTAATTATCATAAATACTTACGATCTGCTCCACAACGTCCATGCCTTCTTGGGAAAGATCATCCAGTCTTCCCACGAACGGACTTACATAAGAGGCTCCGGCTTTTGCAGCCATAAGCGCCTGCAGCGGCGAGAAAACCAGCGTGACGTTCGTGCCGATGCCTTCATCCGTCAGTGTACGCACCGCCTTCATGCCTTCGATGGTCATCGGGATTTTGACCACTATATTTTTATTGATCTTTGCCAGCTCCCTGGCTTCCGCTGTCATGCCCTCCGCATCCAGGCTGACAGCCTCGGCACTTATGGGTCCGTCAACAATTGAACAAATTTCATTTATGATTTCCCTGAAATCCCGGCCTTCTTTTGCAATCAGGGTCGGATTGGTGGTTACACCGTCAACCATGCCCATCTCATGGGCTTCCCGGATCTCGTCCACGTTGGCCGTATCAATAAAAAACTTCATATCTTGCACTCCTTTTCATCCAAAAATAAAACTTGTTTTAGTACGTTCACTCAGCCTTTCTAAATTCGGGTATCAGGCAGAGACTGTTTTATCAATCACTTTATCTTCCAGCGCAAAACACCTGTCGTTGGATGTAGCCGCCTCTGCAAGCAGTCGACTGACCGGTCTGCCCAGCACCGGATGAACCAGCTCCGGGGCTATATCGCACAAAGGCCTCAGCACAAAAGCCCTTTGGTGCATCCTGGGATGAGGCACGATAAGTTCCGGGGTCCGGATCACGGCGTCATTGTAAAATATCAGGTCAAGGTCCAGAACCCGGGGGCCTAACCTGACACCGCCCCGGCGCCGTCCTGAAGCCGCCTCTGCCATTTTAAGTCTTGTGAGCAGCAAAACCGGATCAAGGCTTGTGGAGGCCTTGAACACCGCGTTTACAAACCATGGCTGATCCGTATAACCAACCGGCGCACTGTAATAATACGGTGAGTGCTCGATCACCGCAATATCACCGGAATCAGTCAGGAGGCTCACCCCGTTTCTGCATCCGGCAATCCGGTCGCCGAGATTGGCGCCCACCGCGATATAGGCAATATTTATCTCTTTACCCGCCGCTTCCGTCTTCACCGCTGTCCTCTGAGATTTTATAAGTAACGGTTTCGGATGGATTGCCCAGGCTGCCTTTTTCACTATAGCATCTGACCCGGTATTTGTATACATAACCCGGACCGGCTGTGTCTTCAAAAGACCAGGTTTCAGGCACGAACCGGCCGCTTCTGTAGGCCACCCAGCCGACACGCTCATAACGATCAGGGCAATCCGGGCATTCCCCCCCGATCGATGTTTTTGAACGGTACACTATAAAACCGGCAGGCTTAATAGCATCTTTATCAAGGTTTTCCGGCAGCGTCCATTCCAACACCAGGTTGCTGTCGTGAAGCTCGACATCAAGGTTGCGGGCCACCGGAAGATCCTTTTGCTCCGGCGGCTCCGGCGGACCCTTTTTGCCGCAGGATCCGGCGGCAAGCATCGTCACGGCCAGTAACGCCCAGAACACTGCGAAATACATTGTTTTCATGGCCTACTCCAGTTCCTCTTTCTTTTCTTCTGTTAGCCGCTTTTTAGCCCTATCAACCGCGGCCCTGACATTGCCGCCGGCCGTGCCGCCGTATACCTGTCGCCGGTCGATCATCTCACGGACAGACAAAGCGTTGTACACGTCGCTGTCAATGCTTTGAGAAAATCCACGCAGCTCTGCGAGATCCAGTTCATGAAGTTCTTTTCCGCAATCGAGAGCATAAGCCACCGCTTTTCCCACGCAGGAGTGGGCTTCGCGAAAAGCCATGCCCCTGGAAACCAGATAATCAGCCAGATCTGTTGCATTCTGAAAGCCGCTTTTTGCCGCCTGCTCGGTATTGTGCGAATTAACCTTTATATGCGGAGTCATTCGGGTATATATGTCCAGGCAAGCCTTTATTGTATCAACAGCATCCATCAACGGCTGCTTGTCTTCCTGCATATCCCTGTTATAGCTCAAGGGAAGCGACTTCATCAGAGTAAGCAGGTGAACCAGGCCGCCGAAGACGCGTCCAGACTTCGCCCTTACCAGCTCCGGGATATCAGGATTTTTCTTCTGCGGCATGATGCTGCTGCCGGTACAGAAGGCATCCGGAAGATCCACGAATCTGAATTCAGCAGACGACCAGAGTACAAGTTCTTCTGATAGCCGGGACAGATGCATCATGCAGATGCCGGCGGCAGCCATGAATTCCAGCATGAAGTCGCGGTCTGAGACGGCGTCCATGCTGTTCTCGGAAACTTTTGAAAACCCGAGCAACTCTGCAGTGTATTGTCGGTCCAGCTGATACGTGGTTCCGGCAAGCGCTGCACTGCCCAGCGGCATCACGTCGATTCTCTCCAGGGCGTCTGTAAATCTTGCGGCATCCCGGGTAAACATCTCGTAATAGGCCATCATGTGATGGGGAAACAGTACCGGCTGGGCCCTCTGCATATGCGTGTATCCGGGCATGACCACATCCATGTTTTTGTCCGCCAGCTCCACCAGGGCCTGGCGAAACACCGCAAGCTGCGAAATTATCGCGAGGGTTTCGGCCTTCAAATAAAGTCGCTCATCAAGGGCGATCTGGTCGTTTCTGCTCCTGGCAGTATGCAGCTTCCGGGAAAGCGGGCCCACATGTGCAGCAAGGCGGTCTTCCACATGCATGTGGATGTCTTCGAGCCGGTCTGAAAACTCAAGCTCTCCTCCGGAGATCTCGGACCTTACCTTTTCAAGGCCGTCTATAAGACTGCCGGCCTCTTCTTCCGATAAAATGCCCGCCCTGGCAAGAGTCTTGCAGTGGGCTATACTGCCGTCTATATCATATTGGTACAGCCGCATGTCCACGTCAACAGAAGAAGTAAAAGCCTCTACCGCCTTATCTGTAGGCTCTGAAAAACGCCCGTCCCAGAGTTTTTGGCTCATGAGCGCATCCCCGTGCCGCGGTTTTCCATGAATTTTCT
>JAWOFF010000164.1:0-11828 GCA_046482325.1 Desulfosalsimonadaceae bacterium
GTTTTTTCTGATAGCTGGTCCGCCTGATTGACAACTTCCTCGACGGTTTCAGGGAAAACCTCTTTGCCGCCCAGGCTTATGACCACGTCAAAAACGGCCGGCCGCTTTTGCAGATGATAGAAGGCCGCCCTTAGCTCCTGGGACAAGGTGCCGCCGGCACCGTAGGACACGGCCCGGTTAAAAACCAGCACTCTCTTACATGAGCCAAGCGCTTCTATCAGGGCCTGCTGGGGAAAAGGCCTGAACAGTCGCAGCTTAACAAGCCCCGCCTTAACCCCTTGTTCGCGCAGCCTGTCCACGCCTACGCGGCTGGTTCCGGTCAAAGCGCCGCTTACCAGGATTACGATTTCGGCGTCTTCTGTAAGGTAAGTTTCCAGGCTGCTGTAACGGCGGCCGAAATGCTTTTCAAATCGATCGAATTCTTTCTCAAGCACCTTGGGAACGGTTTTCATTGTCTTTGCCATGTATTTGCGCAAATTGTAGAAATTGTCAGGCGCAGCTGCAGCTCCGAAGCTGAGGGGGTTTTCCGTATCCAGAAAATAGGGCGCCTCATAGCGCTGCAAATAGTCGTCAACATCCTCCTGCTCGGGGATAAACAGGGACTCCATGGTGTGCGAAAGAATGAACCCGTCGATATTGACCATGACCGGAAGCATAATCTGTTCGGCCAGTTGAAATGAGAATATCACGCTGTCTAAGGCTTCCTGAGCGGTTTCGCAGTAAAGCTGAAGCCAACCGGTATCTCGCTGGGAAAGGCTGTCACTCTGATCGGTCCAGATGTTCCACGGCGCGCCCAAAGCCCTGTTGGCGTTGACCATGACCATGGGAAACCTGGCTCCGGCAAACCAGTGCAGCATCTCGTGCATCAGAGCCAGACCGTGCGAACTTGTGGCAGTAAAAGCCCGGCTGCCAGCTGCAACAGCTCCATAGCAGGCCGCAATAGCCGACATTTCCGATTCCACCTTGATGTACTGGCTTGCCAGTTCCCCTTTGTCCACCATCGAAGACAGCGTCTCCACGATATGCGTCTGGGGTGTTATCGGATAGGCGGCGATTACGTCCGGCCGGCAGAGCTTGGCGCCATAAGCCACAGCATCGCTGCCCAGAAGCATTTCCATTTTCGGACCGCCGCCGCCGTCTTCTCTGTAAGACATCAGACATCCTCCTCCAGTTGTATTACGCCGCGCGAACATACCGCAGCGCAAAGACCACAGCCTTTACAATGCTCCAGGTCAAAGACGGGCCCGGCTGCCTGCTCGTTTTGATCCAGGCTGATGGCCACATCGGGACAGAAAAACCAGCACAGGCCGCAGCTGCTGCAGCTGCCGCAGCCAAGGCAGCGAGAGGCCGCTTCCATAATTTCCTCGTGTTCAAGGCCTGGTCGTATCTCAGCAAATGAAGTGCGCCTGGTCTCGGGATCAAGCTCCTCAATCTCTATGCGGGGACGCTTGACCTCGAAATCCAGGTTAATTCCTTCCGGCTCTATTGCCGGCAAATCCTTTCCGGGCTGAAAACAATCCATGGAGAGTTCAGGGTCGATCTTTTCCAGAATGGCTTCTGCCGCCTTTTGCCCAGTGGCCATGGCCTCGACAACCGTGGCGGCCCCGATGGAATAATCTCCGCCCCAAAAAACCCTTTCCGCTTCAGGCAGATCCATGTGGGCAGTCTGGCCTGTTGCCAAAACCACGCGGTCGACCTCGAACTCGCCCGCGGTTTGGCCGGCCCGTATGCCTCCGTTTTGCTTCTCGGCGCGGGCCAGTGTGAGGTGCAGGCCGTTTTCGCCCTTGTCTATGGACCGGATCAGGCGCTTTTCCCAAAGTCTCACGCCCTCCTCCAGGGCCTGGGTCTTCTCATCGGTATAAGCCGGCATATCCTCGAAGGTACGGCGATAGACAATGTGCACCTGCTTGCCGCAACGAATCAATGAGCGGGCAACGTCTACTGCCACATTGCCGCCGCCCACTACGGCGAAACGATCGCCCGGGGGAGTTTTACCCTCATTTAAATCTTTCAGCAGCCTCAGTCCCGGTTCGATCTCCGCTTCCATGTCCCGGAACTCCGGAGGAACAACCGTGGACCCCAGCCCGGGAGCGCAGAATACGAAATCGAAATCCTGCAAAAGATCAAAAATCTCTTCTGTCTTAACATCCCTTGCCGGCTGAAAGTCGATTCCCATTGAGCGGATCAGGTTGTTTACCTCGCGGTCAAGGATGTCTCTTGGCAGACGATAGGGGGGGATGCCGTAGCGAAGCAGTCCTCCCGGACTGTCTTCCTTTTCCATAACGGTAACCTGCAGGCCGCTGCCAGCCAGAAAGTAGGCTGCGGCCAGTCCTGCCGGGCCGCTTCCGATCACGGCCACGCGCTCATTGCGTTTTTGCCCTGCAGCCGGATAGGCGACGTTCAGGCCGAAATCGCCCAGGTAACGTTCAATACTTCCGATTAACACCTTCTGGTCCAATTTTTTGCGGTTGCACTGCTCCTGGCAGAAGTTCGGGCAAACCCTCCCGGTGATGGCCGGCAATGGATTAAATCGTCTCAGCCTGGCCAGGGCGGTATCCTGATCCCCCCTTTGCAATGCATCCATAACCGCCGGGATCAGGTTGTGGATGGGGCAGGCTGCAGCACAGGAGGCCAGCCTTTGGGCGGCCCTCGGCCTGAAGAACTTCCAGCTGCCGGTCAGGTTGCTGTCTGTAGTGGTCATGGAAACGGGTGCTTCACGGATATCGCCCGGAGCCACTACGCTTTCTTGATCCAATGCTTCCATTATGCCTTCCCCCGTAAGTGGTCAATTGGTTGTTTGAGCCTGTTCAAAGGCTTCCTGCATTGCCTTTTGGTTGCCTTCGGCATTGGCCGTGAGGAAATACGGCAGGGCCTTGGACAGGGATTCCAGGGAAACCGCCCGGCTTATGCCGGCGTAGGCACCAAGAATGGGCACGTTGACCATGGGTATAATCCGGGTGCCCAAACCGTGCTTGCTTGCTATACTGCCCACGTTAACGGCGATCACCCGGCAGTCTTCCTCTATTGAAGTATATTGTTTGGGGTCCTTGTCCGTATTTATCAGAACGAATCCATCAGGCCAGACACCTGAAGAGACATCCACAGTCTCGGCCAGCTTGGCTGAGAGAACCAGTACGTGATTCGGCTTTACCACCTGGCTGCGCAGATTGATGAATTCCTCCGAGACCCTTACAAAAGCGGCCACCGGCGCGCCCCTGCGCTCCGCCCCGAAAGTGGGAAAGGACTGAGAAAACTTTCCTTCCAGAAAGAAGGCATAAGAAAGGATCTGCGAGGCGAGCACCGCCCCCTGGCCGCCGCGTCCGTGTATTCGTATCTCCAGCATGTTCTGTTCCTTTTTATTGAAAGAACAGCTACCTTTGGTAAACTGTAACCAGGGCCCGGGCGGGTTCTTCTCCCAGGGCCCTGAAGCCGTGCAGCTGATTTGAATCAAAATAGAGGGAGTCCCCGGGTTCCAGAACGATTGTCTCCGTATCCGTGGTAAACTCCAGCCTGCCCTCCAGAAGGAACGCGAACTCTTCGCCATCATGGCTGAAACGGATTACCTCGTCGGCCGCTTTCGGGGCAAAGGTGACCAGAAAGGGTTCCATGTGCTTGAAGGCCTTTTTGTAAGCCACGGCCTCATATGTATAGCCCAGATTGGCCTTGCCGCCCTCAACCTGCCTGCGCTGGGAAACCAGACGCTCGTTGCTGCGCACGAGCGAAATCCTGGGGCTCTCGGTTTTTTCCTGAAAAAAGAAGCTTATGTCTGTGCCCAGGCTGGCGGCCACCTTCAATAAGGTGGATATGGGAGGCGAGATCTGTTCCCTTTCAATCTGGGACAGCACCCCCTTGGACAAGCCGGTCTTTTCCGCGAGTTTTTCCAGGGAGAGTTTCTTGCTCTGGCGCATGTGTTTGATTTTCTCCCCGATGGCCAACTCGCCGATATTTTTTCGTACAGAGCTGTTCATAAGCCCATTCCCCCTGTAGATTGTAACGGTTTATACATATCAGCCGGAGCCTTTTGATTTTCTCCGTATACCCGGTCTATCCCACGGCCTCATTTTCTGCCGATCCCTTGACCATGCGACGCTCGGCTATCGCGTCCGCAGCGACAAAGGGGGGTATCCCCTCATTTTCAGCCAGCCTGAAAATTTCTTTACAAGTATCATATATGCCGTTGATTCTTCTTATGACCCGGTCAGGGTCATGAGATTCCAGCTGGTCGGCCACAAAAATCACACCCCCTGCATTGACAACGTAATCCGGTGCATAAAGAATTCCGCGATCAACCAGGCCATAACCGTGTTTATTGTCTTTTAATACATTGTTGGCGCCTCCGGCCACTATTGAGCAGTTGAGCCGCTCCAGGGTATCGTCATTGATGACCGCGCCCAGGGCGCAGGGGGCAAAAATATCACAGGAAACCGCTGTGATCTCCTCCGGAGGGACCACTGTGGCCCCCAGCTCAGCGGCAATATCATCAGCCTTGGCCCGGTTTATATCCGAAATCACCAGCTTTGCTCCGTCCTCGGCCAGGAGTCTGCAGAGAAAAGCGCCTACATGCCCGACTCCCTGCACTGCAATTACCCGGCCGGCCAGCTCCTTAGTACCATAAAGGTGCTCAAGGGCCGCCTTCATTCCCTGTCTTACCCCGCGGGCAGTCGAGGGGGAAGGATCTCCGCCGGTGCTGCTCGTGCCCAGTACCCAGCGGGTTCCACGAGCGATTGCATCCATATCCTCCAGGCATGTGCCCACGTCTTCAGCAGTTATGTACCATCCCTGGAGTCTGTCTATAAAACTTCCATAAGTACGGAAAAGGGATTCGCACTTGTCCCTTTCAGGATCACCGATGATCACCCCCTTGCCCCCGCCCAAAGGCAGGCCAGCGATGGCATTTTTGTAGGACATTCCCCGGGCCAGGCGCAGGACATCGTTAAAAGCCTCCTCTTCGCTGGCGTAAGCCCACATTCTGGTACCGCCAAGAGCCGGTCCCCGGGCCGTTGAATGGATGGCAATCGCGGCTTTAAGGCCGCATTTCCTGTCCTGACAAATAATCAACTGTTCAAAATCGTTTTCTTCCATGTTTTTAAGACGCTCCATTGTTTATTCCTTCCAGGTGAAATGAAATTTTTCGAGGCCTTCATTTAGCAAGATGCAAATTTTGGACCAGACTTTAAAACCATTTAAACATGACGAATCCAGCGATCGGCAAAAAGGGGGTGCGTCCCGGGAGCATGGGGGTTTAAAAAAAGAAAAGGGGACACAAATATGACTGTGGGAGTGAAGGGAAGGTGATGCAATTTTTTGCATCATGCAAATAATTTCATGAAAAAATCTACCAAGAAACAGTATCAAAAACTTGCAGGATTTTGGCGGACCTTACCAGGAGACGCTCCGGTCAACCCGTATTCCTTGAGCTTGTTGTAAAGGCTGCGCAAAGAAATGCCCAGCAGGGCAGCCGTTTTAGCCCGGTTTCCTCCGCATTTTTCTAGGGCCTGCTTTATGATTCCTTTTTCCCAGTCGCGTTTCATCTGCAGCAGTGTTTTTTCCGGCAGATCACCGGGAGGGTCATTGACCCGCGGAATATACCACTGTGTTTGACATGGTGATGAAGTAAGCTGCGGCATGTGCTCCGGTCTGATGAGGGTGTCGGAAATGTCCATGGATATGACCGCTCTGCGGAGAACATTTTCCAGCTCGCGCACATTGCCGGGCCAGTGATAGGCGTTTAAGCGCTCAAGGGCTTGCGGGGCAAGGCTGCGAATATTGCGGCCATACTCCTGGTTGATCTTGCGCAGAAGAAAACGGGCAAGCTCGGGCAAATCCTCCTTTCGCCTGCGTAAAGGCGGAATATACAAAGGAACGACATTCAAACGATAGAAGAGATCACTGCGAAAAGCATCCCTGCGGACCGCCTGCTCAAGGTTTTTGTTCGTAGCAGCAATAAGCCGTGTATTCACGGGGATGGGCCTTGAATCGCCCACCCGCACGATCTCTTTTTCCTGAAGCACCCTGAGAAGCTTGGCCTGCAGGCGCAAACTGACTTTGCCGATCTCATCCAGGAATAGCGTTCCGCCGTGAGCTGTTTCAAAGTATCCCTTCCGCCCTTTTTTATCCGCCCCTGTAAAGGCCCCCGGAGCGTAACCAAAAAGTTCGCTCTCAAGAAGTGTTTCACTGATGGCCGCACAGCTGACACGGATGAACTGGCCGGTTCGGCCGCTGGCCTGATGGATGGCGTGGGCAAAAAGCTCCTTGCCGGTACCGCTTTCTCCCTGCAAAAGAACAGTGGCCGGCGTTGGGGCAGCTTTTTCCGCCTGTTCCAGGGCATTTTGCAGCTCGGGGGTCTTGCCGACAATATCATCAAACTCGTATTTTGCTTCGAGGTTGCGGATACGGCGCCTGGCTTGGTCAAGCTCTTCGGCCAGCCTGGAGATCTCCGAAAGATCGTGGATAACTGCAACGCTTCCCTTGAGGCGATCCTGGACCATTATCGGTGCCGCGTCGACAACCACCGGCTTCCTGCCCGGGCCTACCTTCATGGACACGCCGGTGACAGGCATTTTGTCTTTTAGAACACGAAAGTGCACGCTTTCGCCTTGGGAAATATCAACGGTGGCAGGCTTGCCCAGTACATCATCGGCGCTCAGGCCGGTCAAGCGCGTATAAGCGGGGTTGATCAGCATGCCCAATCCCTGGTTGTCAACAACTGAGATGGCGTCCTGCGTGGAATTAAAAATCGCCTCAAGGAGCGCCTTGGTTTCCTTGAGGTCGGTAATCTCCTCGGCCAGGGCGATCATCTCGGCATTTTCACGGAATACGGCCACGGCTCCGACCTGATATCCTTCGGAATCAAAGATCGGCAATCGACTGGTGATGACGGTCTTGTCACCAATAATATGGCGGCGATTCATTTCGGGTCGGCCGCTGTGAACCACCACCGGCAGCCTGGTGTTGGGGATTACGCTGTGAACCTTTCGATTCATGGCTTCCCTGGCCGGCACCCCTATGAGCCTGGCCGCGGCCTGGTTGTATATTCTGATAACCGAACCCTTGTCCACGGCAATCAAGGCTTCACCAAGGGACTCGAAGACCAGGGCGGGTTCTAATGAGGGATGGTTTGGGCGGGGCATGGTTTGCTCTCGAAAACGGGCTTCTCCCTGGAAAAGTGAAATGCTTTTGTAAATATTTTTAAATATTATGATAAATTAGTAATAAGGTTATGTCAAGACTGCCCCGCGGGCGGCAGCAATATAAGTTCGTTCAAGGTTCAAGGTTCAAGGTTCAACGTTGACGGTTTCGTAAAAAGTAGATTTTCAGATGGTGCCGTAAAGCGGAATTTAGAAATAGCAGAAGCTGCAGCTGCCTTCGTGTCGGGGTCTGCGGATTTAAACTCATGTCATTGTTTGCAAAAGCCTGAACAGGGTCCGTCTGGCCAGAATATCTCCGCTGACCACCCCGAGTACCTGATCCTGCTCGACTACCGGCATGGCGGATATTTCGTAATTTTCCAGCCGGCGTATGCAGTCCAGGATTGTACAGTCCGGGGGCACTGAAATCACGTCTGTGGTCATGATGCTCGGCAGTAAGGTATCGGCGGAAAGCTCCCGGGCCAGGGCCTCGGTCATGTCCCATTCAGTTACGATGCCGATAAGCTTGCCCTTTTGAGAAACAACGGCCACTATGGGACTTTTGGACTCGACGATCAGGCCTGCCGCCTCTGTGGCACGGCTATCAATGCCAATTGTTGGTATCTCGGCCATGACGTCTCTCACTTTACGCTTCTTCTCCCTGAAGGCGATCCGGTTGATGCTTATCTGTTCGGCCATATCACAGGGCAGGCTGTCGTGATCGGCACACAGCCCTTCCACAAGTTCAGCCATGTTGTGCCGGACGACATCTTCAAGCTTCTTCTCTGCCGCCTCTCTGCGCTTGTCAGCCAGGATCTCGAATTCCCCGCTGTGTTGCTCAAGCCAGGCATCCACGGCCTCGCGGTCGCCGAGACGTTCCGGCGGAATCCGCAGATGCTCCGGGGTCGGAATAAGTCTTTCGTGGGCCGCGTAAATGACGCCTCCGGAATTTACTAGATAGTCCGTGGCAATGAGCACGCCCTTATCCCTGTAAACAGCCCGCTCCATACGGCGTCTGGCGGCTTTTCGGTCGGGGTCTGGAGAATAGGTGTTTGCCCCTTCGACTATAATTTTCCAGTCCCCCATGCGCTCCACTGTCATGGAAGGATTTGAGGAGGGGTTCACGTCCAGATAAATAGGTACCGGGGCTGCGGGTACAAAACAGAAGGCGGATTCGGTAAGAAGCTTGTCGCAGGAATTGGAGAAAACGAGCTCTTCCGGACCTGCACAGTCCCTGTCCAGCCTGTCATGATAAAAACGTTGCACCACCGTACCGTGTTTTTTCCACAAATCAAAAAGTTCCCGCCATTCAAGCCCCGAGCTTTTGTAAAGATAGCCGGTCTCATCGCTGATGCCGGTTATCAGGGGAGCATTCTGTGGCTCGTATTCCTGGAAAATCCTTGCCACATGTGCCCCAACCGCTCCAAAACCCTGGATGAGCACATCCATCTCGGCTTCGGCCGGCACCTTAAGTTCATTGAACTGCGGCAAAATACGCAGCTTGTCGAGTTGGCCAAGGAGTGCTTTGGTTGCGACAACCACGCCGTATGCAGCTCCGCCAAGCTCGTCTATTCTGTTTCCTCCCATATCCACGGTCTTTGACACGGCGCCGTCCAGGCCGTTTTCGCATGCGATGGTCTTCATATCAGCATCGTTTGTTCCCACATCCGGTCCCGGGATATAGATTTCCTGGTAGCGGGCAAGAAGCCTGGCAAAACCCCGGACCACCTCTGTTCTCTCCTGGCGGGAGACATCGCCGCTGAAAACAATACCGGATTTGCCTCCTCCGAAGGGCAGGTCGGCAGCCGCATTCTTCAGGGTCATGCCCCTGGCCAGATTGTGGACCACGGCCGGCGTTAAATCCGGTCGCATGCGAATGCCGCCCATGGACGGTTGTCCCATGGCCAAATTGTCAACCACCAGGTAGCCTCCGATTTCCAGGTCGCCTTCCTCCATCCACATACAGACCACCAGCCGGGGGCCGAGCCTGTCCACCTTGACGCCCAAACGGCTCAGACGGTCCACATCCAGAGGGCCGAACTCGATAAAGGCCATCCCGTCAATACGCAGGACCCGATGTTCCCAGACGTATGGAGGCAAATGCCTGCCGAGAAACTCATACATTGCCTTTGGTATCATGATACTGTCCTCCGCTTAAAATTTTGGGGGGTCAACAGCAATTCTCGGTGAAAGGTTTAAAATGGACATATCTGAGGTTTTGGAAACAATTATTGGTTTATAGAGGATGGTGACACGGTATAAATTAAACAATATGGTATCAAAGCAGGCAGGTAAAGGATTAAATTGGACAATTTAGGCAAAGTTCTTACATACTTTGCCGTCTCCGGTGGTTGCCAGCACGGCGGCAAGAGGTTTTCAGGCACAGTCAACCTATGGCGGGGAAAGCCCCTGTTCAGGATCTATAATAGTGCTTATAAAACTCCCCCAGGAAAGAAAAACATAAATCCGGATAGTGCAGCACAACAGCTTGTTGTCAGTCAATGCCGATGTCGTATAATCATGTAGTTGCTGAGCTAAATGGATACACCTGTTGCGGAATTACAGTTATCCGCCTCTCCGAGCAGTTCCACGACCTTCCCGTATTCCATTCCGACCTCCAGGCGATTGTAGTTCTCCTGGTTGATCCGGCTGTTGAAGCCTGACAGAACTGCCGCAAGGCGCATTACAGCCATAAGCATTACGTATCGGGCGCTGAGCATGAGAAGCTCCTTTTTAATCCGGTTTGACGCATCTTTTCTCCCGGTCCGTTTTTAACATAATCCGCCCTGCCCGCAATCCAGCAGCCTTTCAGCGTTATTCAGGAAAGCCGGTCAAGCATAAAAAAGCCGGATTGCAGATAAATTGACAGCCTGGTCAGAAAACCTTTTATTGTTTTATTGAATTGATATAATAAGGAAAAATCACACAGTCAAAACCCGTTCCGGAAAGCGTTTTTTCGATTTATGGGTTCCGGCATGTAAAAAAACATAAGCGAATTGAACAAACATGGCAGCAGGACAACAAAAAGAAAGGCGGCTACGATGAAAAACGCTCTTAGGTATGCCGGAATCCTTGCATTGCTGTTTCTCCTGACCGCGGCCTGCCAGCACCCGGGGCAGAAAGCATCATTTGAAGACATCAGCGCAGTTGACGCCTTAAAAGCGCACAGCCGGGAATTCGAAAAACGGGTGGAGACCGTCACTGAAGGGGTGCACGTTGCCATCGGCTATGGTCTTGCCAACTCGGTTATGCTCGAGGGCGATGACGGGGTGATTATTATCGACACCCTGGAATCGGTTCAAACCGCGCAGGAAGTGCAGGCCGCGTTCCGAAAAATTACGGATAAGCCGGTGCGTGCGGTGATATATACCCACAATCACGCAGACCACGTGTTTGGTGCCTCGGTGTTTGCAGATGATCCTGAAATTCCGATATATGCCCATGAAACCACCAGCTATTACATGGACCGTATCGTGAGCGTGCTTACGCCCGTGATCAACCGGCGCAGCATGCGGATGTTCGGCAACCGCCTGGATGATGCGGCCATTGTCAATGCAGGAATCGGCTATCGGCTCAATGTGCATCCCGACAGCCGCATCGGCATTGTCCGCCCCACCCGGACCTTTGCCGATGAACTCAGCGACACCATCAGCGGCATCCGGTTTAAGCTGATTCACGTGCCGGGCGAGACCAATGACCAGCTCTGCGTGTGGCTGCCGGAAAAAAAGGTGCTGATCGCAGCCGACAATATCTATAAAACCTTTCCCAACCTTTATACCATCCGGGGAACCCCCTACCGCGACGTCAGGAAATGGGTGGACAGCCTTGAACGGATGCGGGCCCTGGGCGCCCGTCACCTGGTGCCCTGTCATACAGGTCCGGTCTCCGGACAGGAGAAAATCCGCGAGCTTCTGACCGTCTACCGCGACGCCATTGCCTTTATCCACGACCAGACCATCCGCGGCATGAACAAGGGGCTTGTCCCGGACGAACTGGTGGCGGAAATTCAACTGCCGGACCACCTGGCAGAACATCCCTATCTCCAGGAGTTCTACGGCACGGTGGATTGGTCGGTGCGCTCGATTTTTGAAGGCAATCTGGGCTGGTTTGACGGCAATCCAACGAATCTCTTCCCGCTGCCGCCGGAAAAAAAGGCAGAGAAGATGGCAGATCTTGCCGGCGGAGAAGCGGCATTGCTTGCAAAGGCTGAGGCGGGATACGAGAAGGGCCAGTACCAATGGGTACTCGAGTTGACCGACCATCTGCTGCGCCTGAATCCGGAAAATACCCGGGTGAAAAATCTGCGGGCAGGCGCCCTGATCGCCCTGGGAAAGGCCCAGAAAAACCCCAATGCACGGCATTACTATCTCACCTGCGCCGCCGAGCTGGAGCAGGATTTGGATATGGACAAGCGCGCCACGCCGGACCCGGAAATGGTGCACGCCATGCCCCTTTCCACCTTTTTTGACAGCATGGCCGTGAACCTGGACCCGCAGCGCGCCGCGAACATCAGACAGACAGTGCATTTTGTGTTCCCGGACATTGATGCGGCCTACACGGTCCGCGTGCGCAGAGGGGTAAGCGAGATCACCCCCGGGCGGGTGGGCAACCCGGACATAACCGCAACCGTTGATTCAAAAGTTTTCAAGGAGATGCTGGCCAGGCTGCGCTCGCCACTGGTAACCATTACCACGGAGTTTG
>JAWOFF010000117.1:0-4415 GCA_046482325.1 Desulfosalsimonadaceae bacterium
TTTGCCGCAGATACAAGGAAGATGACTGTCGAGCTATAGGCAGCTATGCGAGACATCATCTGACGCGGTAGATGCGGTAAAATTGAAAATCCCGGAGGGTTTGAAATTTTTAAAACTAAAAATGGCTTAAATACCTTAAAATAATTCAGAAATAAATAGGTTTAAAAATTTGAAACGCTCAGTTTAGGTTAGAAAAAAGAAGGACTTCTGTCAATGGTTTCGTTGGGGCAGGGCGGCAGCAGAAGGGATGGAGGCGGGTATGGCCCGGCAGCAAGTTCGGGCGGGGAAAGCGCGCTGCAAGGTTTCTGCCCGGCTTTTTCGTGCAGCCGGGCAGAAGCGCGTTTTTCAGGCCGGGTTGCTCCGGATCAGCAAGGTTGCCGGATCCAGATAGAGCAGGGGGCTTCCTTCGGGTGTATTTTTCAGGGGTTTGACCTGGATCTGGTCCTTCTCCGGGGAAAGCTGAAGAATTGCGGTAAAAAAATCATCATAGTCTTTTGCAAAATCCGCTGCAAAGGCATCGGGGGTCTGGGAGTCCCCGCGGTGCCCCCTGATGGTAAACCACGCGGAAAGGCCGTTGTCGTTGATAAATCGACGAAACCCCTGGAGCTCCCCGGCAGCGGCCTGGCTGATGCAATAGCCGTCAATCATGATCATGCGCGGATCAAAGATTTCCTGGGAACACAGTTCCTGTACCTTTTGCTCCAGCCGCTCCAGGGTAAAAGCGCTGCTGTCAAAGGTCATGATAAAGCGGTGGGGAAGCATTTCATCCCATGCAGGGCCAAAGGACTGCAGGCCCTGCTGTTTGGCCAGGTTCTGGAAGACCTCCTTGTACCATAGGTCCACCTTGTCCACAGGATCCTTCAGGCTGACATGGAGAACCCTCTGTTCCCGGAGAAGACTGTTGATTGCAAGCTGAACCAAAAGAGCTGTTTTGCCGACACCGGCCCGGGCAAAAATCGCTCCGCATCCGCCGTCTGCAAACATCTCGCCCGTCTGGAGCCCGACCGCTTGTAATGGCTCTCGAATGATCAGAGAATTTTTTGGCATAACTGGTTTTCCCGATTCTTGATCGCCCGGAAAAGATTTTTCCGGGCAGTGTTATATATTCTGTTGTATTTTCAGGTCGTTCGTTTTTATCCCAAAGGGCCTAATCCCTGCCGCAGAACCCCGGATTCCTTTATCAGGTTCCGGCTTTGGCGTCTTTTTCATTTTTTTTGGCGATTTCCTCGGCAATGGATTTCGGAACCTGTTTATAGGCGGAGAACTCCATGGTGAACTGTGCCTTGCCCTGGGTAAGCGAGCGCAGAACGGTGGTGTATCCGAACATTTCGGAAAGCGGGACCTGGGCCTCAATAATGCTTGAACTGCCTTCATCCTGGGAGCCGACAATAATGCCCCGCCGTTGGGTAAGTGTGCCCATGACCGTCCCCTGAAATTCCGTCGGTGCTTCCACAACTACCTTCATCACAGGCTCGAGCAGCACCGGGCCGGCCTTGTTGTAGGCCTGGAGAAAGGCGCCCCTGGCGGCTGCTTTAAAGGCCATCTCCGAGGAGTCCACGGAATGGCTTGAGCCGTCGTTGATGGTGACTTTAATTCCTGTGATCGGGTACTTGTAGGCCGGCCCTTTTGCCATGCATTCCTTAAAGCCCTTTTCGCAGGAGGGGATGTACGGGGTGGGTATTACACCGCCGGTGATCTTGTTGTCAAAGACAAACTCCTCGTCAGCTAAGGGTTCAATATGTCCGGCTATTCGGCCGAACTGACCTGCGCCGCCTGTCTGCTTCTTGTGGGTGTAGTCGAACGTGCTCTGCCGGGTAATGGTCTCCCTGTAGGCGACACGAGGCTCGCCGACTGTTATGTTTGCGTTGTATTCGCGCCGCATTCGTTCCAGGTACACATCCAGATGCAGCTCTCCCATGCCGGATATCAGGGTGTCCCCGGTTTCCTCGTTAATGGTGGTCGTAAACGTTGGATCTTCCTTGGAAAACCGGTTCAGAGCCTTGGCCATGTTGGTTTCGGATTTGATGTCGTCCGCCTTTACCGCAAGGGATATCACCGGCTTTGGAATATACATGGAGGTCATGGAGAGCTTTCTGTGCTCTGATGCAAAGGAGTCGCCGGAGACGCAGTCAATGCCGAAAAACGCGCCGATATAGCCAGCAGGGATCCTCTCGATTTCCTCCATCTGGTCCGCGTGCATACGCATAACCCGTCCGAACTTTACCTTCTGGCCGGTGCGCACGTTTACTGCCGTATCGCCTCTTTTCAGTTCCCCCTGATAGACCCGGATATAGGTGAGCTGTCCGTATTTGCCCTCCTCAAGCTTGAAGGCCAGGGCGGCAAGCGGGGCGTCCGTGTCGCAGGTGAGCTTTACCGGCTGCTCGTTGTTTTCCAGGTCAAGGGCCTCGTTTTCCACGTCCCGGGGCGAGGGCAGATAGCGGTTCACCCCGTCAAGCAGGGGCTGGATGCCCTTGTTCTTGTAGGCCGAACCCATAAAGACCGGTGTCAGCTCCCTTTTCAGGGCACCCGCGCGGATGGCCCGGATCAGAATATCTTCGGGGATTGTCTCTTCTTCAAGCACGAGTTCGGTCAGTTCGTCCGAAAACATGGAGGCTGCGTCCAGAAGCTCTTCGCGTTGTTCCCGGGCGGTGTTGGCCATCGCCTCCGGAATTTCAGCCTCCGTGACCGTATCTCCGTATTGGCCCTCAAAATACAGGGCTTTCATGGACAGAAGATCAATTAGTCCCTTGTGCTCGGCCTCCAGGCCTATGGGAATCTGGAGGGCCACCGCATTGTGCCCCAGTTTTTCCTTGAGCTGTCCGATGACGCGGAATGGGTCGGCCCCGCTTCTGTCGCATTTGTTTATAAATGCAATGCACGGCACATGGTATCGTTTCATCTGCTGGTCTACTGTGATGGACTGCGACTGGACCCCTCCGACTGCACACAGTACCAGCACTGCCCCGTCGAGCACACGCAGGGCCCGCTCGACTTCAATCGTAAAGTCCACATGCCCGGGGGTGTCGATTATGTTAATTTCGTTTGCCTTCCATTCACAGTAGGTCGCGGCCGAGGCAATGGTAATGCCACGCTCTTTTTCCAGGGCCATGGAGTCCATGGTGGCCCCGACCCCGTCTTTGCCCCTGACCTCGTGGATTTTGTGAATCCGCTTTGTCAAGTACAGGATGCGTTCGGTCAGGGTTGTCTTGCCCGAGTCGATGTGTGCACTGATGCCGATATTGCGTACTTTTTCGATGTTCTTATACATGTGCTGCTACAATCCAGTTGAATGATTTGAAATAAAAACATATAACCATAACCTCTCTATTTTTCTCCGTCAATAATAAAATTTGGGCTTTGTCCAAATTCTGTTTGCTTTGGGGTGTAAGAAACCAGGGAGAGGCTTTATTGGCCGGATTCCAGCAGATGGTCCGGGATCAGCCCGAAAAACCGCCCCTCGCCGTCTGCCGCTGTAAACATCCATCCCATATGGATAAGGCAGGCCCTGCAGAGGACGATGCGCCACATGTATCCTGCAAACCAGGTGAATTCGTCGGTGGCAGCCCCCACCGGAGCGCATCCTTCGGCGCTCTGAAAACAGCCGATATCAAAGACTATGCCGTGCGGGTTGGCAAATGTATGCATGTGGGCCCCGTTCACTGCAATCCTTGCGGATTTAGGCGTTATAGGGTGCAGGCACTGACAGCAGAGAAGGTAGGGTTCCTCATGGGTTTCTTCCTTTTCCTTCTGCCGGGGCTTTTGTTTTACTCCGGTGCCCCCTCCCCGGTCCCGAAGGGATGTTTTGCAATATAGAGGCCCTGCCAATTTCTTTAGCCCTGTTGTTTGCAATGTGGCGAAGGTATAATAAATTTAACCTGAAAATCGCTCAATTTAAAATAAATTTAAAAAGGCAAGCAGAAAATGTCAACCAGTACCGGCCGGTCGTTTGGACGCCCTGTCAGAGGGCTGAAACGCAAGCAGCCGCGGCTTTGGCTATCGCCTTCCGCGGCTGCTTTTCCGCCGATCACGGTCAAGGCTGGTAAGAATGAGCCAGGGAAAAGAGACCAAAAATTCGAAAATAAAACCGACAAATATCAGGGTATAGATCAGGGGCAGCCGAACCGCATAAAAATGCAGCAGCCTGCCCATCCGGCGCAGTTTTTTCAATGCTTGCCCCCGCGGCATTTTGCTGCCCCTTTTAATGTTTTACCGCCCGCATGCCGGAAATTTTGCTGTCTTTGTAAATGCAGCGGCTTTTAACTCTCAAAGCGAAAAGTGGCTGCCAACTTCATTATCATCGGGCCCGCAGCTTTGAAGTTATGGGCGATTGTTACATGCCGGGCAGGGCGTCAAGCATCATGTTCCCGGCGCCTGCGTTTAGCTGAAAGCCCACCACTTCTCTGTCTGCGCTGAAC
>JAWOFF010000007.1:0-5161 GCA_046482325.1 Desulfosalsimonadaceae bacterium
TTTTTTTCCGCTACCGAAAAATCCGAAACCCCGGCATCTCCCCGGACCCGCGCGCTTATTTTCTCCGCCCCGTCTTTTTCCACATGCACGTTTGCCGACGTATGCAGGCGGCCCCCTGTCAGCACCAGGTTTAAAGGTTTTGGAAGATAGGGCTGAACGCGGGGGAGGGATAAATCAAGCAGGTTTATATCCATGTCCGCAAATAGCGGCGAAAGCCCGAAGCCGCCGGACACGGTCAAAGAAGCCTTTGGCGGGAGCCCGGCGGAGAATTCCAGCTTTGCCTGACTGCCGCTTTGGGTGGAAAAATCCGATACCGAAAGATCCACCTTCTGCATCCGCATTTTTACCGGTCCGGCCACTGGCGAGCCGGAAACCCCGGGCGCTGCGAAATCCCGGAACCGGACTTCCCCGGAATCAAGAAAAAAACGCTCAAGTTCGAAAATAAAGGAAGAGCCTTCAGTCTCCGCCCCTTCTTCGCCCGCTTTTTTCTCGTCTTGCTCCGAGGCCGGCGGCGGAGCCAGCTCCGCCAGATTCAGCCCGCCGTCAGCGCGCCGCACCAGCGTCACTGAAGGCTCGGCAAGAAAGAGCTCTGAAATCCGAATCTTTCCTTCCAAAGGCTCGGAAGGCGCCATTTCTGCATGGATTTGCGGGACGGAAAAAATTTCGGAGGAAGCTTTGTCCTCGAGTACAAGCCCCCTGATCTCCGCCGTGCCGGATACGCTTAAACGGATCCGGCCGTTTTCTCCTTTTTGAAAATGAATCGCGGGATTCAGGTCCAGGCTCCCGTCGGTCACGGAAAACCCCATCGGAACAGGCACATAAACAAAATAGTAGGGAAGCTGCAGATCCTGCAACGAAATGTTGAGTTCTGTTTTCATGGATTCGGCAAAAGGTTTGGCCGCTGCATCCACCTGCACGCAAGTGTTATTGAAACTCCCTTTCAGCGCGGGTTTGGCATAGGTTTCGATATTGTCTTCAAAGTTGGAGATCAGGGGCAGGGTAAAACTGACTCCGGTAAACCGGTGGGTTTTGTCCATGGGAACGTCCCGGAATATGAAACTGCCGCCGGAAACCGCAATATTGGCCACGGCAAAGCGAAAGGCTCCGTCTTTTTTCTCTTCTGCCGCAGCAGCCTCCTTCTCTTGCGGCCCCGCCGAGAGCAGATCGGAGAAACTCATTTCCGTCCCGGAAACCCTGGCAACCCGAACCAGCGGATTTTCCAGACGCAGCTCTTTTACCACCGGGGAAAGCTTAAAAAACGAGGCCCACTGCAGATTTACAAACAGGCGATCACAGGCGACAAATTCCTGATCGCCTGATTTCTGTTTGATTTTTAGCCCCTCCAGTGAAAGAGCGAGGGTATAGGGATTAAAGGAGATGTCTTTTACGGAAGTCTGGCGGTTTAGTTTCTTACTCAATTTATCAGGGAGAATGAATTCCGCGGTCATGGGGATAACTATAAACCCGGCAAGGGTGTAGAGAAGAATCAAAGCGGCAGCGATAATCACGCTCTTTTTTTTCCAGCCCAAACGCGCCCCCTTTGTTGTTTCCGCCGGCTTTGCAGCGATTTTCAGATATGTTTTTTTTGTGCACCTCCCTTTTTTACTATAAACTAAAACAAGCAAATTGCAAGCATGGCTGCTGCCAGATCCGGGGATCATCGGTTTACGCACAGCCTTTTGTTTTTTTGGAACCGGCTGATCAGGTAATACTCAACGGCATCCGGCCGTGGATTCACCTTGTCCGTCATCATGGCGTTTACAAGGGCTTCCCTGTTGGCCTCGTAAAAATCAGCCTGCTGCGCCCGCATCTGCTTTAGCTGCTTCATGCGCCGGTTGCAGCAGGTGTTGAAAAGCTGTGCCGTGCATTTGCAGCACTCAATCTTTTTGGTGATCTGCGCGTTGTAGCAGGCCTCCAAATCTCCCGGATCTTCTGCAAAAGCCCCGACAGCCGGGAAGCCGGCCAGGAAAATGGCTGTTGCAAACAAAAAAATAGTAATGCCTTTCATACCCTGCCTCCTTTTTCGGGCCGTTTTAGCCTGCAGCCTCATTAATTTCAGGACTGCTTCTCCAGCCTGCGGCCACTATAAAAGAAAGAAGGATACAGCACGGATACAGATGCAAAAAAATTCAGGAAAAAATTATTTTTTGGTTTTTCAGCGCTTTTTCCGGGAGCCTGTTTTTTGGATATTGTACTTGCTGATCAGCCGCGACAGGTAGGTGCGCTGGATCCCCAGGATGGATGCGGCGCGGCTCTGGTGGCCGCCGGTGTTTTGCAGCGTAAGTTCGATAAACTTTTTCTTGAACTCATCCACAGCTTGCTGCAGGCTTAGCCCGACGGAAATCTCATTCATGGCCGAGGATGCGGAAAACAGCAAGGGAAGATCGCCTGCCTCCAGTACTCCGCCGTTTCCCATCACCACCGCCCGCTCCAGCGCATTTCGCAGCTCGCGGATATTTCCCGGCCAGTCGTAGCGGACCATTTTATCCATTGCCTCTTCGGAGATTTCGATCTCATCGCCGCCCCTTTCCTTTTTGAAAAGCCGGACAAAATGGCGGGCCAGCAGAGGTATATCCTGTTTTCGCTCCCGAAGGGAAGGGAGATGGAGTTCCACCACGTTCAGCCGATAGTAGAGATCCTCCCGGAAACGCCCCTGCCGGACCTCTTCCTCGATTTGCTTGTTGGTTGCCGCAATCGCACGGATATCCACAGAAATCGGCGTATTACCCCCAACCCGGTAAAAAATCCCGTCCTGCAGCACCCGCAGCAGCTTGGCCTGCATCCGCTGACTCATCTCGGCGATCTCATCCAGAAAGAGGCTTCCCTCGTCAGCCAGTTCGAATTTGCCGATCTTCTGGGCTGTGGCGCCGGTAAAGGCTCCTTTTTCATAGCCGAACAACTCGGCTTCCAGCAAAGACTCGGGCAGGGCCGCACAGTTCAGGGTGACCAGATGCTTTTGTCCCCGGGAGCTGTTCTGATGGATCAGGCGCGCGAGAAGCTCTTTCCCTGTCCCGCTCTCTCCCAGAATAAGGGTGCTGGCCATGGAATCGGCCACCCGCAGGGCCTGGTCCACCACTTTACGGATGGCCTGGCTCTCGCCTATAATTTCCTGCCTGGGCTCGAGCTCGGCCTTTAAATCCCGGTTTTCGTTTTCAACAGACTGGAATTTTCGCGCGTTGCCGATAGCCACCGCAGCCAGGTCCGCGAACACCGTTAGCAGTTCCCGGTCCTCCTCCCGGAAAACGCCGCCGTCCGCCTTGTTGATAAACTCGATGACGCCGATTACTTTCCCCTGGACGTGCATGGGCATGCAGGCAATGGAGCGTGTCTTGAACCCGATCTGATCGCTTATGTGCCCGTACCACCGGCGGTCCTTGGTTGCGTCTTTGATGATCAGGGGCCTGTCCTTTTCCGCCACATATCCGGCAATACCCTGGCCCAGTTTAACCTCGTACTGCTTGACCGCCTCCTTTTTTCTGCCGGTGGCCACCTTGAAAAACAGGCTGTTTTTCCTTTTGTCCAGAAGCAGCAGGGAACTTGCCTTTGCCCCCATCATGCGGTTGCCGGTCTCAAGGATTAATTCCAGAAGCTGGTTAAGGTCGTGGGCGTGCGAAACCCAGGCGGAAATATCGCGCAGGTGCTCTATTGCCGGATCTTTTTCGTAATATGCGGTCTGCATTCGCGCACACCCGCCCATATGTTGAAGGGGTAAATAAAAGCGGCAAAAGGGCCGCGGCAGGTTTTGAACACATTATATTATAATCGGCTGCTAAGAGAAAAGCAACAGACATCTTGGAAACGAGAGAGGCTCGCGCGGATGCAAATACGGCGGCCGCCGGAAGGCTGACCGCCGCATATTTTTTATCCACTAAAAAAAAGAATTGCACCTAGAACTGCCAGATAAACTCCATAGCCAGCCGGTAAGCAACTTCATCGCTTTCCTCGCCGGGCTCCACCTGCATCTGCCCTGTTTGAGGATCAAAAGCGCCCAGGGTAGCGGTCCGCGCTGCGGTTGCTTCTTCGAGCATTTCGCCGGGGAACAAAACAGCGCCCTGGAACTTGATAAAGGAGTGCCGGCTCATGGCCAGGGTAAACTCGCTGTCCAACTCGGTGCCCACATAATCGTTTTCGACGATTGTGTTCTGCACCGGCAGGGGATTGCCCGTGGGACTTTGCTCACCAGGAATCAACGGGGGCGCATTAAAGCTTGGCACGCTGATATCTTCATTCCACCAGAAAGAGTTCACGTTGGTTTTAAATGTCATGTCAAACCTCGGTTTCATGGTAAAACCGAAACTGGTCATTGTCAGACCGGGATTATCACCGCGTGAAGTGCCCAGGGGGTTGCCGTTGCTTAAACCGCCTGTTATGATCGGGGTGCCATTTCCGTAAAGTCCGGGGAGAAAGCTGTAAACAGCCGTTCCCATCATCACATTTGTATCAGAGGGTATGCAGTTTTCCCCCCCGAACTTGGTAAAGCGCTGAAAGGAGAGGGCTCCGTCATATCCCTCCAGATCGCCGTCCGTGGGGTCGTCATCGCCTGAGGTATAAATAAAACCAAGATGCGGCTTTATCCCGTAGCCCAGGGAATCGCTTAAATCCATCTCCACGTCGCCGGCGGCGGCAAAGGCGGAGATATCATAGTCCTCGTCTGTCATATCGGGATTTATGACAGTGTTGGCGGACACATCCTCGGCCTCGCCGAAGCGGTAGATGCCTTCCAGAAAATAGTTGAACATTCCGGCCTTGCCTTTGTATATGGCGCCCAGGTAATGCACATCCGTTTCCGGCTGCGCATCTTCATCTGTAAGGCTGCCAAGACGCTGGGTAAGTGAGCCGGTCGGCACATTGCGGATCCGGTCAAACATGTACAAACCTGTCAGATCGTGGCCCTCTGTCAGGTTATAGGTGAGGTAGCCGGCATAAATATCCCTGTCCTCATCCTTGGCCGTTTCAAAATGGTCATCATTAGGGCCGATGCCCCAGTTGCTCTCGGATGCCTTGTGATAGAGCAGGCTGAAGTCGAATGAATCATAGTTGCCGTTCAGCCAGAAGCCGGGCGCATCATCGCCGTAGGTAAGCCCTGCCGGATCCGGCATGAACCAGATGTCAAACCCTCTAAGTGGTTCTACGTTCAAGAAGGTATATTACGATGAGACCA
>JAWOFF010000016.1:0-2965 GCA_046482325.1 Desulfosalsimonadaceae bacterium
ACCGCCGAGGCCCTGGCAAAAGAGATGCCACGGCAGTTTGACCTTGTGGTCTGCATGGAGCTGCTTGAGCACGTCCCTGATCCCCTCTCGATTCTAACTGCGTGCCGGCGCCTGGCAAAACCGGGAGGCGACGTTTTTGTCTCCACCATCAACCGTACCTGGCTGAGCGGCCTGCTGGTGATTGCGGCTGCCGAGTATGTCTGCGGCATTGTTGATAAGGGAACCCATCACTTCCGCGGGTTTATCCGGCCCCGGCAGCTTGCGCGCCGGGCGGGGGAAGCCGGGCTTTCGGTTTGCGGCTGTTCAGGCTATCTTTACGTGCCGGTTCTGGGAAGGGCCTTTTTGACAAGGTTTATGCCGATGAATTATATGATGCATTTAAGTGTTAAGCAATGAGGGGGCTGCAATGAAAGGGTTCAGGATGCCGGGGTGGTTTGGCCATGGCGATCGGGTAAAGATGCTGGATGATCATATTGAGCGCTCGGGGAGGACTTATTTCGGCCTCCGGGAGCTTGGCCGGGAGGAGAAGCAGAAAGCGGTTCTCGAACATTTCAACCGGGTGGCGCCCCGCTATGATTTTATGAACTCGCTTTTGAGCTTTGGCATCCATTACGCCTGGAAGCGGAAAGCAGTGCGCCTGCTGGATGTTCGCCCCGATTCCTGCGTGCTAGATGTATGCGGCGGAACAGGGGACCTGGCGGTTTTTGCCGCAAGGCGGCTGGGCCCTGCGGGCAATGTTTTTTTGTATGACAGAAACCACAGCATGATGGAGGCGGGGCGGAGCCGCCCGGAAAACAGGCTTTATGAAGAACGCATACACTGTGTCCAGGGCGATGCCGAGCGCCTCTCGTTTGCAGCGGATTGTTTTGATGCGGCCATGGTGGGATTCGGCATCCGGAACCTCACGCACCTGAAACAAGGCTTACAGGAGATGTACAGGGTTTTAAAACCCGGCGGCAGCCTCATGTGCCTTGAGTTTTCCAAGCCAGTCAACCCCTTGTTCCGCGCCCTGTATGACGGGTACTCCTTCTATATCATGCCGCTTCTGGGAAAATTCCTGGCAGGCTCCGGCCGCTCCTACAGCTGTCTTTCCGAATCCATCCGGATGTTTGCAACAGCAGAGGAGCTGAAAGCTATCCTGGAATCCACGGGGTTTGCCTCTGTATCCTACACGCGTCTCACAAACGGTATTGCCGCCATCCATTGCGGCAGGAAGCCGCCCGCGTCCTGATCCGGCCCCGCCTATACGATCAGCGCCAAAACTGCTGCAAGCATGACGGCCGGGAAATAGCTTGCCCTGTTGAACAGCGCCATGGCATCCGGGCGCATTCTGCTCTTATAGAGCCTGGCGCCGGGGATGAGCAGCAGAAACAGGCTTGCTGCAAGCACCAGCAGAGCAGCAGGAAAGCCTGTCCCGGAAAAATGCAGGAAAAACAGGGCAGCGAAGAGGGCGGCAGCAAGGAGAAGGCAGGCAAAAGCCAGGGCGGCGGCCTTTTTCTCGCCGAGCTGCACCGGGATGGTCCTGGCGTGGAAGCGCCGGTCCCTTTCGATATCCTCCCAGTCCGCGGGGATGTTCTGGCCGCCGATCTCCCAGAAAAACAGGCAGGCAAACAGCAGCAGGGCGAATCCCGGCGAGGGATGCGGATCCACTGCATAAAGGGCGGCAACTGCGCCCATGTTCTTGACGAATCCGCTCACTATGGCCCGCAGGGGGCTGATCTGCCAGAGCATGCAATAGAGTGTCTCCAGAGCCGCGCCGGCGAGAAAGATCAATGCACAGACCGGATTGAGCAGGAAGGCGCCCACGAGCGCCACCGCAGACCATCCAAGCGCCCAGGCAGCACCTTCGGCAGGGTTTAAAAGGCCCTGGGCCAGGGGATGGCGGACCATGATGGAGTCAATGTAGCTTCCGGTCTCCCGCTCGGAAGGCTCGAGCTTTTTGCGGTCCGCGCGCATGTCAATGATGTCGTTGAACGCGTATACGGCGGTGTAGCCGGCAAAGGCGGTCAAAAGCCCGATGCCGATTACCGCGGGGGAGGGAAAGCCCTGCAGGTAGAGAAGCACGGCAAAGGCGGGGGTGGCCATGTCCAGCAGTCCGTGCGGGGTGCGCGACAGCGCCAGGAACAACTTGATGCGATCGATTTTGGCCCGGGTTATTGTATTCATTGATCTATTTAATAGATTCCTGAATGTCTCCTTTTATTTTACAAAACCCGGCATATAGGGGTAGAGCCGGCATGCAACGCAAAAACCGGCGGCTGCTTCCAGAAAGGCAAAAAACATGAGAATGACAGCAAAAACGGAGCTTGCCGCCGGCAGATGGAAAAAATGCAGGATGGCAATCGGGCAGCATAAAACAAAGCCGACTTTTGCGGCAAAAATTTTGGGGCCGGCGTTTATCATCTCCGGTTGTGCGCGCAGAAGGCGCAGTATATTTCTGCTGGCAAAACTGTAAAAGCTGCAGGAGGGCCTGATAAATCCCCGGATCAGAAAATCCGCGCCCAGAATCAAAACAATGGCCTTAAAGGGAGTAAACAGGAAAACGAGCATGGACAGCACGGTTAATGCACCATTTACTCTGGCCGCTTTTTCATTGATAAGCTGCCCGGACGAGATGGGACAGGCTTCTGTCATAAAGACCTCCGCTGAATACGTTGCCGCAGGATTTTTGATTTAAAACCAAGGATCATTCTAATACCTAAACTGAGCGTTTCAAATTTTTAAACCTATTTATTTCTGAATTATTTTAAGGTATTTAAGCCATTTTTAGTTTTAAAAATTTCAAACCCTCCGGGATTTTCATGCCAGCGCGGTGATTTCCGCGAGTAGCCTTGCCGGCGTTGGCGCACCGATCTGATCATTCACCACGTTCAGGCGGTCCCGGTCCCGGTCCCGGCTCAGCCGCAGCATGGTCTTTAGAAAATTGTTACCACGGGCGCTGTACACCCAGCTGGTGCGAAAGATC
>JAWOFF010000120.1:0-19289 GCA_046482325.1 Desulfosalsimonadaceae bacterium
GTGAAAATTACGGACTTGACATAGCTGCCGCAGCATACCATACAGTTTCATAAAAGGCAGAAATAAGGTCTGCATACCGGCCAGGCCGCAAAAAAATGCAAAGAGAGCTGTCATGGACATATACACCCGATCCACGGCATTCATTGATTCCGACGCAGCCACGGTAAGTGCATTCGCCAGGCGGGCAGCGGGCGAGTCCCCTGATACAAGAACCAGGGCAGTCAGGCTGTATTATGCCGTACGCGACGAGATCCGCTACGATCCCTACTCCATAGATCTCAGCACAGAAGGACTGCGCGCCAGCACAACCCTGAAAAACGGCAGCGGGTGGTGTGTGGCAAAAGCCATACTGCTTGCCGCATGCTGCCGATGCATGGGAATTGCGGCCAGGCTCGGCTTTGCCGACGTGAAAAACCATCTTTCAACTCAGCGGCTGCGGCAGCAAATGCAGACCGATATTTTCTACTGGCACGGCTACACCGCGATCTATGCAGAGGAGAAGTGGATTAAAACCACCCCCGCCTTCAACCGGGAACTGTGCGAGAAATTTTCCCTGAAGCCCCTGGAATTTGACGGAAAAACAGACAGTCTCTTTCACCCATTTGACAGGGAAGGCAACCGCCACATGGAATACATCCTTTACAGGGGCGAGTTCGCGGATGTCCCTCTCCAGCAGATCGCGAAAACCTTCCGGGAAAAGTATCCGGCGGAGAAAAACGGCTGGATCGGCGGGGATTTTGATAAAGAGGCAGACAAAGAAACCGGCCGCTGATCCGCCGGCTTCTGCTGAGCTGCGGCAAGCCTTGTTTTTGCCTACATGCGGCCGGGTTTTATCAATGGATCAGTGATGCCGAATAAAAACAGCTTCACCCAGGCCATGCCAAGCCGAAGCAGGGCTACATCATCGGATTTTAACCTGATACGGGTATCGGATTTCACCTTGTAGCGCTTCAGAAAACTGCTGCCCAAAACAAAATCCCGAAACGCATCTATATTATAAGTGGCCATAAATGCCATTTTGCCCTTTGGGCCGGCAGGTCCCTCACCCCTCCAGGGATCTGTATGAAAAAAGCGCACAAGCTCCGCCCATTCAACAGTCATCTGATTGTAGAACTCCGCCTTTTGATCCGCTGCCCAGCTGTCCTTGGTCCACGCAGTGTCTTCAAACCGGCCCCGGCAGAAATCAGGAGGGCGGAAATAGTGCAAAAGCCTGCTTTTTCCGCTTTCAGCATCATAATAAATGCCGTGTTCCACTGGAAAGGCGCGGCATGTCTGAGGCCGGTCCGGATAGACCCGGCACCCGGACTCCGTCAGAAAGGGGCAGGTTTTTTCCTCATTGGCAGCCATGCGCAAAAGCACGGAGGGGAAATGACTGTCCTCGCGGTAGACCACGTCCGTATAGCTCTCTATCAGTTCGCCGGAGCTTATCCCCAGAGATTTGCGCAGCCTGATAACGTCATATGGATACAAAAACAGATTCAGGTTCCTGCAGCAGCGATTAAAGCAGGAAATGCCGGGATAGCAGCGAAAAAAGAACTGCTCGCCTTCGGCCAGCAGTTCTCCTCCGGCCTCCTCGGGCCTGTCGGTTTCGATATATTTCATTGCGCTCTGCTCGCCTCCGTTTGGGTTGTATCTGCTGCATCCGCAATGATTTGTGCAACCGTCTTGCGAATCCTGTCCGGCTGCCCCATAAACGTTTTGAATTCCTGCTCCAGCGAAGCCATTCGTATATAAAAAGGGGTTCGGTCAAAAGGAATATAGGCCAGGTCGCCGCGGATCCGCTCAAACTCCATGCAGCCCGGCCCGTAAGTTGTGGGCTTGCCCGGAACACGGAGTTCATGGGCAAGGCCGTGCAGGCGGCATATCATGGGGCGGTAGGGATAAAGAATGCACCAGCCGCCAAAATTAAGGGGACACATAAGCTGCTCTGATCCTGGTCCGCCCTCCTCCTGGGCGTCCCTGACCTCCCGCGCCCGCTGCAGCGCGGCCTCGCGCGAAACTGCATCCAGACGGGAGAAGCCATGGAGCAGATAAGCGGCTTCAATATGGGTATGGTGGAAAAAGCGCGTCCTGCAGCAGTTGTCCCTGCATCCCCTGCAGTGAAAACCGTAGGCGGCGGCTGTGTCCTCATACTGCCGGTCCATATCTTCGTACAACTTTGCCAGCTTTTGGAAAAAGTCGCCGGCGCCCGGCACATAATCAGCATCAGAGGCCATAGGCAGGATCAGACCAGGGGCGTTGGGACAAAAAGTTCATTATAGAGATTCAGGACGTAGCGGTCTGTCATGCTGGCGATAAAATCGCAGATCAGACGCTCCAGTGAAATATCCTGATGATACACGGCAGCCATCTCCATGCCGGCGAGCCGGTTTTCCATAACCTCCGGATTCTGGAGAAAATAGTAGTATATCTCCACGATTATGCGCTTAGCCTTGATAAACTCGGCATGCACCCGGCCGGAACGGTAGACGTTCTCATAAAGAAAGGCGCGAAGACAATCCATGGCGGAAGAGACCGGTTCACTCAATTTCAGGATGAACTCATCGCCTTCACAGACGCTGGAGTAGATCAGATCCCGCATCATGGTGGTAGCCCGCTGGGAATGACTGTCCCCCAATACTTTCACACACTCGGCGGGCACCTGGGAGCGGGTCACGACCCCGCTTCTTACTGCATCGTCAAGGTCATGGTTTAAATAGGCGATAATATCAGCAAACCGTACGATCCGGCCTTCTACCGTGCAAGCGGTTTCCGCGGGATCGGAAGGCATGATATCGCCGAATCCTTTGGAATGTTTAAGAATGCCGTCGCGTACCTCACAGGTCAGGTTCAGGCCGTGGCCGTGGCGTTCCAGAACGTCCACCACCCGGAGGCTTTGTTCATTGTGGCAGAAATCCGGCGAAAAGGCCTCCTGCAGCGCGGTCTCGCCGCTGTGCCCAAAAGGCGTATGTCCCATATCATGGCCCATGGCGATGGCTTCGGCCAGATCCTCGTTTAAATACAGGGCCCGGCTGATGGTGCGGGCGACCTCGGCCACCTCCAGGGTATGGGTAAGCCGCGTGCGGTAGTGGTCGCCCAGAGGCGACAAAAATACCTGGGTTTTGTGCTTTAATCGGCGAAAGGCGTTAGAGAAAACGATACGGTCCCGGTCCTGCTGATATACCGTGCGCACCGGGCAGGGCTCCTCGAGCTGCAGCCGTCCCCTGGAGCGGGCCGAGAGCATTCCATAGGGCGCAATAAAATTGGCCTCCCGCTTTTCAAAATCTTCGCGGATGCTGTGCGAATATTTCTCCGTCCGCCGATTAAATCCGTTTATGCCTGATTGCCGATACATGCCTCTGCTGCTTTTGAGGGCCAAAGCCTGTTTGCCTCCGGAAAACCCCGGACAGATAAATCAAGTTAGTAATTTTACCCTCTGTTTCCTCTGTCTGTAAAGGATAAAAATCGGGAAACCGGGAGCTTCAGAACAAATTCATATTAGGCCGGGCCGCCATCTCCGGGGAACCGGCCGTAAACTCCCGCATAACATCCCGTATTTCAGCAAAACCTGCAGCATTCTGCAGCCTTTTATGGAAGGCGTGGCCAAAACGGAAAAAAGCCGCCATGTACACCGACGCCTTCCGGAAACTGCGAAGCGCAGTGTTTGGCTCATAATGCGCCTGCAGCCTGTCGATAAAGTGCTCCATCATCTCTGCAAAGGCCTGCCTGCCGAACCGCCCGCCGCTTGTCCATTCCGCAAAAATCCAGGGCTTGGCGACAGCTGCCCTGCCCAGAGCCACACCGTCACAGCCGGTATCGACAAGCATCTGCTCACAGTCTGCAGCCGAAAAAACATTGCCGTTTCCAAATACCGGCACAGAGACCGCTTCCCTGACTGCCGCGATGTACTCCCATCGCGGCGGTCTGGCACGACGATCCGGCGCTACACGGGGGTGGAAGGTAAGCGCATCCGCTCCTGCCGCTTCAAACCGCCGGGCCAGTGAAACCGCAGGCTCCGGACGGTCCTCCCAGCCTGTGCGGAACTTTACAAAAACCGGAAATGATACCGCCCGGCGGACAGCTTCAACAATATGCACCGCCCGGCCTGGGCTTTTCAGCAATGCGGCCCCGCTGTTACGCTTGCAGATACGGGCCACAGAACAGCCGAAATTCAAATCCACGCCGAAAAACCCTTCCGCCTCGATCCTGCGGGCGGCAACGGCCATCGCTTCGGCCTCCGAGCCGAACAACTGGCAGACCAGGCGGGGAAGTTCCTGTTCCCGCCAGCAAAAGACCCGGGAAACCCTTGGATTTTCCTGCGGTATGCTCTTTGCGCTGCACATTCCCGTAAACATCAGGCCGCAGCCGCCGTATGCGGCCAGGACCTCCCGGAAGGCAACATGGCCCAGCCCGCTCATGGGTGCAAGCACAAGCCGCTTTTCAACGCGCCGGCCGCCTATGGTCAGATGCGTATTTATAAAATCACGTGTTGCCTGTTGCATAAACAGATATTATAAGGCTGCTGCCGGGGAAATCAAGCCGCCGGGGCCGGCCGGGAAAAACCTTGACTTTCCGGGCGCATGCATATTTAACCGAAACTGAGCGTTTAAAATAGCCCGCCGCTCATCTTCCTTGTATCCGCGGCAAACTTGAAAATCGCTCAATCTAGGTTTAAACTGGTTTTTTTACAGAATCGAAAAACCTTATACCAAAGTCCTTAACAATTTAATATCCCGGTGAAACACTGGCTCGCCGGGAAAGTCAGCAGGCAGGAGGCCGGCTGCTGCTCCCGGCTTTTCTGCAGGCGCCAAAGGAGAGAGAAATGAATTCCCGCGAGTTCTACGAAGTAGTCAAAAAACCGCCTATTGCCTGGGTGTACCTGAACCGGCCGGAGAAAAAAAACGCCATGAATCCGCCGGCCTGGAGGGAGGCCCAACCTATCTTCCGGGAGCTGGATGCAGACAAAGAAATCAGGGTAGTGATTATCTGCGGCAGGGGCCCCTGCTTTTCTACAGGCATCGATCTGATGGGCATGACCCAAGAGCTCTCCGAGCTTATGGAGGAAAAGCAAAAGGGCGGTGTTAAATGGCGGCTGCTGCAGAAAATCCGGCCTCTCCAGGACGCCATGAGCTGCATTGAATGGTGCAAAAAACCAGTGATCGCAGCTATCCACGGCTATTGCATCGGCGCCGGCCTTGATATGGCAACGGCCTGTGACATCCGCCTCTGTTCCCGGGACGCCAGCTTCTCCCTGAAGGAGGCAGCCGTCGGCTTTGTTGCGGATGTGGGCGTGCTGCAGCGCATTCCCCTGATTGTCGGCCAGGGCGTGGCCCGGGAGCTTGCCTATACGGCAAAGTTAATCAACGCCGATCGCGCCAGGGATGTACTGCTCGTGAACGAGGTTTTCTCAGACCATGACGCCCTTATGGCGGGAGCCGAATCTCTGGCTGCCGAGATTGCAGAAAACTCGCCCCTTGCGGTACAGGCTTCCAAGGATGTACTAAACTACGGGATAGGCAAAAGCGTGGAGGAGGGGCTCCGGTACGTGGCCGCCATCAGCTCCAATATCATACCCTCTGATGACCTTATGGAGGCCGTGGCCGCTTTCTCAGAAAAACGCAAGCCGGATTTCAGGGGCGAATAAGACGAAAGCGCGGATGCACTCTCTGACAAACGTATATATCAACACCCTGGGCTGTGCCAGAAACCTGGTCGACAGCGAGATCATGGCCGCGGCACTGAGACGCTGCGGCTGCTGCCTTACAGAAAATCCGGCCGAAGCCGGGGCCATAGTTGTCAACACCTGCAGCTTCATCACGGATGCCGTCAACGAATCCATCGATACCATCCTGGAGCTGGCCGGTTACAAAAAAGAGGGGGTATGCAGACGACTCATCGTTGCAGGATGCCTTCCTCAGCGGTTCGGCCCGGCCATTGCGGGGGCGCTGCCGGAAGTGGATGTGTTTCTGGGCACGGGCGCGTTTGACCAAATTGTTCCGGCGGTCGCAGGCGAATTCGCCCACGGCAGCTGTATTCTGCCGGAGCCGGCCGCGCTTTCTCTGCCAACGCACCAATCCGGCCGCAAACCCTCCACCTACCCCGTGGCCTACCTGAAAATCGGCGAGGGCTGCAACCGGCGATGCACCTACTGCATCATTCCAAAGCTACGGGGCCGCCTGCGCAGCCGGGCGGCCGCAGATATCATGGCTGAGGCCGAGATGCTTTTTGCAGAAGGCATAAAAGAAATAGTGCTCATCGCCCAGGACACCTCAGCTTATGGCCAGGATCTGAAAGGAGGCGAAAACCTCTCCGGGCTTCTCCGCGGCCTCGCCAGGCGGGCTGCTGAAACAGGAGAGTGCCGTCTGCGCTTTCTCTACGGCTCTCCGGATCATACCAGCCGCGAACTTATTCGCACGGTTGCCGAGCATCCCAATATAGTGCCTTATTTCGACCTGCCGGTACAGCACGTGAGCAGCCGTCTTTTGCGGTGTATGGGACGCAGTTACCGGCGCCGGGACCTGTTATCCCTGTTTGCCGATATCCGGCGCACCATGCCTGCAGCAGCCCTGCGGACCACCCTGCTCGTGGGGTTTCCGGGGGAGACGGAGGCAGATTTCATGGAACTCCTTGACTTTATCAAGGAAGTTGAGTTCGACCATGTGGGCGTATTTGCTTACTCTGATGCCGGGGATCTGGCCTCGCACAACCTGCCCGGCCATGTCCCGGAAGAAATTGCCGCAGAACGCTGCGAGCAGCTGATGACCCTGCAGGCCCGGATATCGCACAAAAAAAATCAAAACCGCGTGGGCGAAGTCTTTTCAACACTTGTAGAGGATTTTATAGACTCGGAGCTATATATCGGCCGGACACAATTTCAGGCGCCTGAAGTTGACGGGGTGACCTATATTGAATCGCCGGATCCTGCCATCGGAGACTTTGTTGCCACGAGCATCAGCGAAGCCTATGCCTATGACCTTAAAGGAGAACCCTTATGGCCGGCTTGAAAAATGAACTGCTATCGCGCGTAGAGCCGGATCTGGAAAATATTGAAGCGGCGCTGCAAAAAAACCTGCGACCCCATCTGGAATTGATTTCCGAAGCTGCCGGGCACCTGATATTTAGCGGGGGCAAACGCCTGCGCCCCCTTCTCAATATCCTCTGCGCAAGACTCTGTAACTGCAATGACCCTTTTGTCACGGAATTCTCCACTATTATTGAATTTCTCCATACCGCCACCCTGCTCCATGACGATGTCGTTGACGGGGCCTCTCTGCGCCGGGGAAAACCTGTGGCCCATTCCATCTTCGGTGCCCCGGTGACCGTGCTCGTGGGGGATTTCCTGCTGGCCCGCGCCCTCTCCATTTCTGCGCGGACACAGAGCCCGAAAATCATTGGCATCATCTCGGAAATTACCGAAAATATGTGTCAGGGGGAGATCCAACAGCTGACCCGCAAAGGCGACCTCAGCCTGAATGAATCCGAATACATGGAAGTCATCCGGCGCAAAACCGGCTACCTCATTCAGGGCGCATGTCAGACCGGTGCCATCCTGGCAGGCGCGGGACAGGAGACGGAGAAGCAGCTCTCCGATTACGGCCGTCACATCGGCATTGTATTTCAGATCGCCGATGATCTGCTTGATTACACGGCTGATACCAGCACCCTGGGCAAAGCTGTTGGAGCGGACCTGCGGGAAGGCAAGCTCACCCTGCCGGTCATCCATGCCTTAAACAGGGCTGAGAAAGAGGTGCGCGCTGAAATGACTGCAATCATAGAAAAAGAGGATTTCTCGCCGGCGGAATTTCGCCATCTTATAAAAATGATTGATGACTACGGCGGTATTTCGTATGCTCGGAAGGTAGCGGCGGAGCATGTGCAGAAAGCCCAAGCGATCATGGAGGGCTTTCCGCCATCTGAGAGCAGGGAGATTCTGTCCCTGATTGCCGATTATGCATTACAGAGAAGCGCATAGCCGTCTGAGGAAAAAACCAGCCCGCAGCGGAGGGGAAAAAATGGCAGAGACAGGCCGTCTTAAACTTTTTTTTACACGGGCTGCTGCAGTCGCAGTTGCGGCAGTGCTCCTTAGCTGTACCAGCATTCAAATGGCCGCAGCTGCTGACAAAAGAATCTCGGTAATCGGCTCCAGCCGTATTTACAATGATGTGAGCAGCGCCAGGGACGCAGCGATTGCCGAAGGGCTGCTCTCGGCCGTGGAAGAGGTGGCCCTTGAGCTGATACCGCAGCAGAACCTGAAAGCGGATTTTAAAACCATTAGCCGGGCGCTTTATGATAACCGCAAGGATTTTACCCGCAATTACCAGGTGCTAAAAGAGGAGCATTCCGGCGATTATTATCGTCTGCTGATCCGCGTTACGGTCTCCGAAGACAGGATCCGCTCGCTGCTTGAGGATATGCATGTTTCCATAACGCCGGAGGGGCTGCCTCGGGTTTTGCTGCTGATCGCGGAAAAGCAGGCCGGGGAGGCCTCATTCGATTACTGGTGGCAAAGCCCGGAATCAGCCGCCGCCAATGGCACGGCGGTGCAGGCAATTAAGGAGGCACTGCAGAAGCAGGGCTATCCGATTGTATCTATATCGGATCTTGAGAAGGGGAAATTGCCGGGGGGGATAGACGCCGGGGCTGGCCTGCCGGCAGAAGAGGCCTGCCGGATTGGAAAACTGACTGATGCGGAAGTGGTCGTGTTCGGGACTGCCCGGGCAGGGGAGACGCAAAACCGTTTGAAAGGTGAGGCCAAAACCTTTCAGGCTTATGTTTCCCTGACTGCCGTGGGGGTGGAGACTGAAAAGACGCTCATCACGGTCGAAGAGCTGGGCAAGGCCGCCAACCGGGATATCTCAAAAGGCAGCCGCGCAGCCCTTTCCGGGGCTGGCAGCCGCGCGGGATCCATACTGGCCGAGCGCCTTGCTCCCGTCTGGCGGGAGCTGGTGCGGCAAAGGGATGAATTGGAAATCCACGTAAAAGGCAAGAAGAATTTTCTGAAACAGCTGGTTCGGCTGAGGCAGGCTATCCGCGGCATTGAGGGGGTTTCCGATTTCCAGCTCCGGCGCCGCAGCCGCAACCGGGCACTGATGAGCCTTCGATACGAGGGAAGCAGCCGCCGTCTTGCCGACAAAATCGTGTTAAGCACCTTCGAGGATTTCGGCATTAACATCTATGAAGTAAACAAGGATCGGATCCGGATCGAACTTTTCACAGACCGGTCCATTTCGGAGACCGACTCCATTTCGGAGACCGACTCCATTTCGGAAACCGATCTGCAATAAAAGAGGCTGCCGCCCGCTGCTATAGGGTTCTCCCCGGGCGGCGCGGGGCTTTAGGCGTCTGCGGCGCTGCTGTCGGCAATCTGCTGCGCGCGGGGCTTCAGGAAAAGGTGGTAGAGGAGCTCACAGTAGCGATCCATCTTGACCATTCCCTCCTGCGACTCCGAATAGCGCCAGAAGCCGTAGAGTTTGGTCAGACGGATCAGTTTTTCACTGTAGAGGCGCCAGGTAAACTTCTCCCGCACCCGCTCCATACTGTTTTCCGAAATCTGCTGCCAGCAGTTTGCATCCATTTCGCAGTCCTTTACAAAATCCCACAACACATCGGCAATAAGATTCGGCTTACTGGTATTCATCAGGAAGCCGCTTTCGCCGTCAATAATAATTTCCGAAGGCCCTCCGAATATTGGGCCGAAAGTGGGAAGCCCGCACTGCATGGCCTCAAGCACGGTAAGGCCGAAAGCCTCAAAAAGAGCGGGCTGCACAAACATACCCCCGCGGTCTGCAAAAATCCGGTAGACCTCTCCGGTCTCTTCCTTGGGCACGCTGGGCAGCCAGCGGATATGGCCATGCAAGCCGTAAGTGCCGATCAGGTCATACATGCGCTGAATCTCGCCGCGCTCTTCGTTGTCCGCGGATTCCTCCATATGAATGGTACCTGCAGCAACAATCAGGTTGCAGTACTTGCGAAGCTCCGGGTGCTGACCGAATGCCTCCACCAGGCCGGTGATGTTTTTGATGCGGTCTAGCCGGGCCATGGTAAAAACAGGGGTCTGTTCCGGGTCTTCCAGGTAGCCGTAGATATCTTCTGATTCCTCCTCAAACAGACGTTTCCGCCAGTACCTGCTTTTGCTGTCCGGCCGCTTATCTCTGTCATGATAGGGGAAATAATTGGATTCATCCACTCCTGGCGGCACCACGTTAAACTTGGGGTTAAACAGATTGACCCCGCATACCACCTGGTAGAGGCCGGGCATGGTGTAGAACTGGTAGGATTCATACTGGCCGAAGCGGTTTTCCGTGCCGGCGATTTCCTGATAGGTACTGGTAATAATAAAGTCGGATTTGTTCATGGCGATCAGATCCGCGGTAAACTGGCAGGAAAAATGGTACTCGGATTCCAGATCGCTCCAGTACAGATCCGAAAACAGGTACTTGGTCTTCTCCAGTGCATGGGCGATGGTGCACTGTATGACGTCCATGCGGTCAGAGAGCAGCGTCGCCACAAGATTCCCGTCCGAATAATTGCCGATGATCAAATCCGGGCGCCCCTGGAATTCCGCCAGCAGCTCGCGTTCGGCATCCACCGCAAAACTATCGAGATAAGGCCAGATCCGAAAACGCGAAATCCAGTCCTGCAGCTGCCGCTGCTCTTCGTCATAAAAGGGGATGCGCAGAATACAGGAATTGCGCGTGCCGATTATATCCTCTTTGGGCTGGTTGCAGGTAGTGTTGCCGGCATTGGGAATAAGCCTGGTAACCACAATCACCCTTGGCGTAACATCGATTCCTGCCAGCTCAAACTCGTTTTTCAGATGCGCCTCCAGGGCCCGAACCTGATCCAGTATATAGATTACCTGTCCGCCGGTATCCGGCTTTCCCAGCACGTTTTCCTGGCCGAACCAGCCATGCGGGGAAATCACGGCCACCTTGGAGATCATTGGCACCCTGGAAATAAAAGCTTCAAGACCGGAACTGCTGGGCTCATGGAACAAATCGTACAAAAGCTGCATGGTCTCCAGAATGCGGCCGGCATTTTTGCCCCATCCCGGCTCAAACCCCTTGCTTTTTAACTCTGGTTCCAGGCTGCTGTAGGGCGTTTCCGGATCCAGACACTCCAGGTCCCCGATCATTTCTTCAAGGGCCCCCAGAAAGTCCTCCATCTGGTTTAATATCGCCGCATTTACCAGGAGCTGCTGGCCGTTTATCCGATGGAGCCGGAGAAAGGCAAACATCTTGCTGCCCCACTGCGCGGCGTTTTGAAACATGCTGCTGGACATGTGCTTATTTAAAAAGCTGATGCCGTTGCCCACGTTTTTCACATCCCGGATTTCCGGGGAATAGTCATAAAAAGGGCGGAAATCGATTTCGAGCATGTTCTTGTTGGCTACGGCCCGGTTTCCCAGCACATAGGCGTCCTTGTAGTCCAGGTAACGGCTTACAGAAATCTCCTCCATATAATCGCAGGACGGCGCGCATCGGTATATACGGTACCTGGCCATGGTGTGGCGGTAGAGGAACAGGATAATGTTTTCAAGAAACATCATTTCCGGTGTCTTGTTCAGGAACCTGGCGATACCTGAATTTTTGGCGAATTCCCGGCCCTTGTCATTCTCCCGGCACCACTGTTGCCACTGGAGCCAGATATCGTTGCGCAGAAAATATTGAGTACCGCTACTTTTCAGGACGAAAATAAAATCGGCAAAATCTTTCTGCTCCGATTCCGGTATCAGTTTGCTCATGACACATTCCACAATTGACTCCTTTCTCATCTAACCCATAGAAGGCGCTGCATCATTTCCGGATGCTTTTCAGCCTTAATCTTATACCCGGGCACAAGTCAAGATCGAAAAAAACTTTGCCGCGCCTCTGTCCCCTGGTTTAGCCTTCGACCTGCCCATTGACAGGATTTAATCAAAGCCTTAAGGTGCACTTAAAGGCCGCATTAATGGGAAGCGGTCATCTGTAAACAGAAAAAGGGGGTCATAATGGGAAAAAAAGTTATTATTGACCAGGATGAATGTGAAGGCTGCGAATCCTGCGTGGAAATCTGCCCGGAGGTATTCGGCTTTGACGAAGACCAGGAAGTTGCCTATGTCAAAAAACCCGAAGGCGGCCCGGAGGACGAAATCGAGGAAGCCATGGACAACTGTCCGGTAGACTGCATTCACTGGGAAGAGGATTAGGCGGCTTCACTGCCCGCAAAACCGTTTTCCAAATAAACGCCCCCCGTCCGGGGGCGTTTTTACGCCTCTGCAGATATCGCCCCATATGCGGCCGGAGAGGTTGGCCGGAGATGCAGGAGACGGAAACAATTATAAAAAATCGGCTTCCTGGCCTTTGCAGTCAATAAAGCTGCTTAAGAAAAAAGTGTTTGCACGCAACAAAATAAAGGGGGATAGCTGCTATGACACAACGCCTCGTGGCCGCCGGCTGGTTTCTATTTGTGGGCTCTACATCTGTCCTGTTTTTTCTCATCGCGCTTGTGCTGCGCATCATTACCTGGCCCTTTGACCGCAGACTCGTGGTGCTGCAGCACTTTACCTGTTTCTGGGCCTCACTCTACACCTGGATCATTCCGGCCTGGAGGATCCATATTACGGGCCGGGAGCATCTTCCGGGAAAAACGCCCCACGTGGTGGTCTCCAATCACCAATCCCTGCTTGATATTCTGGTGTTGTTCAATCTTTTTTTCCATTTCAAGTTTGTATCCAAGATCGAGATTTTTAAAATCCCTCTGATCGGCTGGAACATGTATTTAAACCAGTATATCCGGCTGCGGCGCGGAGACAGAAAAAGCGTTGCGCAGATGATGGCCGACTGCGAAACCGCAATTTCCAGGGGCAATTCCGTACTGATTTTCCCGGAGGGCACGCGCTCGCCTGACGGCGAAATCAAGGATTTCAAGCCCGGCGCCTTTATTGTGGCGCAACGCACAAAAAGCCCCATTTTGCCGATTGCCATCGCGGGGACCAATTCTGCGCTTCCAAAATACAGCCTTAACTTCCACGGCAGACACGATATCCGGATTCATGTGCTGGAGCCGATCGCCTATAAAAGTTTCGCCCACCTCTCGGTGGAGGAAACCGCGGCCATGGTCCGGCGGGTTATCCGGGAAACCCACGATGAAATCAGGCAGCAGAGTTCGCAAATCGGCGGACAAGGTGCTCAGCGAATGTCTGCGTGATACTCCTGTAGCGCCTTGGGCAGCGCCGCCCCCGCACGCCTGGCCTGGATGCCTTTTGCCGCTGCCATGGCCGCCGCAGTGGTGGTTATGTAGGGGACTTTGTAGTTAATCGCCGCCTTGCGAATGTAGGAATCATCATCCTGGCTTTCCCGGCCTGAAGGGGTGTTTAATACCAGCTGGATCTGGCCGTTTTTGATGCCGTCCACAATATCGGGGCGGCCGTAGCCCAGCTTTTTCACCGGCTCAGATACAATCTCATGCCGGCGTAAAAATTCATGGGTCCCCTTTGTTGCCTGAATCGTAAAGCCCAGATCGGTAAAAAGCCGTGCCGGCTCCAGAACGGCGGACTTATCCCCGTCCGCCACAGTGATCAGAACGCTGCCCGAAAGCGGCAGCGGCACCTTAGTGGCTTCCTGGGCCTTGAAAAAAGCCAGGCCGAACGAATCGGCCATGCCCAGGACCTCTCCTGTGGAACGCATCTCCGGGCCGAGCAGGGGATCGACCTCGGGGAACATATTAAAGGGAAACACCGCTTCCTTGACGCCAAAATGGGTGATGGGCCTGCGCTCCAGCCCGAAATCCGGCAGATTGCGGCCCATCATGATCTGGGTGGCAATGCGGGCCATGGAGACATTGCAGACCTTGGATACCAGGGGCACCGTTCGGGAAGCCCGGGGATTGGCCTCGATTATGTAGACCGTATCATCGGCGATGGCGTACTGAATATTCATCAGCCCCACCACTCCCAGCTCCATGGCAATCCGCCGGGTATAATCATTGATGGTTTCCACATGCCTTACCGGAATGCTCACCGGCGGAATCACGCAGGCGGAGTCCCCCGAATGAACGCCGGCGAGCTCGATATGCTCCATAACCGCCGGAACAAAGGCGTCCCTGCCGTCGGCAATGGCATCAGCCTCTGCTTCAATGGCGTCTTCCAGAAACTTGTCGATCAAAACGGGCCGCGCCGGCGAGACATCAACAGCAAACGCCATATAGCGCTTGAGCATCTCCTCGTCATGGACGATCATCATGGCACGGCCGCCCAGCACATAGGAGGGCCGCACCATCAGGGGATACCCGATACGCCGGGCGACCCCCAGGGCCTCCTCCTCGGAGCAGGCCATGTCCGAGTCGGGCTGGGGAATACCAAGCTTGCGCATGAAGTGCCGGAAGCAATCCCGGTCTTCTGCCTGCTCAATTATTTCCGGCGAGGTACCCAGGATCTTAACGCCCGCATCTGCGAGCTCCCGGGCAATATTCAGGGGGGTTTGTCCCCCGAACTGAACAATCATCCCCTCGGGTTTTTCCTTTTCATAGATGCTTAAAACATCCTCCACGGTCAGGGGCTCGAAATAGAGCTTATCCGAGGTGTCATAGTCTGTGGAGACCGTCTCCGGATTACAGTTGACCATGATGGATTCAAATCCCGCATCCCGGATAGCAAATGCCGCATGCACGCAGCAGTAATCAAACTCTATGCCCTGCCCTATCCGGTTGGGTCCGCCGCCAAGCACCATGATCTTCCTGCGGCTGCTCACCTCCACCCGGTCCTGCGCATTATAAGTGGAGTAATAATAGGCGGCATCTTCCACACCGCTTACCGGCACCGGCTCCCATGCCTCAACCATGCCGAGCTGAATACGCCTTTGACGGATATCGGCCTCATCAACCTCAAGCAGCCGGGACAGGTATTTATCCGCAAAGCCGTCCTTTTTTGCCCTGATCAGGAGCTCATCCGGCGGCAGACTCCCTACGAAGCCCAGGATCTGCTCTTCAAGCAATACAAGCTCCTTCATCTGCTCGATAAACCACGCTTTGATCCGGGTCTTCTCATGGAGCATCTCCACGGAGGCGCCCTTGCGCAAAGCCTCATACATAATAAACTGGCGTTCGCTGGAAGGCGGGTTTAAGATCGCAAAAAGCTCCTCCAGGGATTTCCGGTGAAAGTCCCTGGCAAATCCCAGGCCGTAGCGGTTGATCTCCAGCGAACGGATGGCTTTCTGCAGCGCCTCCTTGTATGTTTTGCCAATGCTCATCACCTCGCCTACAGCCCGCATCTGCGTGCCCAGCTTATCCTCCACCCCTTCAAACTTTTCAAAGGCCCAGCGGGCAAACTTGACCACCACGTAATCGCTCTGGGGGCTGTATTTTTCCAGGGTTCCGTCGCGCCAGTAAGGAATTTCATCCAGGCTCAGCCCGCCTGCAAGAAGAGAGGACACATAGGCAATCGGAAAGCCCGTGGCCTTGGAAGCCAAGGCTGAAGAACGCGAGGTGCGGGGATTGATCTCAATCACAACAACCCTTCCGCTTTCCGGATCATGGGCGAATTGGATATTTGTCCCGCCGATTACCTCAATAGCCTCTACAATGGCATATGAATAGTCCTGGAGCCGCTGCTGCAGCTCCGGTGAGATAGAGAGCATCGGTGCGGTGCAGTAGGAGTCGCCGGTGTGCACACCCATTGGGTCCACGTTTTCAATAAAGCAGACGGTAACGAGCTGGTTTTTTGCATCCCGCACCACTTCCAGTTCAAGCTCCTCCCAGCCCAGAACGGACTCCTCCACCAGCACCTGATTAACAAGGCTTGCGGAAAGTCCACGGGCAGCTACGGTCCGGAGTTCCTCCACGTTGTACACGTGGCCGCCGCCCGTGCCTCCCATGGTATAGGCAGGCCGGATAACCACCGGATAACCCACCTGGTCAGCCACTTTTTCGGCATCCTCAACCGTGGTAACCGTCTGGCTTACGGGCATTTCAATGCCGATCCGGTCCATGGTCTCCTTAAACGCGGTACGATCCTCGCCGCGCTCAATGGCGCCGATGCTGACACCAATGGTTTGCACCCCGAACTTCTCAAGTATCCCCGCCCGGTGCAGCTCTGAGGTCAGATTCAGCCCGGACTGGCCGCCCAGGTTCGGCAGCAGGGCATCAGGCCGTTCCTTTTCGATAATCCACGCCATGGTATCCACATTGAGCGCTTCGATATAGGTCACGTCCGCCATGCCGGGATCGGTCATAATTGTTGCGGGATTGGAATTGACCAGCACTATTTCGTAGCCCAGGCTGCGCAGGGCCTTACAGGCCTGCGTGCCGGAGTAGTCGAATTCGCAGGCCTGGCCGATGATGATCGGACCGGAGCCGATAATCATTACTTTCCGGATATTTTCATGCTTGGGCATACATGCTCCTTTTTCTCTCCTGTAAAGCGATGGGCAAAAACGGTGCTAAAAATAACTGCTTCCGTCCCAGCAATGGGTGCAGAGATTTTGCTTGGAAAGGCCGATGGCTTTTACCGTATCCTCCAGCAGCTGGAATTTGAGGGAGGTAAGCACCAGCTGATCCCGGATTTTTTCAACCATAGCCCGGTTCCTGCCGGATCCGGACGCTGAGTATTCGGCTACCGCATCCATGTTGCCCCCTTCGAGTTCATAAATCACCTTGCGGCCGAGCAGATCCAGCGAAGAGCGGGAAGGGGAAAAGTTCAAAAACTCGCAGGGATAAATCAGAGCGGGACAAGCGGCCCGCATGTGTACCTGTCTGGCGCCGAAATCAAACAGAAGCTGAGCATTGTCCTTTAACTGGGTGCCGCGCACAATAGAGTCATCACAGAACACCACCCGCTTGCCTGCAATCATCTGCGGAATGGGAATCAACTTCATTTTCGCCACCAGATCCCGCATGCTCGCATCCTGGGGCATAAAGCTCCGGGGCCAGGTGGGCGTATATTTGACAAAAGGGCGTTTGTAGGGGATCTGCTTGCGGTTGGCATAGCCGATGGCATGGCCGATGCCCGAGTCAGGAATGCCGGCCACATAATCAACCGGGGTATCATCGCGGTCCGCCAGGGCCCATCCGCATCGGTAGCGGACATCTTCCACATTGATGCCTTCATAACTGGAGGCCGGGTATCCGTAATATACCCAGAGAAAGGAGCAGACCTGCAGTTTGTCGCCGGGGGCTTTGCGTTGCTCATATCCGTCTTCTGTAAAAAAAACGATCTCGCCCGGCCCCAGAAACTTTTCGGTTTCATAGCCCAGATTGAAAAATGCGCAGGTCTCCGAGGTGGCGGCATAAGTCCCTTCCCTTCGGCCCATCACCACGGGCGTTCGGCCGAGCCGGTCCCTGGCTGCATAAAGCCCCTTCTCCGTCAGCAGCAGAAGAGAGCAGGAGCCCCGAATCATCTCCTGGGCATAAGCTATACCCTCTTCGTAGCTGCTTTTCTGATTGATAAGCATGGCCACAAGCTCGGTGGGATTGACGGCCCCCTCCGAGGCCTCGGAAAAATGCATGCCCCGGCTGAAGGCCTGACTGGCAAGTTCGTACAGGTTATTGATCCTGCCCACCATGACGACACCGAAAGTACCCAGGTGCGAGCCGATAATCAAAGGCTGGGCATCAGTGTCGCTTATCACCCCGATGCCTTTTCTGCCGCCCAAGCCCGGAAGCTCCGGCTCCAGTTTGGTACGAAAATAGGTGTTTTCAATGTTTTTAATTGTTTTTTTCATGCCCCGGCGGTTCTGGAATGCCAGACCGCCCCGCTTTGTCCCAAGATGCGAATGATAGTCCGTCCCGTAGAAAACATCGGTTACACAATCCTGTCTGGATACGCACCCGAAAAAACCGCCCATAAAATATCCTCTCAGATTCACTGCCCCGTTTGCCGGAATCCGCAGCAGCAGCCTGCATCCACTACAGATGAATACGATACTTTTTCAAAAAATCCACCGGGTGATAGGAGAGCTTGGCTTTTTTCAGGCCCTCATCTCCGGCATCCTGTTCCCGGTTGACCTGCCGCACCCTCTGCTCCGGTTGCTGTTGCAGAAACAACTGATTGATCGCCTGATAAGCGCCCTTATATTCCGGGCACCCTTTTTCAAAATGAATCAGCAGGGTATCGGCGGTCAGCATCTCTCCGATGGTATAGGCGACAATCAGATCCTCCACAAAAATGCAGCCGCCCATCAGTTTCTGCAATACCCCCCAATTCTGAAGGGTCCTCATAATTGCGTTGTTTTCCGCACTGAGCTGGCTGGAGGATTCACAGAGCCGCCACGTGCACCAGTCATCCTGCAGGGCCATGGCCCGATCAGCCATCTCTGCGTTCATTTCCAGGTAGGAGTAGCTGTTTTTCTTTTTGAACTGGTTCACCAGGTTTTTTTTACTGTGAAACCGCTTGCCGGGAAGATCCCGAAGTTCGCGGGCATCATAGAGATAATCAAACTGATCCCGCTCCGGCTGAGCCTGCATGCGGCATCCGAAAACCGCCTCCCAGATTTCGCAAAGCTTTTCCGGAACCCGGGTAAAGCGGGTAAATTCCGGCGGCAGTGCCGCCCGCAGGGAACTCCAGTCCTGAACTGCCCAGTTGCCCACAGGCGCCCATAAAAGCATTTCCGGCTCCTGTTGCCGGATCCATACAAGCTCCTCTGTCCAGGCCCATTGCAATCCGTAGACCTCCGCCCAGCTCCACAAATTGGCAAAAGTGTAGTCAGAGCAGAGTTGGGGACAGTTCTCCAGACGGGCCTGATACTCTGCCTGACGGTCCAGCTCAATTGGATGAAAGGAAAGCTTCATGGCGCCTCGCGAAAAGACTGTGCCAGGGCGCGCCCCCGTTCATAGGCAGCCTCCATGGCATCGGGCTGATACAGCACATCGCCGGCAAAATCCACGCCCCGTACCAGAAGAGAATCCCACAGCTCCATATCCAGCACATCAAAAAAATACTTCATTGTCAGCAGTGTACCGTCGAAAAGCTTCTTGCCCTTTGTCGCGCCTGCGGCAATTACAAAGCCCCGCCGAACAGGCGTCCATTGATTATACTGCGTCTTGTCAATCCAATATTTTTTCACCCACAGCGACTGACACCGGTCCATAAGCAGCTTCAAATGAGCGCTTACGGTATAAAAAAAAATCGGCGTGGCCACTACCAAACCCCTGCAGACCAGAATCCGGTCCCGGATTTCCTGAAAATCATCTTTAATAACACATTCGCCCGCTTCTTTGCATCCATAAATTTCCAGGCAGGGCGAAATACGAAAATCCCGCAAAACGATTTCATCCACTTCCGCTCCGGCATCACGGGCGCCATCCACCGCCCGATTGACAAGAGCGGCGGTATTGCC
>JAWOFF010000157.1:0-15166 GCA_046482325.1 Desulfosalsimonadaceae bacterium
CAAGACCGCAGCAGGCGCCAGGGCTGCGGCCTCGCATACTGGCTCCCTCGCCGGCACCGAGGCCGTATACGACGCTCTTTTCAACCAGGCAGGTATTATCCGGGTAGAAACGGTGGATGATCTGTTTGATTATGCCGAGGCATTCTCCGCCCGCCGCATGCCGACCGGCAACCAGGTGGCCATTATTACCAATGCGGGCGGACCGGGTATTATCGCAACCGATATGACCGAGGTTTCAGGGCTTGCGCTAGCCAGTTTTTCCAGGAAAACCGACGAGGCTCTGCATGAGCACCTGCCGCCGACCGCCAATTTCAACAACCCTGTGGACGTGATCGGAGACGCAAGCCGGGACCGCTACGAACACGCCCTGGAAGCGGTGATCAAGGATGAAGGCGTGGACGGGGTGCTCATGATTTTGACTCCCCAGTCCATGACCGACGCCATTGGGACGGCAGAGGCAATTGTCAGCACATATCAGAAAACCCAAAAGCCCATAGTCTGCAGCTTTATGGGCGTAGTCGACGTTTCCGCCGGGGTCAGACACCTGCAGGAGAACCACGTGCCAGTCTACAGCTTTCCGGAAAACGCCGCCCGGGCAATGGGAAAGCTCTATGAAGCCACCCGCTGGTTGCACCGTCGCATCCTGCCGCAGTATGATATTGTGTTTGACGGGGCAAAAGCACGGCGGATCGTAGGAGACAGTCTTTCTTCCGGTAAAACCGTTCTGGGCGAATATGACGGTGCTCCGCTTCTGGAATGCTATGGTTTTCGGGTATGCCCCATGAAGCTTGCCCGGACAGCTTCCGAGGCGGGCGATGTCGCTGATGAGCTGGGATACCCCCTTGTGATGAAGGTGTATTCCCAGCAGATTTTGCACAAGTCAGACGCAGGCGGCGTTAAGGTGAATCTGAAAAACCGGGAGTCGGTGGAAAACAGTTTTACGGAAATCCGGGAAAATGCGGTTGCCTATGCCCCGGATGCTGAAATCGAGGGGATCCTGGTGCAGAAAATGGCCGGCAGGGGCGAGGAGGTCATCCTGGGTGTCAATCGCTATCCGGGCTTTGGGCATCTGATTATGTTCGGCTTCGGCGGCATCTATGTGGAGCTTTTTAAAAATGTGGTCTTCCGCCTGGCGCCAATCGGCAGAAACACCGCACGCAGGATGATCCGCAGCATCAAGGGCTATGAATTGTTAAACGGCTTCCGGGGCAGGCCCAAGGCAGATATCGAGCAGATCGAGAAGCTCCTGGCGGGGCTGTCTCAGCTAGTGGTTGATAATCCGGAAATAAAGGAGCTTGACATCAACCCCCTGTTTGTCCACGAAGAGGGAAAGGGTGCAACGGTAGCCGATATCATCATCACCCTCGATTCCGAGTAAAGGATATGCTTGTCCGCGCCCTGTGAGAGTTTGTATCCGGTAGTGCTCCCGGTTCCTGATCGGAAGCAGGAGCTTTGCCGAAAAGCGCTGCGCCGTTATCTTAGCTGGCTGGCGCGCCGGGCGGTAGCCCGTTCGGCGGAGCGCGCCGCCTTGGACGGGATTGGTTTGCCGGCGGCTGCCATTTACTGGTCATTGACTCATAAACCCGCTTATGTGGCGGGGATCGCCGCATCTTGCCCGACAGGTATCGATGTGGAAAAGATCCGGCCGGTCAGCGGGCGCTTGATGGAGCGGGCGTTTGATGCTTCGGAGCGCAGTCTTTTTGACGAGGGCGGCGCTTTTTTGTTTTTTCGCATCTGGACGGCCAAGGAGGCAATATTAAAACAGACAGGTGCGGGTCTTGCCGGTCTTTGCCGGTGCCGCATCATAGGGGTAAGCGATGCCCGAAGCCTGGTTGCCTCCTATCAGAACTGGTATTTTGAAGTGGAGCAGCTTTTTTTCGATCAGCACGTGGCGGCAGTTGTCAAAAAAAGAGGCCAGGCTGTCCGGTGGTGTTTTGACTGAACCTTCTCAGGAAGCCCTGCCGGCTGTCTCGGAGATTTTCCGCAGTTGTTCTGAAATAGTTTCCGTCAGGCGGGGCTTTAGCTCCTCGGCCTGCTGGAGGTGGTTCTTACGCACGGCCTTGAAAAAGCGCCGGGCACTCTGTTTCTGAGGTGCCGGCCACAACTCCGTATAGCCGGCTTCAGAATCAGCGTGCTGCGGCTTATCGCGTCTGCTGTGGGCCCAGTTGATGACGTGGGAAAAATAGATCAGCGCCCGGTCGATTAGGATAAACAGCAATTGATCGCTTCTTGCCGGTCCCACCTTTATCTTTGCCCGGCCCAGGGGAAAGCCCCGCAGTCTGGCTTTTGCCATACGTTCTGTTCCCAGGGCGGCAGAACCCGCTCCCAACGCTCCCCCCAGGGCGGTAAAGACACCGAAGGAAAGCCCCCCGAGGACCAGGTCGATTTTGGCACCGACAATACCGCCGCCCGCGCCCGCTGCAGTTGCCATCTGCCAGCGGCTGAGGCCCAGGAATTTCCATGTCCGGGATGAGAAGAGATCGGCATGGACGATCGACTGCTGCGGCAGTTCCAGGTTGAAGATGTTGTGCTTGAAGCGTTTTTTTATGCGTTTGTGGGCATCCGCCTCCATCTGCTGAATATCTGTCTGGTAGGTTTCGGCAAGTTCCTGCCGGATGCGCTCCAGCGATGCTTCGTCACGGCAGTATTTTTTGACGCAATGTGCGGCGGCCTTCTCTGCCAGCTCCACAATGATTGCTGCTGATTCCGAGAGTCTCTGCTCCCAGTCCTGCCGGAAGGCCTCTGTAACACGCCGGAGAGTTTTTTCCCAGTCCGGATCTATTATTTTCAGGGTATTTAACAGCTCCATGCGCTGGGAATAGTTGGCCTGCTGGGCATCAAAAATCCGTATCGTGTTGAAATGCTTGCGGGCTTCGGCCTTCCAGTCTCCGAGATATTCGAGTTCAGTCTTGTCTTTGGGATTGATTACCGCCATTCGCGGTACTGCGGTCTGCCGAAGGATTTCCATTTCTGCGATGTCGCTTTTTCTTACCGGCCGGGAGCCGTCGGTTACGAAAATAATACCCGCTCCCCGGGCCACGGGCGAGAGCAGCTCGCATTCATCGGCAAAATCAGGGTCGCTTTTGTGGGCATCGATAAATTCGGAAACGCGCTTTGCCTCCGGCCTGCGGTACTGCTGCATCCAGGCAAGGGTCCTGCGGGGCTGCTGAAATCCGGGGGTATCGACAAAACGGATGACTTCGCTTTCGTCTATGAGCACCGGATATTCCCGGCATTTTCGGGTCTCCCCGGGTGTGGGGCTTATGCGCACCGAATCGTCCTCGGCAAGGGTTGCCACCACCGAGGATTTTCCTTCATTGGGGTGGCCGAGTATGGCAAAAACCGGGATATTTTCAGCCATGGATGCTAACCTCCCAGTATTTCCACCCGGATATAGGGGTCTTTTGTCCCGGCAATTGCCTGCTCCCATATCATCCGGTCAGTGTCAGCGGGAGGGGTCAATATCCTGCTTCCCCTGGGCTTTCCGATTAATCCGATGATAAATCCCAATGAACCGGGCATGGATTGCCGCACAGCGGCAATCCATGAGAGCAGTTCCCTGATGGGCGGCTGCCAGGCTTCCTGGATCAGTATCAGCCGCATCCCCTCCGGCCCTGCGGAAGATGCCCCGCCGGTGACCGGCCCTTTTTGGGCGGCCGGATGGTTTCTGATTGCAGAAATATCTGCTTCTGCTTCCATCTGACAGGTTATGCAGGAGGTGAGCGCAAGGCCCAGCCGTTTGTTTAAAACCTCCTGCAGCTCCGCATCTTCACATAGCCCCGCAATTTCTTCAGGCACCAGCACAATGGCTTCCGCCCACGATTCCCCGGCTTCCGGCGGGAGTTGTTTAAAGCCGGTATCTGTTTCGGGCGCTGTCTCCTCCCCGGTTTTGTCAGTTGCTTTTTTGTAGAGCCGGCTCCGGGTCTGCACCTGCGGTGTTTTCATGGCTGTCAGCAGCCGGTCGCAGGCGGCGTGGCTAAAGGAAAGACTTTGCAGCCCCCTTTTTTGCTGCAGCATTGTTCCCATCAAAAGAAGAAGGCGCGGCAGCAGCCCATAAACGCTTACGGCAAAAAGGAGAAACAGCCACCAGGCCACCAGATCCGGGCTCTCCAGGTGCCGCATGCCTTCCTTGAAAACAAAACGGCTGCCTTCTATCTGGGCCGCTGTGGGATGGGCGGCCGATGGGGGCATAGCCCATGACCAGGGCAAGGAAATGGCCCTTACAATGGCGTGGACTGTCTCAGCAGCCGGCTGCAGCGTGGACTGCCAGCCGAAAGCGAGATCCGTAATGGCCACCCGCATGATAAGGACACCCAAAAGACCGATATTGAAGCAGATCCCGAATACCTGGCCCATGATAAATATCGGTCGGAAGAGAACGCGGCCGTACAGGGTGCGGCTCTGCCCTATCAGCCCGATTGTTGCTGCCATGGCTTCCTTTTTTGCAGCCCCCATTTCAGTATAGCGGGATGCTGCAAGTTTTTTTGCGCTTTTGCGGAAAATTGCTGCAAGCATGGGGTAGATACCGCCAAGAGGCGGTCGTTTTGTAAAGTTTTTGAGGGCTGCGGAGATGCCCAGAAGGATCAGCAGAAGCGCCTGGGGAGCGAGCATGACCCAGAGGCAGGTAAAGACGTTAATGGGTTTGTCTCCGGCGTAGGCGAGAAAAGATCCGCACACGCAGGCCCCGATAAAAAAACCAGCGGCTGCTGCCACAAACAGTAGAAGACTCAGGGCTTCCGCTGCGGCAGCTCCGGGCAGAAGCGGTGTTTGGCCCGTTTTTTCAGCCATGATCCGGCGTTTTCGGCAGAGCCAGTACCTAAAGAGATCCCTGCGGTTGCCACTATTTTGCTGTCGGGCAATCCAGGCCAGGTAAATGGCCCGGTCTTCACCGGTATCACCGGTCCCTTCCGCCTGCCGCTGCCTGCTGCGCAGAAGGTATTCAAAATCGATTAGGTCCGTTGCACGCCATTTCATAGAGAGCTCTTTCCGGCAGGCTTCTATTTAGAGATATGCCGCAGCAAACTTGAAAATCGCTCAATTTAGGTTCTAATAATAGCATTGTAGTTCGTTCTGCTACAACAAGGAATTGTTTTTTCGGCAGCTCATTTACGGCCGCTTAACGAAAAAAGGCGCTCGTTTAGATGGCCCGGTTTTTGCTACTGTTGTTTGCGTGATCATTTCACGGATTCACTGAGTGACTTAAGCCTAAACTGAGCGTTTCAAATTTTTAAAACTATTTATTTATGAATTATTTTAAGGTATTTAAGGCATCTTCCTTGTATCTGCGGCAAGCTTGAAAATCGCTCAATTTAGGTTAAGGATATTTGAAAGAGGAACAAAAAGAGGCGTCATGCGCTTGCGGAAAAGGAGGATTTTGTTTTGAAAAACGGCGGCTACGGGGTTGTTTTGCGGTTTTTTGTGTACATGCTGCTGGTTATTTGCCTTGGCGGGGTTTTAAACGGTATTGCCGTGGTGGGGGAGATGTCCGATTTTAAAGAGGGCGGTATTGTGGAATGGATGCAGTTTGCCTCTCTCGGGATATCCGCCGCAGTATTGCTCGAGACTGCAGGAAAAAAACTGCAGGGTGCAAAGATTTTTCCTTTTCTTGCCGCTTTGTTAACCATAATTGCCATGTTTCGGGAAATGGACCAGATACTTGGAAGGTATGTGCCTTTAATTGGCTGGAAAACACCGGTGTTTGTCCTTGCCGTCGGTTTTTTTTGGATAGCCTGGCGGAACAGGGATCAGTTTCTGCCTGAGCTAAGAAGCCTTACTTTGTCTGCCTTTTTCCCCTTAATGTGGGCAGGTCTTGCAGTGGTGATTTTTGGTCAGATGGTGGGGCACGGCGATTTCCTGGAGCCGCTTTTGGGGTCTTGTTATGACAGGAATTACAAGCGTCTTCTGGAAGAAAGCTTCGAGATGATGGGGTATTTTTTCATTTTCATTGGGTGTTTGGAACTGAGGTTTGAAGTAAGAGGCTACACCAAGGCCCCCATGCATGGCGCGGACGACTAGCTTACGGATTATATTTCGATCATTTTTCCCGCCCCGCCTGCAACGTAAATCTGCGGAAAACGGGAGGCGATTTCCTGCTTGTGCCGGGTGCAATGGGTGGCGCATACCATGTCCAGGGGCTCCAGCACGGGAAAATCGCTGAATCCGTGCAGCCCCCCGATTAAGGCGGATACCGGCCCGATTTCCGAGGCTGCTTCAACGATGGCGTTCACCCCCGGGTGGGAGCAGCCGACAATAATGACAACCCGGCCGTTCTGCTGGATGCACATGGCCTGCTCAATGTTTTTGAGCGTCCCCGTGGAATAGATGTGTTTGTGGATTTTTGCGGAAAAGCTTAGAGAAACGGTCTCTCTGGAGGGCAGAGAGGACCGGATGGTGTCCGGCACATAGACCCGGACGGGATTTTTCGCCAGAATATCCAGCAGACCGCCGGTGTGGTCCCAGTGGTCATGAGATATAAAGATTTCTTCAATATCCTGCGGTGAGACATCCATCTTCTGCATGTTTTCCAGCAGAATTCTCCCGTTTGCGCCCGTATCAAACAAAATTTTGTGCCCGGAGGCCTCGACAAGGGCTGCAAAGCCCCAGTCCGGCCTCAGGCGGCCATCATGTGTCTCATTGTCGTATAGGATGGTGATTTTCATAGGATCTCTTTTCCGGAATCGATTGATCGTGCTCAGGGCAAGCCGCCGCACCGAGCGACTCCGGCTTGCCCTGCCGCGATTTATTCGGTTTCGGATTGCAGTTCCGAAATCCGCTTGTTTATATTGTCGAGCTCAGCCTTCAACTGCTCCGATTCCTTTTGCAGCATGTTCAGCTCATCCTGGGGCGCCGGGACAGCCTGAGGCGGATAATAGCCGTATGCGCCGTACGGAGCATACGGGGCGGCCCCCGGAGGACCAAAGCCTCTTCCGCGGCCGAAGCCGCCTCTAAAGCCAAAGCCTCTTCCGCGGCCGAAGCCTCTGCCTCGGCCAAATACCGGATTTGCAAAACCCGGAGTTCCATATCCTGTGCAGAATCCGGCTGAACGGCCACTCATCGGGCCGAAGCCCATGGGACCTGTACGATCTCCTGCTGGCATAACGGTTCACCTCCTTTTCAATGTTGATATCGTGGTATTTTTTTGTCGATTGCCCTTTTTCTTTTTATTGTCTTACTATCTGTTGCGGCCGCGGCCGGCGCCGCTCTGCTGCTTTCGGCCGCGTACCCGGGTTCTGAGATTATTGAATCCGGATGCTATGCGCCGGCCCAGTCCCCGGCCTCCTCTGTTTCCAATTCCGCGTCCGGCACCGGCCCCCATCGGGCTTCCGGTGCCTGCTGAAGGTCGGCTGCCGCCGCAGCTGCCCATGCCTCTTCCGGTCATAGGGCCTCTTCCTTCCGGTCCACTGCCATCTCTTCCTGGCATCTTCTTCACCTCCTTTGTCTCTAATACCTTCTGCTGATGCATGCCTTTTACCGGCGATTTCGGCCGCGCTGTCGCCTGCGGCGTCGTTTGCCGCAGCCGGGCATCATAAAATGCGCAGCAGGCAGTTGGTTGTTGATGAAAGCATGCAGCACTTCATTGACATTTCCTTTGATAAACGGGATCAGACGAATCCCTGCAGCTTCAATCATGTTCGCCGGGATTTCGGATACGGCCCCGCAAATCAGAACATCGATTCCATAGAATTTCAGGGAATTGACCTGTTGCATCGGAAAACCGGCCCGGATCGGCAGGCGCTCCGTGCTGACAATCCTTCCATTGCGGACTTCTGCTACCATAAGCGAACGCGCTGCATCAAAAACAGGGGAGATGATATCGCCCCACACCGTTATCCCGATTTTCATGCTGCCTTCTCCTTTCACCCAGATATGCTGCATACTATGTGCCAAATATGCAACACCTTGTGAATTTTTAATTATATATTAGAAAAATCAATAGGATATAGATTTAGATGGCAGTGCCTGTCGCCTGAGCATCCCTGTTTTATGGTGCAATATTGCTACCAAAACCTCCATTTAGTAGCAATATTGCAATTATAGGCGGGGGTGTCAATATGTCTGCCCTGTAAGAATTTTATGGCATCAAGTTTGCATAATTTATGTGCGGGCTTGGCATTACCTCCTAACGTGTCACCCTTCCCAGAGCAGCAGATGAGCAGGGGGCAACTGCCCTGCTCATCTGCTGTCTCCCGCTTCGGAAGAAGGGTCTTGATTTCCGTTTCTTGTTCTTGCAGAAAATATCCGGCATAGGATTAAAAGCAGGTGTTACGTTGCGTTTTGTAACGTTACAAAACGTTACTTTTTGAGGGTATACAAATTTTGTTTATTGTCCGGATCAGCAGGAGAGGAGAGCTGCTGGTGGATACGGCGGCCCGGCAAGGGATTTGGCATAGATGTTGAAAAACCCTTATTGCCTTCGCAAGGACCATGATCGCCCGGCTTGTTTGCCGCGGTCCGGAAGGGTAAAATCTGCCCCCTGGTGTTAGGATGATGATGAAGAAAGATAATGGCAGAAAAAACACTGGATAATGAGAACGGCTTTGATCTCCTGATTTCCGGGGGAATTTGCCTGGCTTGTTTTAACACCCCCTGGTCAACACCCTGCCGGCTGCAGAAGGCTATCCTCGACAGCCTGCAGGAGCGTTATGGGGAGCAGCTTACACTAGTTGATGTCAATATCGATTATCTGGAGCATTTGCGAAGCCGCTTTGAAGTGAACAGCATCCCCACAATGATCCTGTTTAACCGGGGAAAGGAGCGCAGGCGCATGGTGGGAATCTATCCGGAAACTGATCTGTGCAGAATTTTAGACGACGAACTGGGTGACTTTAATACCTGAACGGCCGGTTGCCGATAAGCGTAAACAGCAAATACAATATTGAAACGCTCAATTTGGGTGAAACGCTCAGTTTAGGTAAAAATACGGAGGTTATTTATGGGGAGATGCGTCAATCACCCGGAAAGAGAGACAAGCTATAAATGTATGAAGCACAACATTTATCTCTGTGAAGAATGCATGGAATGCCGAGACCCCGAGTTATACTGCAAATACCGCAGCTCATGTCCGATCTGGTTCATGAGCAAAGGGAGCAGAAAATTGGACGAATCCATGGAAAAACCCCGCTCAGAAGGTGACTGCCAGGTCACCTTTCAGCCGGACGGCCGGTCAGCAGTGGTTCATGCAGGTTCCACCCTGCTTGATGCCGCACGCAAAGCGGATGTGTATATCAATGCCTCCTGTAACGGCAAAGGGGCCTGCGGAAAATGCAAATTAATCGTGAATTCCGGAGATGTGGAAAAAACGGAAACCCCTCTGCTTTCGGACCGGGAGAAGCAGAAAGGCTACGTTCTTGCCTGTCAGACCAGGGTGCAGGGAGATGTTGCCGTAACAGTGCCAGAGGAAACCATTGAGCGCAAACTGAAGGTCGCGGGAATGGGGGAAGCAGTCACGCAGAAACTCCAGGGACTGGTAGGCGATATCCGCCCAATGCTGGAGAAGGTTCCCATGGAGCTGAGTCCGCCGACCCTGGATGACTCAGTAAGCGATCTGGACCGTCTAAAGCGCGGTCTCAGGCAGAAGGGGGTGGATACCGGCCGGCTAAACATCGGCCTGAAAGTAATGAGGGAGCTGGCAGCCAGAATGCGCGATCAGAACTGGCGCGTGACTGCCTCCATAAAGCACAAGGCCTGTTCCAGCGAGGTGGTTGCAGTTGAGCCAGGGGATACAACTAGTTCTTCGCTGGGCCTGGCCATCGATATCGGAACCACCACCATCGTGGTCTATCTGGTGAATCTCTCGGACGGAAGTATTATTGGGGCCACTTCCGGCCATAACCGTCAATCCGCCTGCGGCGACGATGTGATCAACCGGATCGTGTGCGCTGAGAAAAACGGTGTGAAAAAGCTGAGTACGCTTGCCCTGTCCACTATCAATACCCTGATAGAGGAGGCTGTAAAAGGATCCGGAGTTGATTTCCGCGATATTGATAATATCGTAATCTCCGGCAATACCACGATGACCCATTTGCTGCTCAAAATCGAGCCCCGCTATATTCGCAGGGAACCCTACGTGCCTTCAATTTCCGAGTTCCCCGTACTCAGGAGCGGAGAAATCGGGCTGAAGGCCAATCCGGAAGCCGCGGTTTTCGTGATTCCGGGTCCGGCAAGCTATGTAGGGGGAGATATTGTCGCCGGTGTTCTCTACTCCGGACTCTACCAGGAGGAGCCTTTGACGCTTTTTATTGACGTGGGAACCAACGGCGAAATCGTTCTGGGCAACAGAGATTGGATGATCTGTGCCTCCTGCTCCGCCGGGCCGGCATTTGAGGGCGGAGGTATCCGCTGGGGCATGCGCGCCGAGGAAGGCGCCATTGAGGGCGTCACAATTGACCGCCAGAGCAGAAATGCAACGGTCAAGACCGTGGGCGATTATCCTCCGCGAGGCATTTGCGGCTCCGGCATGATCGAGCTCCTCTCCGAACTGATGCTTGCCGGTATCATTGATCAGCGGGGCAAGTTTGCCCTTGATGCGGATCACCCTCGGATGAGCAGTGTCGGCGAAGAGCCGGCATACGTGCTGGCATATGCTGATGAAACACCGATGGATGAGGATATAGTCTACACTGAGTCCGACATTGACAACCTGCTGCGCAGCAAAGGCGCTGTTTACGCCGGTTTTACGGTACTTTTAAATCAGGTGGGGCTAAGTTTTGACATGGTGGACCGGATGTATATCACCGGCGGATTCGGCCAATACCTGAATATCGAAAAATCCGTCTCCATCGGGCTGTTGCCGGATATTGACCGGAATAAATTCCAGTATTTCGGCAACAGCAGCGTGGCCGGTGCATATATGGCGCTGCTCTCCGACGAGCACCGCGACAGCGCCAAGGTGATCTGCAATGCGTTGACCTATCTGGATTTTTCGACCAATACGCAGTTCATGGATGAGTTCACCTCTGCGCTGTTTCTGCCCCATACCAACATGGAGCAGTTTCCCACAGTCATGGAACAGATCCGGAGCACTGCTAATTAATCTATCGGAAAGGAAGGCCAAATGCCGGAACCAACGTTTTCTGATATTGCCATCGTCTCCTGCGGCACACTCAGCCTGGAGTTGAACCATCTGAAAAAAGAAGGCTTTTTGGATGCCAAACGTTTGTTTTTCACAACCCCGGGGCTGCATGAAACCCCGAAGGAACTGGAGGGCCAACTGGTGGAGAGAATCCGGAAGGCCAGGGAAAAGGCTGACCGCATTCTGGTGGTCTACGGGGGCAAGTTCTGCTACGTGAATGCAAGCGAGCCGACCCGGACCATTGATACCATCATAGCCGAGCAGGGCGGCACAATTTCCCGCATTAATGCCACGCACTGCATGGATATGATTGCCAGTGAATCCGAACGTGAAGAATTTGCAGGCGGTGAGAAGGTCCTGTTTTTGACACCCGGATGGGTAAAATTCCGGGAGTATGTCTATAAGGGATGGGACAAGGGTCTGGCCAATGAGAACTTCCCCAAGCATACCGGCGGTGCCATGGTGCTTGACGGCATTGGCTATATGGATGAATTCATGGCGGAAAAGCCGGAGGAACTGCTGGAATATTCCGACTGGATGGGCATTCCGATTCAGCCGTGTCCTGTTACGCTGGATCGGCTAAAATCACTGCTCGCCGAACAGGCCGCCAAGCTTGCCGAATAGATCATCTTTATTATCTGCCGGCCCCGGCTCTCGCAGCCGGGGCCGGCAGAGCCGGCCAATATATCCCGGAACCGCTGAAACATTCAGGCGCAGCCTTTTCGCTGCCGGACAATAGCCTCTGCAGCCTTGATCAGGGGATAGGAAGTCGGTGACGCCGTCAGGAGCGGGTGTGTGCCGATCTGAGAGGTAAGAATCGCATCTACGCGCATACGATTTTGAATTATGAATCCGATCAGGTTGATGAGTTCTCCGGTGGATTTGCCGCCAATAACTTCGCCGCCCAGAAGAATCCCTTCGTCGCGGGAGGCTATAAGTTTTACGATCTGCGGCTGGGCGGTTGGAAGCGTTCCCGGATGGGTGTCAACGCCTTCAAAGGTTGTAGTGACAAAATCAAAGCCGCGTTCCCCGGCCAGGTTCTCTGTTACCCCGGCCGCGCCGAATGCGGTATCGCCCAGGGCTGTGCAGAATATGGATATTGTGCCTCCGAAGGAACGAACAGTGGTGATCCTGTAGAGATTCATGCCGGCAATCCTGGCTTCAGCGCAGGCCGTGGAAGCCAGCATGATGGGTTTGAGCGTGCGTGTGATGAAGCTGGTTTTTTCCGCACAGTCGCCTGCAGCGAAAATATCCGGATTCTGCGTTTGCATGTACTCGTTTACCCTGATAAAGCCCATGTCATTTACCGGCAGCCCGGAATCCTTTGCCAGCGTACTGTTGGGAGCATATCCCATGGACAGTACGACCGCGTCCGCATTCAGGCTTTTGCCGTTGTTTAGCGCAACACCGGATACTTTGCCGTTTCCCAGTATTTCTTTGACGCCGCTGCCGGATTGGACGGCAACCCCTCTGGCTTCGACGGTCTTCTGCGCTTTTTCAGCCAGTTCGGGATCAAAGGCGGCGCTCAGAATATAGGGCAGCATTTCTATGATGGTTACTTCTTTGCCGGATTTTGCCAGCTCATCGGCAAGTTCAACTCCGATAAAGCCGCCTCCGACCACCGCAACTTTTTGATGATCCTTATTCAGCTTGCTTTTGAGCTCATCCAGATAGGCTTTGTTTTTGGGGATTGTGAATACATTATCCAGATCCCCGCCTTTAAGCCATCGGGGTTTGACAGGGGTGGAGCCGGTGGCAAGGATGAGTTTGTCAAAGGCGATTTCGGTTTTGTCAGCGCAGGTGCAGGTTTTTTGTTTTGTATCTATCGCGGTGATTTCCGCAACCTTTAATTCAACACCGGCGCCGGAGAGCACAGTGTCCGGTACTATGTCTTTGTCGCTGCTTTCCAATGTTCCGAAAATATACGGAATGCCGCAGGGCACCAGCACCTCGGGCTCTTTTCGGACAAGCGTTACGGATTTGTCCGGATGAAAGGATTTTGCCGTGGTAGCTGCTACGATTCCGGCAGCACTCCCGCCGATAACCAGTACATCTGTTTTTTGTTCCATTTCCGCTCCTTCTTCAAATTTGGTTTATTCTGCTTTCGACATCAACGCTGCCGCTTGTCTTAGATATGGGAAAACTATTACAGTCTGCGTACGGGCATTGCGGTTGGTGTCTTTTTGTTTGTTGCCTCAAAGCCTGACACTAAAACATTGCAAAAATGCTGCCATGAAAATTATCAGCTATATATCAGGGATGACGGGAAAGTCCAAAAAAGAAGGAAGGCAACGTAACGCTATGAGGGTAACGCGGAACGTTACCTTGTTTTCGGAAACAACACCGGGCAAGGAGACCCTTTTGGCTGGGCGCGGCTACTGCCGAGCACCGTCCAGAGGGATGTCCCATTTTTTCATATACTGCCATACCGAGGTGCGGCTGCGCCCCAGACGTCTGGCCACTTCAGCTTTGTTCCAGCCGCAGTCGTTTAACAGCTGCATAAGGGCTTCTTTGGTTACTTTGGCGGGCCGGGCGCATGCGGTCTGTTTTTCCGCCGGCTGGGCGGGTGTAAAATACTCAATCTGGCGGATTTCAACAGGCAGATCAAAGATTCCGATTTGATCGCCCCTGCATAACACGAAGGCGTGTTCTATGGCATTTTCCAGTTCCCGAACGTTTCCCGGCCATTGGTACTCCATCAAAAGCCGCATGGCATCCGTGGACAGCCCCTGGATAGATTTGCCTGTTTTTTTATTGAATTCCTCTACAAAGTGATTGGCGAGAAGCGGAATGTCCTCCCGCCGGTGCCGCAGGGGAGGCAGGGTAATGGGGAAAACCTTGAGACGGTAATACAGATCCTCGCGGAAGCGGCCCTGCCTGACAAGGGCGGCCAGATCTTTGTGCGTGGCTGCAATGATCCGGAAATCAATCTCCCTTTTTGTGGCCTCTCCGACCCGCTCCACCTGTTTTTCCTGTATGGTCCGCAAAAGTTTGAGCTGTATATAGGTGCTGATATCGCCGATTTCATCCAGGAATACCGTGCCTGTGTGGGCCTGCTCAAATCGCCCGATCCGGTCATGTGTGGCACCTGTAAAGGCCCCGCGCACATGGCCGAACAGCTCGCTCTCCAGCAGAGATTCACTTAAGGCGCTGCAGTTCACGGTAAGCATGGGAGCTTTCTCCCGGGCGGAGTTGTAGTGAATGGCCCCTGCTACGAGTTCCTTGCCGGTACCGGATTCCCCGTGAATAAGCACTGTGGCGTTGCTTTTGGCGGCCATGTCAATGGAGTTGAATACTTCCTGCATGGCATGGCTCTTTCCTATAATATTGCCGAACTGGTAGGTTTTAACCAGTTTGCGCTGGGCTTCTTCGAATTTCATCCGGACCTGGTTGAGTTCGGTCAGATCGGTAATGGTTTCTACCACGCCCAGCAGTTGATTGTCCTCGTCCTTTACCACCCGTACGTTTTTGATTACAGAGACTATATGGCCATCTCTGTGTTCCAGGTGGCATTCTGTGGGATCGACAGATCCTTTTTCCAGGATACCGCACTCGCGCATGGAGGAGGGGCAGTTCTGGTCAAAGCATTTGGAAAATTTGAGCATCCTGCATGACTGGCCGATGGCTTCTGCTGCGGTATACCCGGTCATTCGCTCCATTGCAGGGTTCCATGTGGTAATATAGCCTTGGGCGTCCAGGGTAAACACACCCTCTGCCATTGAGTCCAGGAGCCGTTCGGCAAATTGTTTGTTCCATACCGGGGATATAAGCATTTTCGGATTTTTTCCTTTCTGTTTTGTGAAAATTTTACGATTATAACGTTATATTGCGTTACTTTCGTTGTCAAGTTTTTTGGAAAATCTGCTTTCTTCCCCTTTTCAATTCTGTCAGTTTCGGGTGCTGTTGGCAGAAAATGCCGTCAATCCGGGCACGGCAGTCGGCAGCCAAGAAGTGGCGCAAAATTGGCATAAAAGTTGAATATATATAATTTTAGTAAAAATAACAGGCAATAACGCCGTTCTGCGAAAACAGGAAAAGGAGTCGTTATATGACAGTCTATACAGAGAGAAAAACCATCAGCGAGTACATTATCGA
>JAWOFF010000151.1:0-8248 GCA_046482325.1 Desulfosalsimonadaceae bacterium
CGAAGCTGCAAAAGCTGATAATGTATAAATTATCATTTATGAGTATTAACTCAAATTTTTTCTTTTTTTATTCCTGGAGGACCAATGACACTGAAGCATGAAAGCAGCGTGCACTTCCGCATATATCCCGTGGGTGTTGTGCGAAACGAAATTGAAAAGCCCATGATCGGAGCGGATGAGTCCGGAGTCCGGATCACTGAGCACATGGACAAGGTTCGCCGGGAGCAGCAGCGGATTCGGGACATGGTCTCGGAGCTGGAAATCTTTCCGGAAGTAGAGGGGGTGCTGGAGGGCATCGGGGGCTTTTCCCACCTCATGATCCTGTACTGGCCCCACCTGATATCCGAAGAGAGGCGCAACCTGCGGAAAATCAACCCCATGGGCCGAAAGGAGATTCCGGAAAAGGGAATATTCGCCACCTGCAGCCCGGCACGGCCCAACCCGGTGCTGGTCTCCACCGTTCGGTTGCTCTCCCTCAAAGGCAGCACCCTGAAAGTCCGGGGCCTGGAGGCTGTCAACGGCTCGCCCCTGATTGACATAAAGCCCTTTGTACAGCGAATCCACGGAGCAGATGAGCCGGCGGTGCCGGACTGGATGCAGAAAATCCACGCTGAACTCGATGGATTGGGTGATCCTCATTCCGGCACACCACAGCATGAGGATTAAGACCGGATAAACAAAACAGGCGCCCGCTCAGGCCGGCTTGACATCCGCAGGCATTCGTGTCATTGCTGGCTCTGTTTTTATAACCCCCCGGAAAATGGAGAATCGCCATGGACTACAAACATTTGCTGGTTTCCGAAGCGGCCAGGGTGGCCACCGTGCGTTTAAACCGCCCGGACAAGGGCAACAGCCTGACCCCTGATGTGCTCTCAGAAATCGCAGACGCATTTACCGGACTCAGCAGCCGCGAAGACGTGCACGTGGTTGTATTTACAGGCGGGGAGCGCTATTTCTGCGCCGGTTTTGACCTCAACGAAATCAGGAAACTGGAAAAAGGCGCCAACGAAGCCTTTATCAGCCTCTTTAACCGGGCCTACCGTTCTATACTGCGCTGCAGCCAGCCGGTCATCTGCGCAATCGGCGGCCCCGCCATCGCCGGCGGATTTGATCTGAGCACAATGTGCGATATCCGATACGCCTCCGGGCGTGCAAAATTCGGCCAGCGTGAAACCGCTCTATCGCTGATTCCGATTCTGGACCCCCTCTGGCGCATCATAGGTCTGGGGCGAGCCAAAGAAGTAGCGCTTACAGGCCGGATTTACGATGCCTGGGAAGCAGAGCGCATGGGACTTGTGAGCAAGATCTTTGCCGAAGACGAACTTCTTTCCTCGGTGGATACAATAGCCCGGGATATGGCGGCTTTTGACCGCTCATGCCTTAAGGAGACCAAACAGATGGGCCGCATGATTCTCAATCAGGATCCGGACGATAGCCTGCGCCTGCATGAATGGCTGTTCCGCTCCTATATCGGCTCAGAGGACAACCACCGGCGCATTGACGAGCTGCAGGCCGAGCTGGCGGCCAAAAAGAAAAAATAGTCCTGCATGACAACAAACTGGGAACCGCTCCGGATCGGCACAGGTTATGCGGAGGCTGCAGGAGGTGCAAGACTTTTTTTGACATCCCCCTGTCCTTATGCTATTAGAACATTGTTATAATTTTTATGTGTCCGTTTTCCAAACATATTCCATGATACCTGTGAACGCAAACAAGAAGGAGTTTCCATGGTTGCCACTGAATGGCCCACCAACAATTGGCCCGGGGGAGTCGCAAAAGATATCGACTTCTCCCTGTACAACCAGCCGCTTTTCTCTTTGCTGGATGACTCGGCCAGCATGTACCCGGACAACGTTTTCACCCTTTTCAACGACGCCACCCGAACTTTCAGCCAGGTTAAGGATACCGCTGACCGGCTGGCCAATTTCCTGGCATCTATAGGCATCCGGAAGGGCGACCGGGTTGCGGTTTTTCTCCCCAACCTGCCCCATTACCCGGCGATCTTTTTCGGTATACTGAAGGCGGGAGGGGTCTGCGCCACCTGCAACCCGCTCTATACCGCCTCGGAGCTCAACTATCAGCTAAACGACTCAGGCGCCAAAGCAGTTTTCTGCATGGATCATCCGCAGTTCTACCCCACGGCGGTTGAGGCGGTACAAAATTCGGATGTGGAAACCGTTGTCTACTGCAATATAAAGCCCTATCTGCCGAAGCTTAAAGGTTTTATAGGCGGGCTTCTCGGCAAAATCCCCAAGGCGGAAAAACATGAGCCGGGACACTACAACTTTGACGACCTGGTAGCAGCGGCCCAGCCGAAGCCTCCGGAAATCTCGATCGAGCCCTCCGAGGACCCGGCGCTGATCATCTACACGGGCGGCACAACCGGAAAGCCCAAGGGCGCGGCCCTTACCCATACCAATTTCACCTATAACGTAAGAGCCCTGGACGAATGGGGGATGTTCGTACACGAAGCCGGCAAACCCCCGGAGAAAATGCGGCGGGGCGGATTTCACACCTACCTCGGGGTTCTGCCCTGGTATCACAGTTTCGGACTGACCGTGTGCATGCTTTCCGCCTGTGGAAGCGGCAGCAGGCTTATCCCGGTTCCTGATCCCCGCGCGGGCAACCCGCCCTTCACCGAGGTGCTGCAGATCGTTCAGAAGCACAGGCCGACCATCATGCCCGCCGTACCAACAATCTTCGTGGCCTTTACCAACCACTCCAAGATCAACGAGTTTGACCTCTCTTCGCTTATGGGCTGCTTCTCCGGCGGGGCCCCCCTGCCGCCGGAGGTATGCAAAGAGTTTGAAAAGAAAACCGGGGCGGTAATCTTTGAAGGCTACGGCTTAACCGAGACCTCGCCGGTAATCTCCGCCAACCCGACAAAAAAGGAACTGCGCAAAATCGGCAGCATCGGCTTTCCCATGCCCGGAACGGACGTGAAAATCGTCGACCTGGACACCGGCAACAGGGAACTCGAACAGGGTGAAGACGGCGAACTGGCGGTTTCCGGCCCGCAGGTAATGAAGGGCTACTGGAACCGCCCGGAAGAAAACCAGGCGGTCTTCCGGGAGTTCAACGGCAGTCGCTATTTCCTTACAGGCGATATCGCCCATATCGATGAAAACGGCTATATTGTTATCACAGACCGCAAAAAAGACATGGTGCTGGTAGGCGGCTTCAACGTCTACCCCAGGGACGTGGAGGATATCCTTTTCCAGCATCCAAAGGTCCAGATCGCCGCAGTGGTGGGCGTCCCGGACGAGAAGAGCGGAGAAGCGGTAAAAGCCTTTATCAGTTTAAAAGCCGGCGAGGAAGCCACCGAAGAAGAGATCCGGCAGTTCTGCAAGGAAAACATGGCCGGCTACAAGCGGCCCAAACATATTGAATTCAAAGACGACATCCCTGTTTCGCCTGTGGGCAAGGTCCTGCGCCGCGAGCTTCGGGATGCGGAGCTGCAGAAGAAAAAAGCCTGAAACTTCCCCTCCGTCTTGCCTCCGCCGCAAAGGCGGCCCGCCTTTCGCCCGGCGGCGCCGCCCTTGCGCCCCTCAGGCAGATTAGCGTACGCTGTGATATTTATGCAGACAGCAGGGCTTGGTAAAGACCAGCTGCCAAAGCTGGCCCTGCCTGGAACGAAAGAATCCGGCGCAGCAGTTCAAATAATAATGCCACATGCGCTGGAAGCGCCTGCTGTAGTTCTCTCCGAGCTCCGGCCAGGCGCGTCGGATATTGGCATCCCAGGCCATAAGAGTACGGTCATAATCAGGCCCGAAGTTATGCCAGTCCTCCAGCCGCCACAGGCCCAGGCTGGCATCATTAATTTTTTTTCGGGACGGAATTTTGCCGTTGGGGAAAATGTAGCGGTGAATAAAGGGGTCCGGCGCGGCGCTGGTTTCCTCGTTGCCGATCGTGTGCAGCAGAAAAATCCCTTCGTCGTCGAGCAGTTCCGCAGCCTTGCGGAAAAACCGCCGATAATTCTTGGCCCCGACATGCTCGAACATGCCGACCGAGACAAGCCGGTCATAACGGCCGGTCAGAGAGCGGTAATCGGCCAGCTCAATCCTTGCAGGCAGCCCCTGAAGCCACTCATCTCCCAGCTTTTTCTGCTCCCGCGATACAGTGATGCCGGTGACTTCCACGCCGTATTGCTCCGCTGCATATGCGGCCAGTCCGCCCCAGCCGCAGCCTATGTCCAGCATCTTCATGCCGGGCTCCAGTTTGAGCTTGCGGCAGATGAGATCGAGCTTGTCCTGCTGGGCCTGCGCCAGAGTCTCAGCATTTTCCCAGTACCCGCAACTGTAGTTCATCTCCGGATCCAGCATTTTCCGGTAGAGATCATTGCCGATATCATAGTGCTGCTCTCCAACAGTAAAGGCGCGCCGGATGCCCTGAAAATTGATCAGCCGGCAGGCCAAGGCTGAAAGCGCAAGTTTGAACCGCGCCGGACCAGGCACATGATAGCCGATCTGTGCCCCGATAAGACGCGTAAACATCTCGTCCAGCCGGTCGCAGTCCCACCAGCCGTCCATGTAGCCTTCGCCCAGGCCTATGGACCCATCGCGCAGCACGCGCTTGTACAGTCCCGGGTGATGCACCCGGATATCCCAGGGGCGATCCCCGTTGATACGGATATCAGCGGGAGACAACAGGGAAACGAACAGATCCGGCGGCGGAGCCTTGTCCCCGGGTGAAACCCCGCTCCGGGTCCGGCCGGCGCCTGAGCGTCCGGCAAACGACTGATCAACCTCGCTTCTGCTTTCCTTGTAAGTGGCCATCTCCTCCTCCTCCTGTTAGCAACCGGGCAACCGCAAAAAAACTTTTCCCGAAGCCGGCGGTATCGGATTGTTTCCGTGCCAATACAAGCTTATGTTCAATCTACACATAATAATAGCACTTTGCAACGAATTGCTCCCCAAAAAACCTGCTGCCCTGCAAGAAGCTGCCTGCTTCTTGATTGACTAAAAACAGAACCGTTTTAAAACCGATATCCCTTTTTCTTCCGGTCATATATCAGCGGCGCATTCAGCCGGTCCCGCATATACTCGATATCCCGGTGGGCCGTGGAAGACGATATTTCAAAATTCTCAGCAAGTCGGCCCGCACTCGGAAACTGACCGCTGCTGACTTCCTGGTGGAAATAATAGATCCGCTCCATCCTGCTCATGCTCTTTTTCCCTGTCTCGCAGTCAATTCAATTATAGGACAAACACATTGTCACTATATGCTATTTTAGTTATGATAGTATCAATTTTATACTGCAAACATATTACCACACAAGAAACTTTCGGCATGCGACTGCATCCAAAACGCTAAGGAGCCCATCATGGCAAGCTATCCGGAATTTTTCAAAGCCGCTACAAGGCATACTTCCATATTTCCCTACCAGCAGCGTCTTGCGGAAAGCCCTTGGCCGGATTTGCTAAACATCCCCACCGGACTCGGAAAGACGGCCGCTGTGACACTGGCATGGGCATGGAAACGGGGCCTGCGCCCGCAGGGCATAAGAGAAACCGCTGATGAATCAACCCCCCGCAGGCTTGTGTGGTGTTTTCCCATGCGGGTGCTTGTGGAGCAGACAGTGGCAAACATCAAAGAATGGTTTTCAAATCTGAACTGGCTGGGAGAGGCCGGGGATAAAAAAATATCGATCCATGTGCTCATGGGCGGCGGCAATGACCTCAAGACCTGGACCCAGTGGCCGGAAGAAGAAATGATCCTTGTGGGCACTCAGGACATGCTGCTTTCCAGGGCGCTTATGCGGGGCTACGGAATCAGCCGTTATCAGTGGCCGGTTCATTTCGCCCTTCTTCACAACGACAGCTTATGGGTATTTGACGAGGTGCAGCTCATGGGCGCAGGCCTTGCCACCGCCGCCCAGATCGAGGCTTTCAGACGGAGTTTTCCCGCAGGCCGCCCGGCCCGCAGCCTTTGGGTATCCGCCACTTTGAATCCCGGATGGCTTGCCACCGTTGACTTCAGGCCGCACATGGAAACTCTGGACAGTCTCTGTATCAACGATGAAGATCGGAACCTGCCCGCCCTCAAAACCCGGCTGGCCTCCTTAAAAAACCTTGCCCCGGCAGGGCTGTCTCTTACGAGGAAGAACGCAAAGCAAAGGGGGAAACAATATCTCAACAGCCTGGCCGAGAAGGTGCTGGCTGCAAAAACGGTGACCAAAAACACGCTCGTCGTATTAAACCGGGTAGACCGCGCACAGGGGCTGTACAAAAGGCTGAAAAAGGAGCTGTCCGGCGGCTCACTCCTCCTGCTGCATGCCCGTTTTCGGCCCGCCGAACGACGCGCCATCGAGGCGCAACTGAAATCCCAGCCTCCCAGAGAGGGGCGCATCATTATCGCCACCCAGGCAGTGGAGGCCGGGGTGGACATCAGCTCAGGGACCCTTTTCACCGAACTGGCACCCTGGCCTTCGCTCGTTCAACGCTTCGGCAGGTGCAATCGCTACGGCGAAGAAAACGAAAGCGGCGGGGGCCGGGTTTTCTGGATCGATATCGACGACGACGAACAGACCGCCCTGCCTTACAGCCAGCAAGCACTCGATTCGGCAAGACAGATCCTGCAAAATCTTGATTCCGCGGCAAGCGGGACCCTTCCCCCGGTAGAGGAAAAAGACGAATTTCAAATGGTCATCCGGCAAAGGGATTTCCTGGATCTTTTCAACACAGATCCGGATATCTCAGGCTTTGATATTGACATCTCGGAATATGTGCGCGACCCCGGCCCGCCCCAATTCTCGGTGTTTTGGAGAAATACGGAGGAGCCGAACGATCCGCTCCAGCCGCAGCCCTGCAGGGACGAGCTATGCCCGGTCTCCATTGGACAGGCATCCGGCCTGAAAAACAGGACAAAATGGGCATGGGACGCGCTTGCCCGCAGATGGGACCGGTTTAACGGCAGCATCAGGCCGGGGATGACAATAATGCTGGACGCCGGGGAAGGCGGTCATCACCCCGAGTACGGATTTGCCGGCGATGAAAAGATGCGGGTAGAAACTGTCGAATGTGAAAACAGCAGGCATGACGTCTATTATGACAGCGACACCAATTCAGTGCGGATCGAACCGGTTTCCCTGGCCGATCACCTGAGCCAGGCTTCCGCAGAAGCCCGTCGCCTGTGCGGGAAACTAAACGAAAGAGAGCATCCGGAAACGATTCTTACAGCCGCTAAATGGCATGATACGGGCAAAGCCCACCCGGTCTTCCAGGAGACCATGCACGCATGCGACAAGGCCCCGCCCGGCCTGCTTGCAAAATCACCTTGTTCCGCCTCTCACAGCCGCAGGTATTTTCGCCATGAACTGGCCTCCATGCTGAGCTGGCTCCAGAATATCCAAAAAGACAAACAGATAGATGCGGATCTTGTGGCATTTCTCATTGCCGCACATCACGGCAAGGTCCGAATGAGCCTCCGGGCCCTGCCTGACGACCCGAAGCGCCTGACGGAAAACGTTACGCCCGGGGAATCCGGGAAGGTGACGAGCTTCCCGGATTTACCGTAGATGGCTTCGAAATACCGGCAACCGCCTTGAAGCTGGGTCTCATGGAGCTCGGGGAAACCGCCATGGGACCCAGCTGGACCTCGCGCACGCAAGGGCTTCTTAAAGAACACGGCCCTTTTCTTTTGTCATGGCTGGAATCGCTGGTCCGCATTGCGGACTGGCGCGCCTCAGCAAACCCGGAAGCATCCGATGCAATGGAGGTATAGCATATGAATCGGATCCATCTGACCGGCTGCAGCCCTGTCCCGCTTGCAAGCTATCTAAAGGCCCTCGGGATTTTTCGCTTGACGGCGGAGCAGGCAGATACAGAGACCAAAGCTCATTGGAACGGGAAATATTTTGTTTTAACCACGAATTATGATGAAAAGAAATTAAACCATTTCTTTCTTTATCAGTATAGTCCGACCCCCATAATATTTCCATGGAACGGTAGATCTGGATTTTTGGAAGGGGATGAAAGCGAAGAGTCAACTCGAGCTGGGGCAAAACTTCTCAAACAATACCAGCTCTCCAGGGCTGAACGTTTAAAAAACTATCGCCGCCTAATCAAAATTTTATTCAATACAGAAGCCATAAAAAAATTAAATCAAACCAGAACATTAAAAAAGCAACTTCAAAAAGAAAAAAAGAAAAAACAAGAATGGACAGAAAAGGATCAAAAAAAATTAAAACAAACAGAAAATAAAGAAAAATTTCTTAAAGAGCAACTTTATACATTATTGCGAAGCGAAT